>VGXR01000028.1 GCA_016873255.1 Planctomycetota bacterium
CAACCCCCGAGGGGACCGCCGTGCGCCCGGCCGCAATGCCCGCCGCGAACTCCGAGAGCTCCCTGCCCGCGAGGCGCGCGGCCACCACGGAACCGTCGGCTGCCACCAGCGCGCGTCCTTCGCCGAGCGCCGCAAGCCGCGAACGCAGCGCGGCGTCGAGCGCCGCATGCAGCCGCCCGTTGACGCACAGCGCCGCGGCGGGCACCGCGAACGCGGCATCGCCATGGCGTTCGCGAAGCACGGGCTGCAGCGCTCCGCCGACGGCGGCGTGGATGCGCGCGCCGGTGGCGCGCACGCGCTCGAGCATGGTGAAGCCGCCGGCCCGCTGCTCGAAGCTCGCGCGCAGGTCCGACAGCGGGCCCAGATCGCCTGAGCCGTCGTCGAAGAGGAGCGTTGCGGTGGCGGGGTCCATGGCTGAAGACTATCGCTCAGGCACCCTGCCTTGGCCCGCGGCCGCCGCCGAAGCGCGGCCCCGCCACCTCGAAGTCCCACGCCGGCACCGTCCACTGCAGGGCCCATGCCGGCAGGATGCCGACGACGGCCGACACGAGCACCTCGAGCGCGTCGTTGCCGAGCGCCGCCGCCCCCGACCCTCCGCCCCAGAGCGGCGAGGGGTCGGCGTAGGACGAGCGAAGCCCGGCCACCGCCACGAACGTGAGCGATGCGGCCAGCCCGCACGCCGCGGCCGCGAAGGCCACGGTGAGCGCGTTGCGGCGGTAGAGCCATGCGCGGAGCTCGAGGATGGTCCATGCCCCGGCCGCGCAGGCAAGGGCGTGCGGCCCGAACACCGGCACCGCGCGCGGCGCCATCGACCCGATCCCGAGCGCGGGATTGAGCGCGTCCATCCAGAGCCCAAGCACCACCGCAGCCCACATCGCGCCGCCGCGCGAGGCGTAGAGCGCGATGAACGCCAGGAGCGTCGGCCAGAGCTGCGGCGACATCCCGCGCCATGCGAAGGCGGGCATCAGGGCGGCGTCCGCCATCAGCACGACGGCCAGGGCGATGGCGCAGACCCACCACCTCATCGCGCGCCCCCCTGGACCGCGGACTCGCGCACCTTCACCACCAGGCGGCTCGTGCGCGCCGGGTCGCTCTCCATGCGCACGGTGATGCGCCGCCGGAGCGGGTTGGCATCGAGCGCACCCACCGACTCCACCAGCCCGATGCGCATCCCCTGCGCCGCCGGCCGCCACGATGCATCGCTCAGGAGGACCGCGTCGCCCGCGCGGACATCGGCGGCGCGGCCGTCGGCGCCTGGCTCGAGTTCGCCGACGAGCGTGCGGTTGCCCTGCGGCAGGAGCTGGACCAGGACCGTCGGCCGCGGCCCCCTGCCCGGTTCGCGGCCGGCGGCGCCCTTCCCGGTGCCCGCGGCGCCGGAGGGATGCACCACGGCGTCGATCCGGCCGGCCCGGCGGTCGTCGAGGGGGACCACCCACGAACGGCCCTCGGAGCCCCCCGCCGCCACGATCCCGAGGAGCTGGCTGCCGCCGACGACCGCCGGGTCGCCCTCGGAGACACCCTGCGCCACGCCGATGTCGATCCCGAGCAGGCCGCCCGGCCGGGCGCCCCCGCGCTCCACCACGTTCGCCAGGCGCGGCCGCCATCCCGCCCGGTCGGCCGGACGGTAGCCGGTGAGCTCGCCGACCTCACGCTCGAGCTTGCCGATGCGAAGGTCCGCGGCATCGAGCTCGCCGCGCAGGCGATCGCGCTCCTCGAGCGCGGCGCGCAGCTCGTCGGGCAGGTTCGGGTACGGGTCCTCCGGGGCGCGCACGCGGTCGCGCAGCCAGGCGAGCGCCGCGGTGCCCGGCCGGAGCGGTGCCCACAGGAACGATGCCAGCCGGCCCGACCACGGGGCCTGCGCCGACTGCGGCAGCACCGCAAGCAGCGCGGCCGCGCACAGGACGACCGCGAGGATTCGACGGCTGGCCAGCAGCATGGCGGTTGCGTTCGGTCAGCGCCGGCGGTCCGGCGCCCGCGCTCAGACGGAGTCGGCGTCGGACTCGAGGGTGTCCTTGAACAGGTCCAGGTTCTCGAGGTAGTTCGCGGTGCCGCGTGCCACGCAGGTGAGCGGGTCGTCGGCGATGCGGACGTCGAGGCCGGTGGCCCTGTTGAACACCTTGTCGATGCCGCGCAGCAGCGCACCGCCGCCGGCGAGCACGATGCCGTTGTCCACGAGGTCGGCGCTCAGCTCGGGCTTGGCCTTCTCGAGGACGCGCACCACGGCCTCGGCGATCAGGTTGACCGGCTCGGCGAGCGCCTCGCGGATCTCCTGGCTGGTGACCTCGACCTTGCGCGGCAGGCCCGACTTCATGCAGCGGCCGCGTACGTCCATCTTCATCTCGGGGCCCGCGGGGGCGGCCGAGCCGATGTCGATCTTGATGCGCTCGGCGGTCTGCTCGCCGATCACCAGCTGGTGCGCGCGCTTCATGTGGTTGATGATGGCGTCGTCGAAGTCGTCGCCGGCCACGCGGAGGCTCTCGCACTCGGCGATGGAGGCCAGCGAGATGATGGCGATCTCGCTGGTGCCGCCGCCGATGTCGATGATCATGCTGGCGGTCGGGTCGGCCACCGGGAGGTCGGCGCCGATGGCCGCGGCCATGGGCTCGTACACCAGGTACACGCGGCGCGCGCCGGCGCGCTCGGCGCTCTCGTACACGGCCTGCTTCTCGACGCTGGTGATGCCCGACGGGATGGCGATGACGACGCGCGGCCCGAAGATGCGCGTGCTCTTGCCGTTCACCTTCTTGATGAAGTAGCCGAGCATGGCCTCGGTGACGGCGAAGTCGCTGATGACGCCGTCCTTCAGGGGGCGCACGGCCACGATGCCGCCCGGCGTCTTGCCGAGCATCTTCTTGGCCTCGTCGCCCACGGCCTCGCCGTCGTTGAGCACGATGTTGGTGCCCTTGCGGACGGCCACCACGGACGGCTCGTTCAGGACGATGCCCTCGCCCCGGACGCACACGAGCGTGTTGCAGGTGCCGAGGTCGATCCCCATGTCGACGCTGAAGAGGCGCGAAAGCCAGTCGATCTCGAGAGCCACTGCTTGCTCCTTCCTGAAGCCACGGACCGAGGCGGGCTCCGCCGCCTCGGGGGCCGGTCTACGGCCCATCGGACGGAGGATAGCGGTTCCCCCGGAGGGCGCGGGGGCGTGGGCCCCGGAACGCAGCGCCGCCGCAGCGTGGGGCGCTGCGGCGGCGGGAGGAATCGAGTTGCGGATGCAGGCGCGAGGCGGCCTCGGCGGAGGCCCGGACCGCGCGATAGCAGACCGATTGTGGTGCCGGACCGATAGGTGCCGGACCGATCTGGTGCCGGACCGATCTGGTGCCGGACCGATCTGGTGCCGGACCGATCAGCGGCCGCGGATCATGTCGAACGGGCCCTGGCCCGAGGCGTCCATGTTCATGAGCGCGATCACGCCGGCCCCGAACACCGCGAGGAGGAGCGCGATGGTGAGGAGGCCGGTGTAGACGTTCAGCTGCGGCTTCGCGCGCTTGACTTCGTTGGCGGGGGTGGCTGCGGCCATTGATGCTCCGTGGATGGGGGTCACTCACCCTTGCGGGCGATGGCGCGCTGGCCGGACTTCACTTCGCCGCGGGTGCCGGCGTCCTCGAGCTCGACGATGCCGACGGCGCGGTTGACGTCCACCTGCACGATGCGGAGGTTGCCGATGAAGTTGGACCCGTCGGCGATGGTCATCACCCAGCCCTCCTTCACGCCGTCACGGGTGCCGGCGTTGATCTCTGCGAGGGTGGCGTCCGGCTCGCGCTTGACGTCGATGACGGTGGCGCTGAGCGAGCGGTCGGCGACGACGGGGAGCGCGGTGTCGGCGGTGGCGCCGGCGCGCGGGGTCACCGAGCCGTGCAGGGCCGCGTAGCGCTGCACGTCGGCCATGGCGCGCTCCTTGTCCTCGGACACCTTCTGCAGCTGCTCCTGGAGCTGGCGCTTGGCGGCGGTCTCGCTGTCGAGGTCGCCCTGGAGGCGGGCCATCGAGTCCTGCAGCTCGACGCGGGCCTTCTCGGCCGCGAGGTACTGCGTGCGCGCGTTGTCGATGTCCTGGCGCATCGCGTCGATCAGCTTGGTCTGCAGCGTGTCGTTGGCGCTGGCCGACGCGAGCTGGCCCTTGAGGTCGGCGATCTCGATGCGGATGCGCTCGAGCTCGCGCTCCTTGTCGGCGCGCATCTGGATTTCCTTGTCGCGCTCCATGCTGGCGGCCGAGAGGCGCGCCTCGAGCGTGGAGATCTTGGCCTGCACCGCGGCGACGCTGGCGTTGTACGCGTCCTGGGCGACCGACACCTCGGCCGCGGAGGCCTTGGCGGCGGCCTGCGCCTCGGCGGCCTGCTGCTTGAACGAGGCCTGGTTCGTCGACGAGACCGCGGCGAGCGGCACGAGGGCGGCGACGAGGATCGCAACGAGCACGACGAGGATCTTGGTCAGTAGGTGCACGGTGAGTGCCTCTGGGGTCCCGGGGCGGGCGACGCGCCCGCAACGGGAACTTCATCTTGTTTCTGAACCAACCGCGGCCCGACGCGGACGGACCGCGCGGGACGTTATCAGTAATACCCGAGACCTATACGCCCTGTCAATGGCCTGCGGTTGCAGCGAGGATGGCCTTTGCTGCGGCAAGCTGGACCTGCGGGAACGGGTCAAGGAGCATCGCCTCGAGTTCCGGGACGACGGCCTGCCCGCCGGCGGTCCCCAGGGCCACGGCCGCCTGCGCCCGGACCGCCGGCTCGCGGTCCTGCAGGAGGGTGCGGGCGAACTTGGTGACGGTGCCGGCGTCGGCCGGGCTGATCTGGGCAAGTGCCCCGGCGCAGCAGATCCGGACCTCGGTGGGCCGGGCGGAGATGCCCGTGCCGTCGATGAGGCGCATCAGGATGGCGCGCGACCCCTCGTCCCTGAGGCGGGCGACCTGCCCTGCCGCGAGCGCCGTGAACTCGGCCTGCTCCCCGGGCGCGTACAGCGCGGCACGGATCGGCTCGATGCCGTCGGCCTCGCCGAGGCGCACGAGGGCCTCCGCGGCCTGCAGCTCCACCACGCGCACGCGCGCCGGGTTCACCTGGCGCATGCCCTTGCCGAGCGAGTCGCGGATCATCGCCACCGCGCTCTTGTTGCCGAGTTCGCCGAGCACGAGGTACGCGTTCGAGCGAACCTCCGGATCGTCGGAGCGGACCATGGCGCCGAGCGGCGACGGGTCGACCGGGCGGCCGAGGCGCGTGAGCGCGTAGATGGCGGCCGCGCGCACCGACGGGCTCTCGTCGACGAGGAGCGGCTGCACCGCGTCGGCCGCGGCAGCGAGCTTGGCGCGACCGACCTCCATGGCGGCGACGAAGCGCACGCCGCGGTTGGGGTCGGAGAGGAGCGGCGTGACGGCTGCCTGCAGGTCGGCCGGCGACGCGCCGAGCGCCTCGCACGCGTTGGCCCGGTACATCGGGACGTCGGAGGCGGTGGCCTGGCGAAGGAGCGTCAGCGCGGCGTTGCGCGCGTCGCCGTTGGACTCCACCGGCAGCGCCACGGGCATGGCGCGGCCGTCGGCGGAGAGCTTCACCTCGCCGTCCTTCTGGATGCTCTGCCCGCGGCTCGACCACGGCTGCTCCTGCACGGACTGCTCGCAGCCGGCCACGAAGGGCACGAGCGCGACGGCGAGCACGGCCGCCGCGGCGGGGCCCGGGAGCGGGCGACGACGGAAGAGCCCGACGACGGCAGTGCCTGCGCAGGTGAGCATGAGTGCGATCGATGGTACTTCGCCCACGGTCGCGAAGGGCGGGACGCGACCGTCGAGCGGCGGCGAGGCGAGCAGCCAGCCCGAGGTGCGCGGCGCCGTGGGGCCGGACACCACCCTGCCCGATGAGTCGATGCCCGCGCACAGCCCGGAATTGGCGGCGCGCACCATGGGCGTCCGCGTCTCGATGCAGCGGAAGCGGGCGATCTGCAGGTGCTGCGCCCGTCCGGGGTCGTACCAGCCGAACCAGCCGTCGTTGGTGATGTTGACCAGGAGGTCGGCCGCGCGGCCGCGCCCCGCTGAGGCGGGGAACACGAGGTCGCGCGTGACCCATGTCATCGCGTCCTCGAAGCAGATGGCCGTGGCGATGCGCACCGTCCCGCCCTGCCACGGGACCTCGAAGCGGACCGGCTCGCCGCCGCGGTCGAGGTCGAAGGTCATGCCGGCGGCACCCATCGAGAGCAGCGCGCGTTCCAGCCAGTCCCAGTTGGAGATGTAGGGCATGGTCTCGCCGAACGGGGCCAGGAACACCTTGTCGTAGCGCGGGTACGGGGGCGGGCCCGGGTTGACGAGGTAGGCGCTGTTGAACTGGCGGTCCCACGTGAACCGGTCACCCTCCGGGCGAAGGCCGATGAACGCCGCGCTCCCCACGAGGAGCGGCGCACCCAGCCGCGCCGACAGCCCGGAGACAATCGTCCGGAAGCGGTCCCCCGGGAACCAGCCGTTGCGTTCCTGCAGGTCGATGGTGGCGGGCTCGAGCCCGTAGCCCGCGAGCATGGTCTCGGGCCACACCGCAAGGTGGATGGGCTGGCGATGCTCGGCGGCGTCGATGGCGCCGCGCAGGGTGAGTTCCGCGAACGACGGGACGTCGCGGGCCTGGTCGCGCGCCGCCCATGCCACCTTGTTGCTGGTGGCAAGGTCGGTCTGCACGAGGAGGACGGACGGCCCGCTGCCTGCTGGCGCGGACGAAAGCCGCCACAGGCCGTAGCCGAGGGCCCCGGCATGGAGCCCGCATGCCAGCGCGATGCCGGCAAGCGCGGTGCGGCGCCGTGCGATCGACGGGCTTCGCCGCGCGGCAACGGCATCGAGCGCGGCGCCGGCGAGCGCAAGCGGCAGGAGCGACGCGAGCATCTCGCCGCCGAGGTCGCAGCACTGGACGAGCGCCGGCGACTCCACGAGCGGATGCCCCCACCTGAACCACGGGTAGCCGTCGAAGAGGACGAGCGCCCGGAACGCCTCCTCGGCGCCGAAGGCGAGCGGGACGAGCGCTGCCCAGGGAACCCACGCCGGGAGCGCGCGCGCGCAGCGCACGAGGAGCCAGAGCGCAAGCAGGTCGTGCAGCGTGCAGTACGCCGCGAGCGCGGGCGTCCCCGCCACGGTGACCTGCAGCAGCCAGGCGTGCAGCACGAACCACTTCAGCCACAGCACCCCGGCGACGGCCCATGCCGTGCGCCAGCCGAACGCGGCGCGCACCGGCCCGCCGTCACGGGCGACGATGGCCGCCAGCGGCGCGGCCGCCACGAGCACGAGCGGCCACGCGCCCACCGGCGCGAACGCGCATCCGAACGGCACGGCGGACGCGACCGCCAGGAGCGCGGCGCGGCGCGCGGTGATCGGCGCATGCGCGTCGGGCACGCGTCACTTCCCCGAGTAGTCGATGATGCGGCTGATCTCGGTGCGGAGCGCCGAGCGGTGCACGATGCGGTCGACGAAGCCCGCCTTCTCGAGGAACTCGGCGGTCTGGAACCCTTCCGGCAGCGCCTGCCGGATGGTCTGCTGGATCACGCGCGGCCCCGCGAAGCCGATCAGGGCCTTCGGTTCCGCGAAGATCACGTCGCCGAGCATGGCGTAGCTGGCGGTGACGCCGCCCGTGGTGGGGTCGGCGAGCACGGAGATGTACAGCCCGCCCGAGTCGTCGAAGCGCGCGAGCGCGGCGCTGGTCTTGGCCATCTGCATCAGCGAGAAGCCCGACTCCTGCATGCGCGCGCCGCCCGAGCAGCTGACGATCACGAGCGGCAGGCTGTGGTCGGTGGCGTGCTCGATGCAGCGCGTGAGGCGCTCGCCGACCACGCTGCCCATGGACCCCGCCATGAACGTGAAGTCCATCACCCCGACCACGAGCTTGCGGCCCTTGATGAAGCCGGTGCCGGTCTGCACGCCGTCGATCTCGCCCGACTTGCGCTGCGTCTCGCGGAGCCGGTCGATGTAGGGCTTCTGGTCGACGAACCCGAGCGGGTCCATCGGCGACATGTCCGCGTCGAGGGGCTCGAAGGTGCCGGGGTCGAGCAGCTGCTCGATGCGCCGGCGCGCGGAGATGCGCAGGTGGTGGTCGCACTTGGGGCAGACCATCAGGTTGGCCTCGAGGCTCTTGCGGAAGATGGTCTCCTCGCACTCGGGGCACTGCGTCCAGAGGCCGTCGGGGACGGTCTTCTTGACGGCAACCGTGGCTTCGGTCCAGGTGGGTTCGGGCACGGGTCGGAGTGTAGCCGCGCGTCAGCCCGCGGCCGCGCCCGGGACGTCGATCGCGCCCTCCGGCACCAGGTACTGCGTGCACCAGCTGCGCCCGTCCACGCGCTCCCACAGGCGCGAGCCGTCGCCGCGCGCGAGCGCGTCCCGCACCATGGCGAGCGCGATCGGGTGGAGGACGATGCCGATGCGCCGACCCTCGTTGCGCTCGACGACATCGAGGAAGGCGGCGAGGATCCGCTCGCGCGCGTCCGCGAAGGGCTCGCCCTCGGGCGGCACCAGCGTCAGCGGCGAGTCGCGCCACTCGGCGTGCCGGCTCTCGAAGCGGCGCTCGAACTCGGCCATGCTGAGGCCCTCGAGGAGCCCGAGGTCGGGCTCGGAGAGGCCCGCGTCGGCGCGCACCCGGCACGCGAAGCGGCTGGCGACGACCCGTGCGCTCTCGGTGGCGGCCTCGTCGGGCGGATGGAAGAGGACCTCCGGGCCCTCGGGCAGCCGTGCGACGCGCTGGCGCAGATCGGCCAGCGAATCCTCGGTGGCGGGAAGGTCCACGGTGCCGCGCAGGCGCTGCGCCTCGTTCCAGGCGGTCTCGGCAGGCCGGAGCAGCCAGAGCGAGGTGGCGCCCATGGCGTCAGCCGCGGAGCGCGGCGATGGCCGCGGCGTAGTCGGGGGCGCCGAAGACGGCGCTCGCGCTCATCAGGACGTCGATGCCGGCCGCCCGGCACGCGGGCGCGGTCTCGGGCGAGACGCCGCCGTCGATCATGAGGCGCTGGCCCGGGCGCATGGCCGCGCGCAGCTCGGGCACCTTGCGCAGCACGCCCTCGATGAAGCGCTGGCCGGAGTAGCCCGGGTGCACCGACATCAGCATCACGGTGTCGACCAGCGGGATGGCATCGACGCATGCGGATGCGGGGGTGTCGGGGTTGAGCACCACGCCCGCTGTCATGCCGAGCGCGCGGATGCGCTCGACCAGCGCCGCGGGGCGCGGCACCGCCTCCACGTGGAACTGGATGTGCCCCGCCCCGGCCTTCGCGAAGGGCTCGACCCACTTGCCCGGGTCCGTGCACATGAGGTGGACGTCGAGGAACGCGCCCGGCACCGCGCGGTGCGCTGCCTCGCAGAGCGCCGGGCCCATGGAGAGGTTCGGCACGAAGTGGCCGTCCATCACGTCCACGTGCAGCGCGTCGCCGCCGGCGTCCATCGCCGCGCGGCACTCCTCGCCGAGGCGGGTGAAGTCCGCGGAAAGGATCGACGGCTCCACGAGGAGCCGTCGGTCGGTGAGGTACGGGTTGCGGCGGGCAGCGGCCACGGAGGCGGTCACTTGGCGTCCGCGCCCTTGGACTTGGTCTCGTAGACCTCGAGCGCGCGCTTGAACGCGGGCTTGGCGGTCGGGGCGGCCGACATCCAGGCGTCGTACTGCATCTCGGCCGCGCCGGAATAGTCGCCGGAGGCCGCCGAGACCGCAGCCAGCGCCGCGAGCGTGTCGGGGTCCTGCATGGCGCCGGACATGGCCTTCAGCTTGCCGGCGGCGTACTTGGCCGCGTCGAGGTCGCGCTTCTTGAGCGAGGGATCGGACGCGAGGTAGGTGGCGGCCTCGATGAGCGCGTAGCGGTCGTCCTTCACGCCGTCGATGGTGGCGGTGATGAACGACTTGGCCTTGGCATCGTCGCTGGCCTGCTCGCCGAGCATGCGCCAGCACTCGAAGCTGTAGTCCATGAGCGTGACAGGCCCCTCGGCGATGGCCTTCGCGTAGAGGCCCTCGGCCTCCTTGTAGTTGCGGCGCTTGGCCGCGGCGCGCGCGGCGGCGATGGTCGGCTCGACGCGCGACGTCAGCTCGGGGTCGTAGCGGTTGGCGAGGGTCAGCTTGAGCACGCGGTCGAAGTTCGGGTCGAGCGGGTTGCCGATGTGGACGATCTCGCCCTTGCGGCTCACGACGAAGGCGCAGGGGATGCCGTTCTGGCCGGCGGCCTTCATCCAGGTCTGGTAGATGTGCGTGTCGTCCTTCTTCTGCGCGGCCACCGCGTAGTCCATGGCCGAGCCCTTCTCCTTGACGAACTTGCGCACCGTCTCGACGGGCTCGTCGCTGATGCCGACGATCTGCAGGCCGCGGGGGCCGTAGTCGCGCTGGAGCTCGGTGAGGTGCGGGATGGAGCGCTTGCACGGCGCGCACCAGGTGGCCCAGAACTCGATCACGTAGACCTTGTCCTGCGCATAGGACGAGACGGCCTCGCCCTGCACGAAGTCGAGGTGCTCGGCCAGGCCCTCGGGGGCCTTGGAGCCGACCTTGAGCTTCGACTCCTGCGCCGAGGCGAACGGGGATGCGACGAGGGCGACGGCGGCGGCGATGGCGGCGAGGTGCATGCGCATGGTGGGGGTCCTCAGGAACAACGCATGATAGACGCCCCTGTTGCGCGTCCGCGCCGCGGATCAGGCCGCGTCCAGCGCATCCACGGACTCGAACCGCTTGCCTTCCAGCATCTCGAGGCTGGCGCCGCCGCCCGTGGAGACGTGGGTGAGCGCGTCGGCGAGGCCGAGGACGTCGAGCGAGGCGGCCGTGTCGCCGCCGCCGGCGATGGTCACGGCGCCGGCCGCGGTGGCCTCGGCCACGGCACGCGCCACGGCGAGCGTCCCCGCGTCGAACGGCTTCGTCTCGAACGCGCCCATCGGGCCGTTCCAGACCACCTGCCTCGCGGCGCGGCAGGCCTCGGCGAAGAGCGCCTGCGAGCGCGGACCGATGTCGAGGCCCATCCACCCGTCGGGGATGGCGCCGGCGACGACGGCGGTCTCGGTGCCGGGCTCGAGCTTGCGGCCGCACACGTGGTCGACCGGGAGGAGGATGGTGCGCCCGCGCGCGTGCGCGTCGCGCAGGATGCCCGCGGCCCTCTCCACCATGTCGGGCTCGACGAGGCTGCTTCCGGTGGCCACGCCCTGCGCGCGCAGGAACGTGTAGGCCATCGCGCCGCCCACGACGATGGCGTCGACCTTGTCGAGGAGGTTGGAGAGCGCGGCGAGCTTGTCGCTCACCTTCGCGCCGCCGACGATGGCGACGAACGGCCGCCGCGGCGACTCCAGCGCCGCGCCGAGGAAGCGGAGCTCCTTCTCGAGCAGGCGGCCGGCGACCGCGGGCTTGCCGGCGGCGCGCATGGCGCGCGGCAGCGCCACCATCGACGCGTCCGCGCGGTGCGAGGCGCCGAAGGCATCGTTCACGTAGGCCTGCGCGTAGGCGGCGAGCTTGCCGGCGAAGGCGGCGTCGCCCTTCTTCTCGCCCTTCTCGAAGCGCAGGTTCTCGAGGAGGAGCACCTGCCCCGGCCGGAGGGCCGCCACGGCCGCGGCGCTCGCGGCGTCGGTGGGCACCTCGCCCGCGAAGCGCACCTCGGCCTTGCCGGCGAGGAGCTGCTTCAGGCGCTCGAACACCGGCTTCAGGCTCTCGCCTGCCTCGTAGCCGGTGCCGGCCGGCCGGCCGAAGTGGCTGGCCACCACCACCGCGGCGCCCTTCCCCAGCAGGCACTCGATGGTGGGCAGCGCGCCGCGGATGCGGCGGTCGTCGGTGATGGCGCCGGCATCGTCGGTGGGCACGTTGAAGTCGGCGCGGACGAAGACGGTCTTGCCCTTCGCGTCGAGGCTGTCGACGGTGCGGCGGGGCGCGGCTGCGGCGTTGGCTTCGGTCATACTTCCACTATACGAATGGAACCGACGCACGGAACATCGCCTGCGCACGCACACGCGCCCCGCACGGTGCTGGTCCTCGGCCCCACCGCAGGCGGCAAGACCGCGCTCGCGGTGGAGCTTGCGCTCGCGATGCCGGGCGCAGGCGAGTGCGTGGGCGCCGACAGCATGCAGGTCTACCGCGGCATGGACATCGGCACCGCGAAGCCCACGGACGAGGAGCGCCGCGGCGTGCCGCACCACATGATCGACGTGGCAGACCCGCACGGCGGCGCGTTCACGGTGGCCGACTGGGTGGACGGCGCGCGCGAGGCCATTGCGGCGATCCACGCGCGCGGGCGGCACGCGGTGGTGGTGGGCGGCACCAACCTCTACGTGAAGAGCCTGGTGGACGGGATGTTCGAGGGCCCGCCGGGCGACCCGGAGATCCGCGCGCGCCTCGAGGCGCTGCCCACCGAGATGCTGCGCGGCGACCTCGAGCACCACGATCCGCGAGCCGCGTCGCGCATCCACTTCAACGACCGGCGGAGGACCATCCGGGCACTCGAGGTGTGGATGACGACGGGCCGCCGCATCAGCGAGCTGCAGCGGCAGTGGAGCGACACGCCGCGCGCCCTGCCCGACGGGATGCACGTCGTGGGGCTCGAGTGGCCGGTCGACATGATCAACCAGCGGATCAACGCGCGCGTGCACGGCATGGTGGAGCGCGGGCTGGAGGCCGAGGTCATGCGGCTCCTCGCCCGGGGGCCGCTCAACCGGCAGGCGATCGAGGCCGTCGGGTACCGAGAGGTGCTGCGGCACTTCGCGCACGAGACCTCGATCGCGGAGGCCGAGGAGGAGATCAAGGTGCGCACGCGGCAGTACGCCCGGCAGCAGCGGACGTGGCTGCGGCGGTTCAAGGCGATCCCCGGGGCGATCTGGATCGACGGGCCGAGGACCGGCACCGCGGAGGCGGCCCGCGAGGTTATCGAAAAAGTTTTTCGCCCCTCCCCGCGGTAGGCCTCGGGGCCCGCGCCGTCCCCCCGGAGGGGGGACGATCGGGCGGCAAACCGGGGGCTTCGGATGCGGCGCGGCTCCCGCGGAGGCCACGTCCGACCTGCCCGGGGGCTTGACCCGGCCTGCATTTGCTCCTCATATAGATCCCCCTCGTGGGCCGATGGAGCCACCGGGTCGGCCGACGCCGCCCCTCCACCGGCCGCAGGGCCCCGTGTTTCCATGGCAAAGCGCACCACCAAGCCCGCAGCCCCCTCCGCCGACGCCGGTGACGACAAGCCCGCTCCCGCCAAGGGCGCGTACAAGCTGGTGATCGTCGAGAGCCCCGCGAAGGCCAAGACCATCACCAAGTACCTCGGCTCGGGGTTCAAGGTGGAGGCGTCCAAGGGCCACATCCGCGACCTGCCGCCCCGGGCGCCGAAGGGAACCAAGCAGCCGGTGCCTGGGGTCGACCTCGACAACGACTTCGAGCCCACCTACGAGGTGAGCGACGACCGCAAGGCGCAGGCGACCGCGCTCCGGAAGCTCGCCAAGGGCGCCAGCGAGATCTGGTTCGCGACCGACCTTGACCGCGAGGGCGAGGCGATCGCGTGGCACCTGGCGGAGCTCCTGGGCGTGGACCCGCTCAAGGCCAAGCGCGTCAAGTTCGACGAGATCACCCGCAGCGCGATCCTGAAGGCCTTCCAGGACCCGCATGCGATCGACCTCAATCGCGTCAACGCGCAGCAGGCGCGACGCATCCTCGACCGCATCGTGGGCTACATGGTGAGCCCCGTGCTCTGGAAGAAGGTGGCCGGCGGCCTGAGCGCGGGCCGCGTGCAGAGCGTGGCGCTGAAGCTCGTCGTCGACCGAGAGCGCGAGATCCGCGCGTTCCAGCCCGACGAGTACTGGAAGGTCGAGGCGGCGATGACGCCCGACCCGGCGAAGGGCCCTGCCCTTGCGAAGGAGTGGTCCGGGTTCATGGGCCGCCGCGACGAGCGCGGCAAGGGCCCGACCGTCAAGGAGCAGGCGCACTGGCTGGCGGAGCGCGACGGCATCGAATGCGAGCTGGTGCAGGTGGGCGGCGCGGCGCTCGACCTCGGGCGCGAGGTGCCGAAGTACGAGGACCTCCGCGGGTTCGGCACGGCGGCGTGCGGCCAGGCAGTGCCCGACTGGGTGCTGCGAAAGAAGGAAGAGGACAAGAAGTCGAAGACCCCCATCCCGCAGGAACCGGGCTGGTACGACGCCGGCGAGGCGCTGGCGGCGCGCGTGCGGACGGTCGCCGAGGCGGTGGGGCTCGAGGGCGTGTCGGTGGACCTGGCGCCCGCCGCGGCGGCGGTCGATGCGCGCAACGAGGTGGAGGCGGTCGGGTTCGCCCGGTGGAAGCGCACGGTGCGCGGGACCATCGGCGCCGGCGTTCGCTACCGCGTGAGGAGCATCGAGCGCAGCGCCACGAGCAGCAAGCCGCGGGCGCCGTTCATCACGAGCACGCTGCAGTCGAGCGCGAGCTACGCGCTGGGGTTCGGCACCGACCGCACGATGCGCGTGGCGCAGATGCTCTACCAGGGCGTGAACGTGCCGGGCGAGGGCCTGGTGGGCCTGATCACCTACATGCGTACCGACAGCACCAACCTGAGCGGCGAGGCCCTCGGCACCGTGCGGTCGTTCATCGAGGAGAAGTACGGCAAGCGGTACCTGCCCGAGAAGGCGCGCTTCTACGGGTCGAGCAACAAGGACGCGGAGGAGGCGCACGAGGCGATCCGCCCGACCAACGTGCGCCGGACCCCCGAGAGCCTGCGCCGCGCGCTCGAAGAGGAGCAGTGGCGGCTCTACAACCTGATCTGGCAGCGGTTCGTGGCATGCCAGATGACCGACGCCGAGTACGACTCGACGAGCGTGCTCCTCGAGCGCAGCGACAAGGCGACGGGCGCCGTTTTCAAGGCCAACGGCCGCGTGCAGACCTTCGACGGCTACACGGTCACGGGCATCCGGGGCGAGGGCGACGACCAGGAGCTGCCCGCGCTGAAGGAGGGCCAGGAGATGGCGCCCTTCTGGCTGGCGCCGCAGCAGAAGTTCACGAGCCCGCCCGGCCGCTTCAACGAGGCCAGCCTGGTGCGCGAGCTCGAGAAGCAGGGAATCGGGCGGCCGTCGACGTACGCATCGATCATCAACACGATCGAGGAGCGCAAGTACGTCGAGCAGGAGAGCCGCGCGTTCCACGCGACGGACATCGGGATGGCGGTGTGCGAGTTCCTCGAGGGCCCGTTCAGGGACGGCTTCATGGACGTGGGCTACACGCGCCGCATGGAGGAGGAGTTCGACGAGATCGCCGAGGGCAAGCTGAAGTGGCAGGCGATGCTGCGCGATTTCTACGTGCCGTTCCGGTCGATCGTGGCCGGGATGGGCGCGGCGACGACGGGGCACGTGAAGGCGGAGGGCACGCCGTCGCCCTACGCGTGCCCGCTGTGCGGCCGACGCTGCGAGTACCGACTGGGCAAGGTGGGCAAGTTCCTCAGCTGCAGCGGCTTCCGCGAGCAGGTCGAGGTGAAGCAGCCGCCCACCAAGACGGGCAAGGCGCGCAAGCCGAAGCTGGAGCCCGCGTGCAGCTACGCGGCGCCCGTGAACCGCGCGGGCAAGCCGCTCCTCCCGGAGAAGGTCGACATCCGCTGCCCGGTCGACGGCGCGCCGATGATCCTGCGCACGGGCCGCTTCGGCGACTTCCTGACGAGCATCAACCGCGAGACGGAGTTCGTCCTCAACATCGACCGCAAGGGCGGCATCAAGTTCCCGTCCCCGAAGCCGTACCTGACCGACCTGCCCTGCCCCAAGTGCGGCACCATGATGAACCTGCGCACGGGCAAGCGCGGTCCGTGGCTCGGCTGCAGCCGATTCCCCAAGTGCCGGGGACGCGAGAGCTGGGCGAAGATCCCCGTCGAGCGCCAGAAGGAGCTGGAGAAGGCGATCGCCATCCACGAGGCCAACCAGCCCCGGTTCGAGATCACCGCGCTCGACGGCACGCCGCTCAGGGAAGGCACGCCGGTCGCCGCGCTCGTGATCCCCGGCGAGGAGGCCGCGCTGAGGTTCCACGCCGACTGGGAGCGTGAGCAGCGCGCCAAGGGCGCGACGGGCTAAATTCGCTCCTGGTTACGTTGGCGCCGTTCCTTCTCTCCCGAGAAGCCGGTGATCTCGGGAGGAGTCAGTCGGTGCCAACGGAGCCAGGAGAGGATTTCTTGCTGGGGTAGGCGAGGAGCATGATGCCGAAGCACCCGAGCGCCATCCACATGGGGACGCTGAAGAGCTTCTGGTAGTCCATCGAGCCGCCCTTCGAGGCCCAGCCGCCGACGATGTTGGCCGCGAAGATGCTGCCGACGATGGTCCCGATGCCGACGATCACCAGGTTGAAGAGGTTCTGCGCCGTGGCACGGACGTCGGACGTGGTGTTCTCGTCGACGATCATGAACGCGACGAAGATGAAGCACCCGAAGCACAGCCCGTGCAGCGCGATGCCGGCGATCACGAACGGCAGCGTCGGCATGAACGCCCACAGCGCCATGCGCGCCGCGTAGGCGAGCAGGCCGACGAGGAGCAGCTGCTTGCGCGACAGCACCTTCGTGAGGAACGGCATGGCGAAGAGCACGAGGATCTCGGTCATCTGCCCGATGGTCATCAGGCCGCCGCCCACGCCGAACACCTGGCTGATGGCATTGTCGAACCAGGTCTTCTCGGTGACCTTGGCCTGCACGCTCCCGATGAAGCCGTCGGCCTGCACGAAGTAGAACTGGTGGATGATGCTGACCGGCACCGCGACGAGGAACAGCACGACGAGCGGCATCCGGAAGACCTCGCCGAGCGCCTCGAGCCACGCCGTGTTCTGCTTGGCGTTCCGCGACGGCGGCGTGTCCGGGAGCGTGAAGCAGTAGAGGCCCATCACGACGCCGATGGCGGCGCTGACCTGGAACGCCACCGCACGTCCCGCGTTCTGCGCGGCGGTCACCTCGTCCGCGCCGACTCCCGCGGGCGTGTGGTAGCGGAACAGGACCTGCCCGACGGTGATGCCGACGACGATCCATCCCACGGTGCCCCAAACGCGGACCGGCCCGAAGTCCTGGTCGCGGTTCGGCAGGTGCGCGAAGGCAAGCGAGTTGGTCAGCGCCATCGTGGGCGCGTAGACGAAGCCGTACACCGCCGAGAGCGCGAGGAACGCGTTGAAGTCCTTGGTGACGCCCATCGCGTAGACGAGGCCCGCGCCGACGAGGTGGCTGACGCCAAGGAGCTTCTGCGTGGCGAAGGTGCGGTCGGCCAGCTGGCCCGCGATGAACGGGCCGAAGATCGCGCCGATGGCACCCGCGGAGAAGCAGTAGCCGATCTGCTCGCCGGTGAACTTCAGGTGGCCGCTGAGGTACGCGTAGAGGATCGGGAGCCACGCGCCCCAGGTCGCGTACTGCAGGAACATCATCACGGACAGCCGGCTGCGGACGTACGGGGCGGGCGCTGCGGCGGTGGCCTGCGTCATTCGAGTCTCCTCGCCCCCGTGGGGGCGCGTGTCCGAGGCGGGCCGCCGACGGCAGCCGCCCCGACGATCATAACTATGGCCCGCGGAGCGTGCAGGTCGGGTTCCGGCAGGCGGGGATACACTTGCCGAATCATGCAGGACCGCAGGAAGACGCGCCAGGTCTGGATCGGCGACTCCATCACCGGGCGCAAGGCGATCGGCGGCAATGCCCCGATCCTCGTGCAGACCATGACGGCGGGCTATACGCACGACATCGACGCGTGCGTGGCCGAGATCGAGCGCTACCGCCAGGCCGGCGCCGACGTGGTCCGCGTGGCCGTGCCCGAGCGCAAGGACACCGAGGCGCTCAAGGAGATCATCCGGCAGGTGAAGGTCCCGGTGGTGGCCGACGTGCACTTCCACTACCAGCGCGCGCTGGAGGCCGTGGAGGCCGGCATCCACAAGATCCGCCTCAACCCCGGCAACATCAACGACCGCGACCAGGTCAACAAGGTGATCGACGCCTGCAAGGAGCGGAAGATCCCCATCCGGATCGGCGTGAACGAGGGCTCGATCATCGAGCGCAAGGACAAGCAGAAGCGCATGGAGGAGCTCGGCAAGTACTTCGCCGGGCACAAGTCCGGCCACCTGCTGGCCCTGATGATCGCCAAGCTCGAGGAGTACCTCGAGATCTTCCACGCGCGCGACTTCCACGACATCGTGATCAGCGCCAAGAGCATGGACCCGGCGCTGGTGATCGACATCTACACCGAGATCGCCAACCGCTTCGACTACCCGCTGCACCTGGGCGTCACCCACGCGGGCCCGAAGTCGACCGGCGCCATCCGGAGCGTCGCCGCGCTGAGCACGCTGATCGCCAACGGCATCGGCGACACCCTGCGCATCAGCTACGCGAGCGACCACATCGACGAGGTGAAGGACGGCCTCGAGATCCTGTACTGCCTGGGCAAGCGCGAGCGCAAGGGCGTCGAGCTGATCGCCTGCCCCACCTGCGGCCGCATCCAGGTTGACCTCTTCACGCTGGTGAAGGAGGTCGAGGTGAAGCTCGCCGCGGAGATCGAGCTGCCGATCAAGGTGGCCGTCATGGGCTGCATCGTGAACGGGCCCGGCGAGGCCGAGGGTGCCGACGTGGCGGTGTTCGCGGGCGACCGCCGCGGCATCATCTACGTGCAGGGCCAGCGCGTGGCGAACGTCCCCGAGGAGGAGATCCTCGACCGCCTCCTGAAGGAGTGCAAGGACTTCGAGGCGAAGGTCAAGCGCGGCGACGCGAGGCTCGGCGACAAGGTCGTCGACATCGTGCCGCCGGACCCGATCGGCGAGCTCGGCTCGGGGGCGCAGAAGATCAACGCTGGCCTCGTCGAGAAGGTCACCGTGCGCGCCACCTGAGCGCGCCCGCGACGCGCGGAGGCCGCGCATGCATGCACATCGGGTGGGGTGGCTGAGCGGTTGAAAGCACTCGACTTGAAATCGAGCAGACCCGCGAGGGTCTCAGGGGTTCGAATCCTCTCCCCACCGCTCCGAGACGCGCCGGCGACCCCGGCGCGTTTCCCGTTCGTGCGCGGCTGATCCCGGGGTCACTTCACCAAGGCGTCACTTCACCAAGGCGTCACTTCACCAAGGCGTCACTTGGTCGGCTCGACCGCCGGCGCCGCGGCCGGCGCCGCGATGGATGCCGGCGCGGGGGCCGCCGCCTTCATCGGCGGTGCACCGCCCTTCGCGGTCCAGTGGCCCTGCACCAGCGTGGGGAGCACGTAGATGCCGTCGCGCGCGGTGATGTAGAGGCTGCGTCCGTCGGGCCCGCCGAACGCGCAGTTGGACGGGTAGTTGGGCAGCATGATGCGTCCGAGCGGCTTGCCCTGCGGGTCGAACACCACGATGGCGCTCGCGCGCGGCACCGCCACCCATACGTTTCCGAGGACATCGACCGCCAGCCCGTCGCCGCCGAGCACCTGCTTGGGGTCCCCGACCACCGACAGCGACGCGAACGGGCGACCCTCGCCGAGCTTGGCGGGGCCCTCGACGGGGAATGCCCACACCTGCGGAAGCTTGTAGTCGACGACGTAGAGCGTGCGGCCGTCCGGCGAGAGGCGGATCCCGTTGGGGGCCTTGACGGCGGGCACGTCGAAGCGGACCGGCTCCGTGCCCGTGTCCGTGGTGTAGAAGACGCCGCGCAGCTCCGATCGCCGCGGATCGCCCATGTTGCTGAACCAGATGCCGCCGGCGCCGTCCGTGACGAGGTCGTTCGCGCCGGTCATCGGCTTGACGTCGAGCGCGGGCACGATGCTGCGCAGCGTGCCGGTGCCGTCGGCCGCAAGCACCACCTCGACCACCTTGCCGCCCGAGAACTGCGTCCCGAAGAGGCGCCCGTCGCGCGACCACGCCAGCCCGGAGGTGCTGAGCGTGCCGTCGGCGACCACGTCGGCACGGATGCCGGTGGCGGTGCGCACGATGCGGTAGATGCGGCTCCCCGACATGTCGCAGAAGTAGGTCTGGCCCTGCGCGTCGGAGGTGGGACCCTCCGCGAACTGCAGTCCGTTGATGATCAGGTCGGGCCGTGCATCGGCAGCCAGCAGCATGGCGATGCCGGGCGCGCCGGCGGCATCGCAGGCGGGCGATGCCGAGTCGGGAATGCGGCCGGAGACGGTGACCGGTGCGGCGGGTGCGGCTCCCTTGGGTGCCGCGGGCTCCTGGGCGGCGGCCGGGGCGGCGGCCGGGGCGGCGGCCGGGGCGGACTGGGCGAGGATGACGGCGAGGAAGGCGTGCGTCAGCATGGGTGGGGGTTGGTCAGCGTGGCGGTGCGGCGGGTTGCAGTGCGGGGGCCGGGGCGATGGGCGACTCGCCTCGCATGATCCGGTCCCACGCGTTCGACTCGACGAGGCTGCCGACGAAGCGGTCGTAGCCGCGCTCGAACCGGTCGTAGTCATCGTCAAGGTAGGCAAGGACGAGCCAGATTCCCGCCTTCGACTGCTCGGCAAGCCGGCGCCCGCGGGCGTCGGGGATGGCCGGCGAGCTCCGGATGCGCGCGGGGATGCCGCCGCTCACCGCGTCGGCGAGCAGCTGCTCGAGCCCCGCGCGGTAGCGACCGCCCTCGCCGTCGCGGATGAAGTGCACCAGGGCCCACACCTGCGCGTAGTAGGAGAGCTGGGAGTCGCGGCTGAACTCGAGGAACGACTGCGGCGAGCCCTCGAGCACCTCGCGCAGCGACGCAAGCCGCTCCTTGCGGGCAGCCGAACGGAGCTCCGCGTAGCGCTCCGGGTTGCGCCAGGGCAGGAACGAGGGCTCCGGCGCGCCGGGCGGCTGGCGGAAGCCCTCCATGAAGCATGCGATGCCCTCCTCGAGCCACACCGGGAGCGAATGGCGGAAGGTGGTCTGCGAGTACTGGTGCCAGCCCTCGTGCGCTGCGATGGCCAGCGTGTCGCGCGGCCCGATGTCGTAGAGCACGGCCTCGCCGCCCGACGTGAACCCGCCCCGCCCCATCTTGAGGTACGGCGCGGCATCGGCGCCGAGCCGGTGCTGGGTGTAGCGCGACCACTCGTCGCGGGTGCCGAAGACGCAGGCCTCCAGCGGGCGCGGCGGTGCGGGAAGCGGGACCAGCCCCGTGCGGTAGTTGCGCAGCGCGGCCTCGTAGAAGGCTGGGAGCGCGCCGGACAGCGCCGAGTTCCGAAGCGACGACCGGATCACCCAGTGGCGCGTGTCGATCTCGATCCCCTCGGTGGAATTCCAACGCCACTGGCGGGTGCCCGTCACGGGGCTCGTGACCAGTTCCACCGGGAGCGCACCGCGCGCGGAGCCGGGCGACGCGGGCGGCGCCGCAGACCGCGCCGGTGCGCACGCGGGCAGCGCGAGCGCCGCGACGGCGAGCGCCGAACGCAGGGTTGCCGGGAGTGTCGCCGCGAAGGCCACGCCCCTAGCCTAGGGCATCGAGCGCCCGGCGCGCAGCGTCAACGTCCGCCTTTGCCTGCGCCAGCATCGCCCGGGTCTCCTCGACGACCTTGGGAGGCGCCTTGGCCACGTAGCCGGCGTTCCCCAGCTTCGACTCGTAGCCCGCGATCACCTTGGACTTGTCGGCCACCAGCCGCTCGAGGCGGCTGCGCTCGGACCCGACATCCACCGCGTCGACGAGGTTCACGAGCAGGAGTTCCTGGCCCTCGAAGGCCAGCGGCACCGCGCCGGACGGGCGGTCGGCAGGCAGGTCCGCGACGGCCTCGAGCCCCGCGAGCGCCTCGACCACGCCGCCGGCACCCGACACCAGCGCGCGCACTCCCGCGGGCGCAAGCAGCGTGATGCGCCGCTTGGGCGGCACCTGTCGCGCGCCGCGCAGCGTGCGGATGGCGTCGACGAGCTGCTGCACGCGGGTGAAGGCGGCGAGGGCCTCGGCATCGGCCGCCGCGGGATCGACCTCGGGCCACGCGGCACGCGTGCAGAGGTCGCTCGCCGGGACGCGCACGCCCCGGAGGCCGGCAGCGCCCGTGGCCTGCACTGCGGGCCAGAGCTGCTCGGTGATGAACGGCATCTGCGGATGCAGGAGCCGCATGCTCGCGTCGAGCACGGTCCGGAGCACCTGCTGCTGCGCCGGGTCCTGCTTCACCGTGTGCTTGATGGACTCGAGGTACCAGTCGCACACCTCGCGCCAGACGAAGTCGTACGTGGCATCGGCCGCCTCGTTGAAGCGGTAGCCCGCGATGGCCTTCTCGTACGAGGCGAGCGCGTGGGCGAGCCGGGCCACGATCCAGCGGTCGACGAGCGGCCGCGCGCGCGGGTCGATCGACGCGTCGCCGGGCACCTGCTGGAGGCTGCCGAGCGCGAAGCGGGTGGCGTTCCAGACCTTGTTGGCGAAGTTGCGGCCGACGTCGAAGCGGGCGCTCGTGTTGCGGGCGAGCGGCGCATCGGGGCCGGGGGTGGCCTTGCCCGTCGACGCGCCGTAGGCGCTGGTGATGCGCCTGGACGGGTCCTTCGGGCTCTTCTGCACGGGCGCGGCCACGGTGTAGCCGGCCGAGTCGGTCACGGTCGCGGGCGCGAAGGTCTCGCCGCTCCACGGGTCGAGCATGTCGACCGGCATGCGCACGTCCTGCGTGTCGGTCGTCATCTGCACCAGCGTGAAGCGCATGGCGTCGGCGCCGTGCGTGGCGATGATGTCGCGCGGGTCCACGCCGTTGCCGAGGGACTTCGACATCTTCTGCCCGAAGCCGTCCTGCACCATCGCATGGATGAAGACATGGCGGAACGGGAGCCGCCCGCCCAGGAAGTGGCGGTTGAACATCACCATGCGGCTGACCCACAGCGTGATGATCTCGCGCGCGGTGGAGAGCACCGCGCTCGGGTTCCACGCCTCCAGCCCGCCCTGCATGCCGAAGCGCGCGGGGTCCGGCCAGCCGAGCGTGGAGAGCGGCCAGAGCGCGCTGCTGAACCAGGTGTCGAGGACGTCCTCGTCCTGGCGGTAGCCCGCGGCCTCGAGCGCGGCCACGGTCGCCGCCGCGCCCTGCTCGGGCACGCACACGAAGCGCTCGTAGGCGCCGTCGGGCCGGCGTCGCACGGCCTCGGAGCAGCCCGAGGCGCGCCACGAACCCTCGGAACGCACGAGTTCGCCGCGCGCGGCGTCGACGGCGGCGCGGTCGGCGACCTCGGCGGCCGGAACCTCCGCGCTCCACACGGGAATGCGGTGGCCCCACCAGAGCTGGCGGCTGATGCACCAGTCGCGGATGTTCTCGTGCCACTGCTGGAACGTGCGCGCGTAGCGCGGCGGGAAGAAGGTGAGGCCGCCGTCGCCGGGGGCGGCGGGGCCCGCGGACGCGGCGCCGTCGCGCTGCTGCGGGTTCATCGCGCGCAGGGCCGCGCCCTTCAGGCGGTCGTCGGTGACGCGCACGTACCACTGCTCGGAGAGGTAGGGCTCGACCGGCACGTGGCTTCGGTAGCTGTGCCCCACCGAGTGGCGGTAGGGCTTGGCTGCCTCGAGCAGGCCGTTGGCGCGGAACCACTCCACGACGCGGGCGCGCGCGTCCTCGCGCGAGAGGCCGATGAAGGCGCGCGCCTCGGCGGAGGCGTCCTCCCACCCGTGGCGGTCGCTGATGGAGCCGTCGGGCGCCATCACGTTGATGGCCTGCAGGCCATGGCGGATGCCGATGTCCCAGTCGTTCGGGTCGTGCGCGGGCGTGACCTTGAGGAAGCCCGAGGCGAACTGCGCCTTGGCATCGGCCGGGTCGCCGCCGTGCTCCACGGGCATCACGACGTAGTCGTCCTCGACGATGGGGATGACGCGACCCACGATCGGGAGCCGCAGGCGCCTGCCGCGCAGCGCGGCGGCGCGCGGGTCCCTGGGGTTGACGGCCACCGCGGTGTCGCCGAGCATCGTCTCGGGCCGGGTGGTGGCCACCGTCACGTGGCCGGAACCGTCCTCGAGCGGGTAGCGGAGGTACCAGAAGTGGCCGTCCACCTCGTGCATCTCCACCTCGTCGTCGGCGAGCGCGGTGCGCGTGACCGGGTCCCAGTTGACGAGCCGCTTGCCTCGGTAGATGAGCCCCTCGTCGAAGAGCCGCAGGAACGCGTGCCGCACCGCGGCCGCGCACACCGGGTCCATGGTGAAGCGGGTGCGGTCGTAGTCGCACGAGGCGCCCATGGCCCGAAGCTGCCCGAGGATGGTGGCCTCGTACTCGTCCTTCCACTCCTGGACCTTGGCCACGAACTCCGTGCGCGAGAAGTCCGCGCGGCGCCTGCCCTGCTGCAGCAGCCGCTTCTCGACCACCGCCTGCGTGGCGATGCCCGCGTGGTCGGTGCCCGGCATCCACATGGCGTTCATGCCGCGCATGCGGTGGAAGCGCGTGAGCACGTCCTGAAGCGTGTTGTTGAGCGCGTGCCCGAGGTGGAGCGCGGCCGTCACGTTGGGCGGCGGGATGAAGATCGAGTACGGGGCGCCGGCATCGCCGGGCTCGGCGTGGAAGCACGCCCCGCCCTGCCAGCGCTCCCACGCGTACCGCTCGGCATCGGCCGGGGTGTAGGCTTTGGCGAGCTGGAACGCGGAGGCGCCCGCGGGCGCGCTCGGTTCGATGGGCGTGGCGCTTGACATGGAGCGACGATTCTACGAGAGCAGGAACCTCCGCCGCGCGGCGATGCTTGCGTTGGCAGCGGCGCTTTCGGGCTGCGGGGACGCGCCGGAGGCCCCGGCGCCTCCTCCGGATGCACGGCAGGTCGATGCCGCGATCCGCGCCACCGAGGCCTACCTGGCCGCCGACAAGCCGAGCGAGGCCACCTTCGTGTCGGAGAAGCTCGCCGCGGAGGCCCCGGGGCTGATGCGGGCGCATGAGCTCCACGGGCGTGCGCTGATCGCGCTTGCGATGCGCGGCGACCTTCCGCCGGGCGACCGCGCCGCGGTGATCGCGCGCGCCGCCGATGCGTACGCGCGGGCGTGCGCGATCGACCCCGCGAACGCCGCGCTCCGCCATGCCGCGGGCGTGGTGTGCGACACCGCCGACCGCCGCGCCGAGGCCGTGGGCCACTACGAGGCGGCGCGCGCGGCCGACCCGCGCAACCCCCAGTACGCGCTCTACCTCGGTCTGGCGCGCGCGCGCGACGGTCGCCCGGACGAGGCGCGCGAGCTCCTCGAGGAGGCCGAGCGGGCGATGCCCGAGTCGCCGGACCCCAAGGCTGCGCTCGCGGACCTGGCGATGCGGCGCGGCGATGCCGAGGGCGCGCGCAGGAAGATCGCCGAGGCGCGCTCGCTGGCGCCCGCGTCATTCGAGCTGCGGCTTGCCGATGCGCGCATGCGGAGGCTTGCGGGTGATGCCCAGGGCGCGCTCGAGCTGCTCCTTGCCCTCGACCCGCCGATCCGCCGCGAGCCGGGCTTCGCGGAGGAGATCGCCGCCGCGCACGAGGCGCTCGGGGATGCCCGTGCCGCCGCGGCAGCGCTCGACGACAGCGCGTCGGCAGCGCCCAACGACTGGAAGCGGTCGCTCCGCGCCGCGTCCGCGTGGGTGCGGGCGGGCGACCCGGTGCGCGCGACGATCTGCGCCGATGCCGCCGGCGTGGCCGGCGCCCCCGCATCGGAGGTGGGCGCGGCGCTCAGCGGAGCGAGCGGCCCCCGTCGAGGCGAATCACCGTCCCCGTGACGTAGGGCATGTCCTCGACGATCGACCGCACCAGGCGGGCGGCATCGGCGGGTGTGCCGGGACGGGCCAGCGGGATGCGGGCCTCGTAGGCGGCGCGCTCCTCGGCGGGTGCGTCATCGGGCCATGCGACGACGCCGGGCGCGATGGCATTCACGCGCACGGCGGGCGCAAGTTCGAGCGCAAGCACCTCCACCATGGCATGGAGCGCGGCCTTGGACATGAGGTACGGCGCGAAGGCCCTGCGCGGCCGCCCCGCCGCATGGATGTCGCCGAAGGCCACGATGGCGCCGCCGCCCTCGAGCGCGGACCGAGCGAGCGCGGGGGCAGTGGCCTGCGCCAGGAGGAGCGGAGCCACCGAGTTGGCGCGCAGCTCGCGCTCGGCCGAGTCCGCGTCGATCGAGCCGAACGGCGTGCGGCGGTAGCTGGCCGCACTGAGGACGAGGGCGTCGATGCCGCGCTCCGCCGCCTGGCGCCCGAAGCGCTCGACGGCGGCGAGGTCCTCGAGCTCGAGGTGGGACGCCTCGGCACGGCAGGTCCGGCCGCGCTCGGCGGCGGCCTTCGCGGCGTCGGCGGCGGTGGCCTCGGCTTCCTCGCGACGGCTTCGGTACGTGAGCAGCAGGTCCCAGCCGGCGGCCGCGAGTTCCAGCGCCACGGCGCGACCCACGCGACGCGCGGCACCGGTGACGATCGCGGTCCTGCCCATCGTGGCCAGTGTACGAGGCGCGGACCGCGGACCGCCGCGTAGCATCGACGGCGGTGACGGACCACAGCAACGGCCTTCCTCCTGACGAGGGCACGCCGCCCGAGGACCGGGTGCCGGACCTCCACCTCGACCGGCTCGAGGCGCTGGCCCGCCGCGCGCCGCGCGACCTCGCGCGGGCCGCCGACGAGGCGATCGCCCGGCACGCGCCGGCACTGGCCCCGTCCCGCCTTCGTCGGCGCTTCCGCCGCCGCACGGTGGCGCTCCTCTCGCTGCTCGGGCTGATGGCGCTGGCCGCGTCCGCGTGGGCGGTGCTGCGGGAGACCACCATCCTGCGGACCGCGATGGAGGCGCAGCTCTCCGAGCGCTTCGGCGGCGAGGTCACCATCGGCTCGGTCCGCTGGGACGGGTGGAACACCATCGACGCGCGCGACCTGGAGCTGCGCGCGCGGGGCTGGGACCGCGAGGCCGGCAAGGTGGCATCGATGCGCCGGGCCACGGTGGTGTTCTCGCCGTGGAGCCTGCTGCTTGGCCGGGTGGAGCTGGCGGACATGGAGGTTGACGGCCTGACCGTCCGGCTCGTCGAGCTCGAGGACCAGCCCGGCGAGTACGCGTTCCTCGCGCTGCGGCCCACCGCGGGCGGGAAAGGGGGCGGCTTCCGGCAGCCGTCGCGTGCCCTGCTCCGCGACCTGCGCCTGGAGTTCGCCACCGCGCGGAGCGGGCGGGTGACGCCGTCGCTTGACATGCGCTTCGACGCCGACTTCACGCACCAGGCAGGCGACGCATCGCGGTACGAGTTCGAGCTCCGCGAGGCCGAGCGCAACGGCCAGCCCGTGCCCGAGGGCATCCGCCTGAAGGGAACCTGGGACGAGCAGGTGTTCGGGTACGAGGCGACCATCGAGGGCCTCGACATCGGGCCGACGCTGCTGCGGGCGCTTCCGGTGAAGGCGCGCCGGTGGGCCATCCGCTCGGGCCTCACCGGGCGGCTGGAGCGCGCGCGCATCGCGGGCAGCCCGGAACGCCCGCTTCGCGAGGCGGACCTGGAGCTGCGGGGCGTGTCGTTCCGGGAGCGCGACGCGGTGCGCGAGCTGGAGTGGGGCCGGATCGAGGCAGGCAAGGTCACGCCCATCCGCGGCGACCTGTCCGTGTCGCTCGGCGAGGCGACCGCGCGCGTCCGCGGCCGAGAGCTGACCGTGGAGGCGCGTTCGGCCTCGCTGCAGCCCGGCGAGCCCGGGGCGAGCACGATGGCGGTGCCGCTCGAGCTGCGGCTCTCGACCGAACTCCTCGCCATCGGCGGCAGCGCCGAGCAGGTGGACGACGACGACTCCTGGCTCGGCCGCTGGCTTGCGGCCGTCCCCTTCTCGCTCGAGCTGCGCGCCCGGGGGCTCGATGCACGACCGACCGCCGACGGAAGCGTTCGATTCGTGGAGCTGCCGATGGAGGCGGCGGAGGCGCTCGCGCGCATCGGCCTGGGCGACTGGGCGGCGGACGTCGAGACGACCATCCGCCGCGGCCGGCGGCCCGCGGGCGCGCAGGCCTCCGGCGCCAGGATCGAGGTGACCGCGGCGCTCACCCTGCACGCGGGCACCATCGAGAGCCCGGAGGTCCCCTACCGCCTGCGCGACGTGTCCGGGCGCGTCGCGCTGCGCGGCGGCCGCATCGAGATCCGCGGGCTGAGCGGCCGGGGCGCGGGGCGCACGGCGCTGGCCGTCGACGGCGACCTCGACATCGAGGGCGACGACCCGGGCTACTCGTTCCGGATGCGCGGCACCGACGTGCTGCTCGACCGGGCGCTGGTGGGAGCCGTCCAGGGAGCGCCCTCGCGCATCTTCGAGGCCGTTCTCGACGACGAGGCATGGACTTCGCTGCGCGAGGCGGGCGTGCTCGACGACGCATCGCAGCCCGGCGGGAACCTCGACCTGGAGCTTGAGGTGCGCCACGCGCGCGGCGGCGGCGAGCGGGTGGAGGTCACGGGCCGCATCGACCTGAAGGGCGTGCGCATGGTGCTCGATGCGTTTCCCTACCCGATGGTGGCGACGGGCCGGCTGGCGGTGCTCGACGAGCGCGTCGACTTCCTCGACGACGGGGTGACGCTGCTGACCCACGGCGGGGGCCGCGGCGCGCTGCGCGGGCACCTCGAGCTGCCGCGCGTGAACGACCGCCGCCTGGTGCGCAGCTACCTGGAGTTCTCGGTGCAGGGCGAGCGCGTGAACCCGGCGCTCCTGGCGGCCATCCCGCCGAGCTTCGAGGATCCGCGGACGCGGCCGCAGGGATGGCCCGGCGCCACCCTCGCGCCCATCTCGTCCATCCTTCGCGAGCTGGGCCTCGACGGCCGCCTCTCCGCCACCGGCACCGTGCGCACCCGGCCCGACGAGAGCGACGCAGTGACCGTCAACGCCAAGGTGTCCGAGGGCGCGATCCGCCCGACCGCGCGGCTCGCGGCCGTCCTCCGGGAGAACGGCCTGAGCTGGCCGGGCCGCACCACGCTCGACGACGTCCGGGGCACGATCATCGCCGACTCGGAGCGCGTGCAGGTGCTGGGGGCCACCGCCACGCACGGCACGGGCATCGTGCGCGCGCAGGGAGGGTTCGACCCCGAGGACGGCGACGGCACGCTGAGCATCGAGTTGGAGCGCTTCCCGCTCGAGCGCGACCTGGTGCTGGTGGCCGATGGGCCGGCCACCGAATCGGCGCTGCAGGCGTGGGACGCGCTCGCGCCGACGGGCACCATCGATGCCGAGGTGGCGTGGATGCGCGACGCACGGGGGCAGGACACCTATGCGCACGTGCGGCCCACGGCGCTGACGCTCGCCGGGACGGTGGCGCTCGAGCCGGTGTGCGGCGACCTCTTCTACCGCAACGGCGTGCTCAGCATCGACTCGGTGGACCTGCGCGGCGCCGATGCGGACGACACGCCGCTGCGCATCGAGGCGCACGGCACCATCAATGGCCCGAGCCCGGCGTTCGAGGCATCGGTGGAGACGATGGCCATCCAGAGCCCGCTGCTCTCGAGCGTCGCGCGCGCCTTCGGCGCGAGCGTGGCGGAGGAGGCCATCCGCGAGCTGCGCATGACGGGCGCGCTGGACGCGCGCGTGGCCCTGCCCGGCACGGGCGGCGCGCCGTGGGAGGTGTCCATCGAGCCCTCGTGGGTGCGCGGCGAGCGCGACGAGCACGCCTTCGAGGTGCGTCGCGATGCCGGCAGGCTGGTGGCCGGGCCCGCGGGGCTGCGGGTCGACGGATTCGCGGCGTCGATCGACCGCGGCACGGTGCGCATCGACGGCGCCCTGTCGCCCACGTCGTCAAGCGCGCTTGCAGGCGAGCTGACCGTCGACGCGCTGGTGTCGGGCTACTCCGATGCGCTCCGGGCACTGGTGCCGCCGAACGCGCGCCGCGCGCTCGAGTCGGTGGACTTCGCTGCCTCGGGACCGGTGTTCACGCGCGGCATGCGCACGCTGGTGGACGTCCCGCGCAGCGGCCCGGAACGGGTGTCGCTGGTCGGCGACCTCGGCATCGCGGATGCAAGCCTGCGAGCGGGGGTCGACCTCGACCGGATCGAAGGCTCCCTTGCGTTCGACCTGACCGCCATCGCCGGGGAGCCGGTGGGCACGATCGGCATGCAGCTTGACCAACTGCGGGCGATGGGCCGGCGGGCCACGAGGATCGCGGGAAGCTTCATCTTTGCCTCGGACGCCGGGCTCGTGCGGCTGGAGGACCTGACGGCGTCGCTCTACGGCGGGCGGGTCACCGGGCGCGCGGCGTTCGACCCGGTGGGCGGATGGGAGGCGCACGTCACGTGCGCGAACGTGGGCTTCGGGCGCTTCGTCGACGCCGACGGCGGCACCGGGGCGGCCGATGCCGAGGGCGAGGGCCTGCTGCGCGGCCGCATCGACATCCGCGGCGAGGCGCTGTCGTCCGGGACCCGCCGCGGCTCCGGCCGCGTGGCGGTGCAGGACGCGCGCATGATGGAGTTCCCGCTCGGGCTGAGCGTGCTGCAGCTGACGCAGCTGATGCTGCCCCTCAATGCCGCGATGGAGCGGGCCTCCGCCCGCTTCGACATCGACGACACGCGCATCCTCGTGCGGGAGCTCGACCTCTCGAGCGGCACCCTGCGCCTCGAGGGCTCGGGCGAGGTGCGCACCGCAGACGGGGCGCTGGCGCTGCGAATGCGCAACCGCGGGACCGTGCCGCTCCTCAGCGACCTCTACGGCGTGGTCACCGACCAGGTCTTCGCGATCGACGTGGGGGGTACGCTTTCCGATCCGCGCCCGCGCCTTGCGCCGATACCGGTGCTTGCGCCCTCCCCCGAGCCCGGACAGGACGGCGCGCCCACGAGGACACCCGAGCATGACACAGGATCGACGCCGCGAAGCCAGTAACCACGCCGACGACCGCGAACGCGGCGGACTGGCCCCCGAGATCTCCGAGATGGCGGACCGGCTGGTGGAGGCGGCGGCGGCCGTCGCGCACGGGCCCGACGCGCACCGCCCGGCCCGGCGCACGGCGCTGGTGGAGGACATGGTCCGCTCCTCGCTGAAGGTGCTGGAGGACGGCAGCGACCTCGGGCAGGTCAAGGTGATGGAGCGGGCGCTGCGCGAGATGCGCAACGCGTACAAGGTGTTCAACCGCTACAAGGGCGTGCGCAAGATCTCCATCTTCGGCAGCGCGCGCACGCCCGAGACGCACCCGGACTACCACGCCGCGCGCGAGTTCGGCCGGCTCATGGCGGCCGAGGGCTGGATGGCCATCACCGGCGCGGGCATGGGCATCATGAAGGCCGGTCACGAGGGGCCGAGCCGCGAGTCGAGCTTCGGGCTCTCCATCCGCCTGCCCTTCGAGACCAACGCCAACGAGATCATCAAGGGCGACCCGAAGCTCATCAACTTCAAGTACTTCTTCACGCGCAAGCTGATGTTCGTGAGCCACTCCGACGCGGTCGCCTGCTTCCCGGGCGGCTTCGGGACGATGGACGAGATCTTCGAGACGCTCACCCTCATCCAGACCGGCAAGTGCCACCCGATGCCCGTGGTGCTGGTGGAGGGCGCGGGCACGGACGGCGGGCCGTCGGGGTACTGGAAGCGGTGGGAGGCCGGGGTGGTGCACAACCTGGTGGAGGCCGGCTGGATCTCGCCCGAGGACACGTCGCTCTACGAGATCGCCGACGGGCCGGCAGACGCGGTGGCGCGGGTCACCCGCTTCTACCGCCGCTACCACAGCTCGCGGTACGTGGGCGACACCTTCGTGGTGCGAGTCAAGCGTGCCCTCTCCCGCCGACAGATTGAGGAGCTCAACGACGCGTTCTCGCACCTCGTGAAGACCGGCACCGTCGACCAGCACCTCGCTCCCCTCGAGGGCGAGGACGACCACGTGCACCTGCCCCGCGTGGCCTTCCACCACACCAAGCGCGGGTTCGGGCACATCCGCAGGTTCATCGACCGCATCAACGAGATGCCGGACGAGGCGGACGGCTGATGCCGACGACCGCCGCACGGCTTGCGTGCGTCGCGCTGCTGGCGGCGGCGGGCTGCGCCGGCGACGGGACGACGCCAGGGGCGCCCGACCTTCCCCCGGCGCTGGCCTCGGCGGCGCGCACGCGCATCGCGCCGGGACAGACGGGGCTCGAGGTGATCACCTGGCAGGTGACCGACGACGGACGGCGCTTCGACGACGCGCTGCTCGCCAACGCGGCGCAGGTGGTGGCGCCGATCGACGAGCTGGCGCTCCGGCGCAACGGCTTCGTGGTGTGGGCGGTGCGGGCCGACCGGCTCGAAGCGCTCCGCGAGGCGCTCGGCGGAAGCCCGCTCGACGTGCACACCTGGCTCGGCACGGCCACCACGTGGCGCGAGCTGGTGGCGGTGCCGGTGCCCGACGCGATGGTGGAGGTCGACGGCGTGGCGCGCGAGCGGCCGGGGGCGCAGGCGCGGCTGATGGCCCGCAGCTGGCCCGTGCCGATGGAGGACGGCACGCGCATCGCCGTGCAGGCCGTCCCGCAGCTCGTCACGGACGCCGCGCAGGCAAGCCTGGTGCGCAATGCCAACCGCCTCTCGGGCGAGGTCGTGCGCAGCTGCGCGATCGAGCTGGAGCTGGTGCCGGGAGTGGCCTGGGCGATCTCCTGCGACCCGGGCGGCTTCGTGGAGACGGATGCGGAGGCCGCGGAGCGCGTGGCCGAGCAGCGGTCGATGGAGGGGCCGCCGGCGCCCGGGCAGCCGCCCGCGTCCGGGAAGATCGGGTCGCGCGTCGTCACGCTCGGGGCGGCCACGCTGCTGGCCGCACCGGCGCGCCAGGGACTGCCCGCGAGGCGTACCGTGCTGCTCCTCGTGCCGCACCTCGACGGCAGCGCCGCTCCAGAGGCGGATGCGAACGAGCCGATCCAAGGTGATTGACCCCGTGACCGACCGCGCCACCGAACGCCCGCACCACGATGCCGCGGCGCCCCGCACCCGCGGGGTGCGCGGTCGGCTTCGTCGGCGCGGCGGCCGCGCCCTGCCCGGCGTGAAGGTGCTGCCCACGGTGGCAACGCTCGCCAACCTCGTGTGCGGGTTTGCCGCGATCTACTACTCGGCGCGCGCCGGAGAGGTCGGCGGGCCGACGCCCTTCGGATGGCACCCGCTGACGGTGGCCGGCGTGCTGGTGTTCCTGGGCATGGCGTTCGACGCCGTCGACGGCTCGCTCGCGCGCCTGACGCGCTCCACGAGCGACCTCGGCGCGCAGCTCGACTCGCTTGCCGACGTGGTGACCTTCGGCGTCGCGCCAGCCTTCATGATGCTGCGGCTGGTGAGCGTCTACTACGGCCCGGACGACGGCACCGCGATCCTCGGCCCCGACGCGGGCAACCTGTACGCGCGGCTCTGCTGGTCGGTGGCCGCGATCTACATCTGCTGCACCGCGCTGCGCCTGGCGCGCTTCAACGTGGAGTCCACGGGCGCGGGCGAGGACGACCACCTGTGGTTCAAGGGCCTGCCCTCGCCGGGAGCCGGCGGCGCCGTGGCCAGCCTCACGCTGCTGCACCAGCACCTGGTGCTGGTCACGTGGAAGGATGCGCTGCCCGCGGGCTTCGGAGCGACGAGCTCGCTGATCATCCCCGCCACCACCCTGCTCTGCGCGCTTGCGATGGTGGGCAAGGTCCGCTACCCGCACTTCGTCAACCGCTACCTCAAGGGCCGCAAGCCGCTTGCCGGCGTGGCCGCCGCCATGGCGGTGGTGCTGCTCTCGGTCTGGTGGTTCCACGAGGCCCTTGCCATCGCGATGACCGCCTACGCCCTGAGCGGCCCCGCGGCCGCGCTGTTCCGCCGCCCGCCGATCGAGGTGCCCGATGCCGCCCACCGCCGTCCCTGACCACCGCGGCCGCTTCGGCCGCTTCGGTGGCCGCTACGTCCCCGAGACCCTGGTGCCCGCGCTGGAGGAGCTTGATGCCGCCTACCGCGCGGCACGCGCCGACCCGGCCTTCGCCGCCGAGCTCGACGCCCTGCTGCGGGACTTCGTGGGTCGCCCCACCCCGCTCACCGAGGCCCCGCGCCTCACGGCCCACGCGGGCGGCGCGCGCATCGTCCTCAAGCGCGAGGACCTGGCTCACACCGGCGCGCACAAGATCAACAACACCATGGGCCAGGCGCTGCTGGCCCGGCGCATGGGCAAGCGCCGCATCATCGCCGAGACGGGCGCCGGGCAGCACGGCGTGGCCACCGCCACCGCGTGCGCGCACTTCGGGCTGCCGTGCGAGGTCTACATGGGCGCCGAGGACGTGCGGCGGCAGTCGCTCAACGTGTTCCGCATGCGCCTGATGGGCGCCACGGTGAACGAGGTGCGCACCGGCAGCCGCACGCTCAAGGACGCCACCAACGAGGCGATGCGCGACTGGATGGGCTCGGTGGGTGCCACGCACTACATCCTCGGGAGCGTGGTCGGCCCGCACCCGTTCCCGCAGATCGTGCGCGACTTCCAGTCGGTGATCGGCCGCGAGTGCCGTGCGCAGTGCCTCGAGCTCTATGGGCGGCTGCCGGACGCGGTGGTGGCCTGCGTGGGCGGCGGCTCGAACGCCGCCGGGATCTTCTTCCCCTTCGTCGAGGACGGCTCCGTGCGCCTCGTCGGCGTGGAGGCCGGCGGGCGCGGGCCCGCGCCCGGCGAGCATGCGGCGCCGCTCTCGCACGGAACGCCGGGCGTGCTGCACGGCTCGATGAGCTACGTGCTCCAGGATGCGTCGGGGCAGACCGCGGACGTGCACAGCTGCAGCGCGGGCCTCGACTACCCGGGCGTCGGCCCCGAGCACAGCTTCTGGAAGGACGAGGGCCGAGTGCGGTACGAGGCGGCCACCGATACCGAGGCGCTCG
>VGXR01000029.1 GCA_016873255.1 Planctomycetota bacterium
AGTTGTTGCACGCCCCGGCCGCGCGCGCCTCGCCGCAGATGCGCCCGTTGCGTGCAACTTGTCCGAGCGACTGAGGCCACCGCCGGTCGCCGAGGCGTCCAAGGCGCCGCACACCCCGCCCGTCGCGTGCAACGTGTCCGAGCGACTGAGGCCACCGCCGGTCGCCGAGGCGTCCAAGGCGCGCCGCGACCTCCGCACGCGACCGCCCCCACCGCCGTTCGCCGAGGCGTCCAGGTCCGCGCCGCACCGCACCACGCGTCAGCCCAACCACCCGACTTCTCGGGAGAAATCAACCGGTGCCAAACGAACCAGGAGCGGATTCAGGCGTAGCCGAGGCGGTCGAGGTCGTCCTCGTCGAGGCCGAAGTGGTGGCCGATCTCGTGGAGCAGTGTGATGCGGATCTCGCGGGTGACCTGCGCCTCGCCGCCGAGCGGGGTGCCGTCGTCATCGGTCCATGGATCCCAGCCGCCGGCCTCCTCGAGGATGCCCTCGCGGAAGAGCGTGATCACCTCGGGCAGGCCCGCGTCGGCGACGCTGCGCTCGGTGAGCGGGATGCCGCTGTGCAGCCCGCACAGGCCGGCGTGGTCGTCGGGGTCGATGCCCATGTCGGCGAGCAGCTCGCGCGAAGGGTGGTCCTCGAGCACCACCGGAACCTCCTCGAGCATGCGGTGGATGGCCTCGGGCATGGATGCAAGCACGTCCTCGAAGAGCCGGTCGAAGCGTGCGCGTTCGTCGCGGCGCATCGGGTCAGGCCTCGACGCGTCCCACCAGCTCGGCGACGGACGAGGCCCCTTGTGCGCGCACCCATTGGGCGAGTCCGCGGGCGAGGTCCCGCGGCGTGCGCGGATCGACGAAGAGCGCCGTGCCGACGCCCACGGCCCCGGCGCCCGCGAGGATGAACTCGGCCGCGTCCTCCCAGCGCAGCACGCCGCCGAGGCCGATGATCGGCACGCCGGCGCCGCGCGCCACCTGCCGGTGGACGTCGAACACCATCCTGACGGCGATGGGGTGGATGGCGGGCCCGCTCAGGCCGCCGCGGCCGCGCGAGAGGCGCGTCCGCCGCGAGTGCACGTCGATGCTCATCGCCGTGACCGTGTTGACGAGGGTGAGCCCCTCCGCGCCCGCCTCGACCGCCGCCGCGGAGAGGCGCACCACGTCCGCGTTGGGGCTGACCTTGACGAAAAGCCTCGACCGCGTGACCGCCGGCCGCACCTCCGCCATCAGTGCCTTCAGCGCCGCGGGGTCGTCGCCGAACTGCAGGCCCGTGGCGGTGTTCGGGCAGCTGACGTTGAGCTCGATGACGGGGAACGCACCCGAGGCGTCGAACGCGGCGGCCACGCGCACGTAGTCCTCGACCGAGTGCCCGGCCACCGATCCGAACGCGCGGCACGCGAGCCCGCGCACCGCGGGCAGCTTCTCCCGGAGGAACCGGTCGAGCCCGACGTTGGCAAGCCCGATCGCGTTCATCATGCCGCCCGGGACGTCGATGATCCGCCACGGGTCGTTGCCCGCGCGTTCCTCCGGGGTGATGCTCTTGGTGGTGACGGCGCCCAGCCAGCGGAGGTCGACCGCATCCGCCAGTTCGTCGGCGTAGCCGCACGTTCCCGCGGCCGCCACCACGGGCGACGACATCTCGACGCCGGCGATCGTCGTTCGGAGGCACGGGTCGGGCGCGGACATCGGCGTGCCGAGTCTACGGAATGGCCTCAGCCCGCGCGCTGCCGTGCAAGCGCCTGGCGCTGGGTCTCCAGGTCGCGCAGGTCGCATCCGGGCATGGCTGCCGCCGCCGCCAGGTGCGAGTCGGCCTCGCTCAGCAGCCGGTCGGCCTCGGCGGCGTCGCCCAGGCGCCGCCAGCAGTCGGCGCCCAGTCGCGCGGCCGCGGCGCGGTGGATGCGGGTGACGGCGTCGTCGCCGCGGGCCTTCTCGAGGGACTGCACGTGGGAGCGGATCTCGTCGAGGCGCTCGAGGCACTGGCTGGCGCTCTCGGCGTGCTGCTCGACCGCCAGCTCGAAGGCGGCCACGACGGCCAGCTCGATGGCTGCCGGGTGGTCGGCGGCGCCGCGGGAGGCGCGGGCCCAGCCACGGGCCTCCTGCCAGATCTGCAGGTGCGCCATGAGCCGCTGGTCGCGGTCATCGATCATCCGCGCCGCGGTCGAGATGGGACGGACCAGGGCCGAGGCGATCGACATGCGGACCAGCGGGTCGGCGCCGCGGTCTCGGAGGGTCGAGGCGAACGATCCGACGGTGGCGATGGCGGCGCGCAGCGCATCGAACGCCGCGCGCGCGTCGCCGCCCGAGACCTCGTAGGCCGCGGCCAGTTCCAGCGTGCGCGCGAGCGCGAGGTGGCGCGAGGGGTCGGTGCGGTCGGCCACGCAGGCGGTGCGCAGCGTGACCAGCGCATCGCCCACGACGGCGCGCGCCTTCTCTCGCTGCTCTGCCCGGACGGCCATGGCGGCGTAGGCGGCGGCGAGGTCGGCCACGCGCGCGAACGCCGTGGAGCCGCGTCTGGCGGTCCGCATCGCGTCGCGGGCCTCGCACCAGAGGTCGCGCAGCCGCTGGGCCTGCGCCTGTGCCACGAGGCGCGCCTGCTCCTCCTGCTCGGTCGCGGGGCGTGCTGCGTCCTGCCTGGCCGGGCGGGCCGGCATGTCCTGGATCCGTGATTGCGTGAGCGTCATGCGAACGTCCGTGTCCGTCTGCGCGGCGGGCTCAGCCCAGGCCGTCGGGGTCGAGCGCGGCCTCCTTGGCCTGCGCCTTGGTCTTCTTGTTGCCCGGCTTCTCGGGCACCGTCTCCATGTAGAGGATGCGCCCGCAGTTGTTGCAGGTCACCAGCTGGTCGGTCTGTGCCGAGGCACGGCTGTAGGCATCGAGCGGGATCTCCGCGTTGCAGCCGCCGCAGGCGAACTCGCGGTGGCGCACGCTGATCACCGTGACCTCGGCGAGCGCCTCGCCCTCGTTCTGCTCGGCGGCCTCGTCGAATGCGGCGCGCACGTCCTCGGACAGGAGCGACGCGGCGCGCCCACGCTGCGCCTCGAGCTGCGCGAGTCGTCCCCCGAGCTCGGACTTCGACTCGTCGAGCGCGGCCTTGGCCATGTCGCGCAGGCGTGTGCGGTCGGCGATGGGCGCGTCGCCCGCGGCCATCTCGGCCTTCAGCTTCTCGAGGTTCTCCATCTGCGCGAGGACGCGCTCGGCGAGGCCGTCGCGCTTGCCCTCGATCACCTTCAGCTCGTCGCGCAGCGCGTTGTACTGGCGCGGGTTGGCGCTGGAGTTGAGCTCGGCGCGCAGCTGCTCCATGCGCTGCTTGAAGGACGAGTCCTCGAGCTCGAGGTTGGCCACGGCTGCCTGCAGCTGCTTGGCCTGCGCCTCCAGCTCCCGGCGCTTCCCCGCGAGCGTCTCCAGCTGCACCTGGTGGCGCTTCAGGTCGCGCTCCGCGTTCTCGAATCGGGTCCGGATTCCGCGGACCTGGCTGTCGACGGCGTGGAGGGCGCGGAGGTTGGCGATGAGGCTCATGGGGAAGGGTGCGCCGGGCGCGGAGGGTCAGCGTACCGCCGCCCGCGTTCCGCGCCCGCCTCCACGCGGCAATTCCGCGCAAACGGCGAGATCACCGCAGGGAAAGCGCCCACAGCACCGCCGGGCCCGCGAGCAGCGGGCTGTCCAGGACGTCGAGCAGCCCGCCCATCCCGGGGAGCGTCGCGCCCGAGTCCTTGGCACCCGCGCTGCGCTTGAGGAGGCTCTCGGCGAGGTCGCCGAACGGCCCGAGCACGCCGAGCACCGCGCCCGTGGCTGCGCCGAGCGCCACGGGCACCCGGTCGCGCGGGTCATCGAGCGAGGAACTCCACCAGGCGAGCAGGCCGCCGACGAGCGCCGCGAACGCGATGCCGCCCACGAGGCCCTCCCAGCTCTTCTTTGGGCTGAGCCACGGGATCATCTTGTGCCGGCCGATGCTCATGCCGGTGAAGTACGCGCCGATGTCGCTGGCCTTCACGGTGAGCACCGCGCCCGCCATCACCCATGGGCCCACCTGCATGCGCACCAGGAGCCACGTGCCGAGCATCGCGCCGATCCAGGCGAAGGCCAGGAGCGTCCCGCCCGTCGCGGCCACCACCCCCTCCACGCGCTGGCCGCGCGTGTGTGCCACGAGCGCGCCTGCAAGCACCAGCCACACCGCCGTGCCCGCGATCGCGGCCGCCGCGGGCGGCGTGGCCGCGCCGGGCATGGCACGCACCGCCGCGACGCCGAGCACCGCCGCCGCGACGGTCAGCGCCGTCGGCGCCGCGATGCCCGACCCGCGCAGGAGCGCGGCGAGCTCACGGGCCAGGAGCGGTGCCAGCGCCGCCAGCGCGAATGCCAGGAGAAGCACGCCGTCCGACGAGCCGAGCCACGAGCGCACGGGATCGGACTCGCGCAGCCGCGCGGAGAGCTCCCCGTCCGCCCAGAGCAGGGCGAGCAGCGCGACCGTCAGCAGCGTGCCGGTGATGAGTCGATGGCGGAGCACGATGGGTCAGTAGACCGGGACGGATGCGTCGATGTCGAGCGACCAGAGGTGGATGCCGCCGGCCATGCTGCGGACGTCGTCGAAGCCGGCCTGGCGCAGCGCCGCAGTCACCTGCAGGCTGCGCGCGCCGTGGTGGCAGTGCACCACGATGGGCGTGGACTCGTGCTCGCGCAGGCGCTCGACGTGCGCGCCGAGCTCGTGCATCGGCACGTGCACCGAGCCCGCGATGGTCGCGAGGTCGCGCTCCGCGGGCGTGCGGCAGTCGACGAGGACGATCGCCTCGCCGGCATCGCGGCGCCGGCGGTACTCGCGCGGCGTGATCTCCCAGTCCGCGTTGAACGGGTAGCCCAGGGGGAGGCCGGCATCGTCGATCGGCTGCATCGGTCAGGGCTCCGCGGGGCCTGCGGCGGGGACGGGAAGCCACTCGATGCCGCCGCCGGGCTGGTGGCGCACGGTGTTTGGCGGCATCAGGACAAGCTGCACCGGCACGCCTGCGAGCCACGCGATGCCGATCACCGGCGCCGCGAACCCGTCCTGCACGGCCGTCCCGGACTCGCCGTGCGTGGCGAGCGCCGTGGCCGCGGTCGGCCAGCGCCCCTGCGCACGGGCGTCCTCCGAGAAGCCCTCGAACAGGCGGTAGTAGGTCGGCTGGACCTCGACCTGCCCGCGCGGCTGCGCCACGGGGACCGGCTGCCACCCGGAGCGGTCGATCTCCGTGGCCGTTCGCGCCACCTCGGTGCCGGGCGCCACCGGCGTGCCGTCGAGCCGCGTCGCCGATCCGCTGCGCTGCGCCGGCGCGACCTCGGCCGGACGCAGGTCGGGCAGCGCACCGGGCTCCGCGCCCACCACCGACGTGGACGGGTTCTGGCAGCCGGCGGCCACGGCAAGCGCGGCAATTGCGGGAAGTGCGGTGCGCATGGGTCAGTCGAGCTCGTAGCCGGCGGCCTCGAGCGCGTCCCGGATCGTATCCGCGTCGAAGCCGCGCCGGGTCAATCGGCCGGCGACGGTGCGCGCCGACGCGCCAGCTCGGTGCGCGGCCCGGACCTCCGCGCGCAGTTCCTTGGCGCTGGCGGCGCCGGCCCTGGCGGCGCGTTCGGCGTCGCGTTCGCCGATGCCGTCGCGCGCAAGCAGCGCGGCGAGCGCGTCGGCGGGGAAGCTTCCCGTGCGTCGGTGGTGCGCGACCCGCTCCTGCGCGTAGGCGCGGTCGTCGAGCCAGCCGTCGGCCACCATCGCCGCCACCGCCGCGGCGGCCGCATCCTCGTCGTGCCCGCCTCGCACCAGCCGTGCCGCGAGGCCGGCGGCGCTCCACGACCGCTTCGCGAGGTGCGCGAGCGCCGCCTCGCGGGCGAGCGACTCCGCCGCGGAGCGGTCGACGCGCCGCGCCAGCGCGGGTGTCCACGCGGCGCCCTCGCGGACACCGAGCTCCTCGGCGCGCGTGCGCGGCAGCGTGGCCAGCGTGCGGCCGCCGGCGCGGATGTCGACCGTGTTCGGGTCGCCGGCGTGCGGGCGCAGGAGTTCGATGCGTGGCGAGGCGGTTCGCTTGCGTGCCATGGGCTCAGGTCAGCTGGTCGAGGTAGGCGTTCATCTCCGACAGGGCGTGGCCATCGCCGGCGCGGCGCGCGGCGTCGAGGCCGGCGCGCAGCGTCGCGCACGCATCGAGCGCGCGGCCGAGGTCCTCGAGCGAGCGCGCCTTGTGGTAGTAGGCGTAGCAGTAGGCCGGGTCCGCGGCGAGCGTCCGGTCGTACCACTCGAGCGCCTCGCCGTGGCGCCCGGCGCGCGCGTGCTCCTGCGCGATGCCGTACAGGCAGAACGCATCCGCGGGGTCCGCCGCATGCAGCGCGAGGAGCTTCGACAGCCGGTCGCCCGGGGCCGGGGGCGTGGTGCTCATGGGCGGCAACCTACCGCAACCGGATACCCTTTCGCGCAATGCGACTTGCCCACGCCCCGCGGATCCTTGCCGCCCTGGCCGCCCTCGCCGCGGCCGCGTCCACCGCATGCACGCCGCAGTACGTCTCGGAGGACCGGACCGACCGGCGCGAGAAGGTGCTGCGCATCGTGCAGCACGTCGGCGGCACGCACCACGCCACGGTGGTCGAGAACGGCCGCTGGTTCCAGGCGTTCGGCAACGACCTCCTGGTGATCGACGTCACCAACGCGCGCGAGCTCGGCCGTGCCGAGGGCGTCGCGTTCGGGAAGGGCGGCCCGCTCGTCGACCTCGCGGTGTCGGGCGATTCCGCGTGGGCGGTGTCGGATGCCACGGCGGTCGTGTCCTTCGACGTGGCCGACAACGCCGATCCGCGCGTCTCGGAGACGGTCGATGCGGAGGACCTCGGCATCGTGCCGCGCCTCGTCTCGCGCGCGGGCGACGAGGTCTACGCGAGCGGCGAGGGCGGCGTGGTGCGGCTGCGCGACCGGGCGCGGTTCCTCGAGGGCAAGGCGCCGAAGCACGTGGTGGACTCGTCCGTGGGCCCGGTGACCTGCGTCGGGCGCCGGATCGTGCGCATCGAGGACGGCCGGTACCTCGGCGCGGCCACGGACCTGGTGGCGCTTCCCGCGGGGACCGGGCCGGCAGGGGGCTTCGCGTTCGTGCTGCAGGGCAGCAACGGTGCGTCGGTCGGGCTGATGTCGCCTGCCTTCGCCGAGGTCCGCCATGCGGCCGTGCCCGCGTTCGTGCGGCGCATCCGCGTGCTCGGCGACCGCCTGTTCGCGATGACCGATCGCTTCATCTACGCCTGGCGCATCGACGGCAACCGCCTCGTCGAGCCGGAGGAGATCGCGCTCAAGGGCGGCCGGGACATGGCGCTCGTCAAGCCGAACCACTACGTCGTCTCCGGGAGCTTCGGTCGCTCGATGTACCGCCACAAGTCCGAGGACCGCAAGGACGGCGACCACTTCTACAACGTCGATCGCCAGCCCGGCATGCTCGAGGTGTCGGTCGCCGACGGCCGGCGCGTGCTCGCGGGCGGGCGCGAGGGGTTCTGGCTCTGGCGCATCGGGAGCGACCCCGAGCTCACGGACAAGACGACCGACCTGACCACGATCCGCGACCCCTCGCTCACCGCGACGTGGGGCACGGCACGGATCGTCACCGAGAAGGCCGCCGACGGCACCGACCGCGGCGTGGCCGTGGAGGTGCGCCACGACGGCCAGGTCCACCGGCACGTGCCCGAGGGCGACGTGCATGTGCGCACCATCCAGCTGGTGGACGGGGACGTGTGGGTCGGCCACGAGCGCGGCGTGGACGTGCTGCGGCGCGAGGAGGTCGTGGCGCCGCCGGCAACCGGCGGAGCGGCCGCGGGGGGCAAGGCCACGGACGGCAAGGCCGCGGCGCCGCAGGCGGTCACGGCCATCGTGACCAAGCATCGGTGGCGCTTCGAGGGACCCGTGCTCTTCATCTACCCCGAGCGCATCGGCGGCGGGGCATCGATGGTGTCGCTGCACGGCGGGTTCGTGCTCGCGAAGCCCGAGGCCGTCGGCGACGCGCCGGTCTTCAAGGGCCGCGGCGACGTCGAGTGACCGCCTCCCTGCAGTAGCGGCCGCAGATCGCGTCGGTGGCGCACGAGTTCCCGCGCGCACGGCACACCGCGCGCCCGTGGAAGATCAGGAGATGGCTCAGGTCGCTCCAGCGCTCGCGCGGGAAGAGCGCCATCAGGTCGCGCTCGGCCTTGCCGGGGTCCTCGTGGCGGGTGAGCCCCATGCGCAGCGCCAGGCGCCCGACGTGCGTGTCAACCACCACCCCGGCCTGGATGCCGAAGCAGTTTCCGAGGACGACGTTCGCCGTCTTGCGTGCCACGCCCCGCAGGGCCAGCAGCGACTCCATGTCCCGGGGCACCTCGCCGGCGTGCCGCTCCACCAGCGCGGCCATCGACTCATGCACGGCGCGCGCCTTGTTGCGCCACAGGCCGATGGTGCGGATGTGCGGCGCGATGTCGTCGGGCGTGGCGCGCGCGTAGTCGGCGGGAGCGGGGAAGCGCCGGAAGAGGGCCGGGGTGGCGGCGTTCACGCCCTCGTCGGTCGCCTGCGCGCTGAGGATGGTCGCCACCAGCAGCTCGTGCGGCCGCGTCCAGTCGAGCCTGCAGTGCGCCTCGGGGTAGCGGCGGTCGAGGTCCGCGAGCAGGGCGTTCGCCCGCTCGCGCTGCTTGGGCGACTTGCGCGGAAGGGCGAACGGGATCTCCGGCTGCGGCGCGGCGTCAGGCATCGGGCGTGCGGGGTGCGGCGGGCGGCATGGAGGCGGGCGGCATGGAGGCGGGCGGCATGAGGGCGGCCGGAATGAGGGCGGCCGGGAACGCGGCCGTCCCGAGGAGCACCGCGCCCAGCGTGATGCGGTGCAGCGTGTCCGCGACGCGGTGGGCGGCGTCGAACGAGGTGCGCGCGGCATCGGCGGCGGCGCGATCGCCGTCGGCGATCGCCTGCCACCATGCCAGGAGGTCCGCGTTCATGCCGGGTGCGGTCCACGCGCGCCACGCCATGAGGCAGGCGGCGGCCGCCACGCACGCCACGAGGATCCGCCGCGCCCAGGGCGCGCCGCGCATGCCGCGCAGGCGCGCCAGCCGGACGGTGCAGGCAACGCTCAGGCTCGACGCGCCGATCTGCACCCAGTCGGAGAGCAGGAAGACGGGGGCCAGCATTCGGCCGGCGGCGTGACGCCCCATCTCGGCGGTGTCGCCCGCGAAGAACGCCTCGGTTCCCGCGACGGAGATCCCGATCCTCGGCAGCGTGGCGAACGCGCCCATCGCGGCGGCGCCGGCGGACGCGAGCGCGGCCACCCAGGCGACCAGCGCAAGGAGGAGGAGCGTGGCCGTGGGCCGCATGCGACGAGTCTAGCCCGCCGCGGATCGCGTCGATACGCTGCATCGCATGCCCCAGCGCACGCAGTCGGCGCTCTCGGTCACCATCGCTCCGCTCGGCGTGCCGGGCGAGGCGATGGCGTGGGCATCGTCCGCGGGGCTGCGCGGAGTGCAGCTGAGCGTCACGGGCGGCGGGCTCCGTCCGCGCGACCTCGGCCCGAGCGCTCGCCGCGACCTGCGCGCAATGCTCACGAGGCTCGAGCTCACGCCGTCCGGGATCGACGCGCTGGTCCCCGCGTCGCACTTCATCGACCCCGCGACCGCCGAGCGCGCGGTGGATGCGGTGCAGGGCGCATGCGAGCTTGCCGCCGACCTCGGCCGGGTGCCCGTGACCGTGCAGCTTCCCGCAGCGGGCGATGAGACGACCGCGGCCCGGCGCGACGCGGCCGTCGCGCTCGTTGCGGCCGCCGCGGACCGCGTTGGCGTCACGCTCGCGGACCTCGGCGGCGGTGCCATGGCGCCGTGGCCGCCGGTGGGCATCGCGGTGGACCCGGTGGCGGTGCTCGGCGATGGCGGCGACCCCTCGGCGGCGGTGGCGCGGGCCGGTGCCCGGCTGACGGGCGTGCGGGTGGTGGACCTCCTCCGCTCCGGGATGCGCGGTCCGGTCGGCGTGTCCGGTGAGTCGCGCCTGGACGTCCTGGCCTATCGCGTGGCGGTGGGCGTGGCGGGGTACCGAGGACTGCCGGTGGTGGATTGCCGCCAATGGAACGATCCGCGTGCGGGGGTGCTGGGTTCCGTGGCCGCGTGGCAGCAGGCGTGAGCCGCGCGCCGCAGCCCGGGCCACTACACTTGCGGACATGGTGCGACGCGGGTCCCCGGCCCTCTACGAATTGATGCGCAAGCCCGGGCAGGGCGGGTCCGCGGGCGGCGATGCTCCTGCCGATGGTGCACCCACGGGCGCGTCTCGCCGCGGCGGCACAGGCCCGGCGCTCCCGGACTCCTTCGAGGTCTCGCTCGGCAAGGCCGCGGCCATCGCCGCCGGCTGCATCGTGCTGATCGCGATCGCCTATGGCATCGGCGTGCAGCGCGGGCGTTCCGTGTCCAAGGGGCCGGCGTCGCCGGACGCGACACCCGTGGTCGAGGTGGCAGTGCCCCCGACGCCCGTCAACCAAGGGTCCACGACGACGCCCGGCGGGTCCGCGCCTGCGGCGCAGCGAAAGCCGGCGGGCACGGACCGGGCGACCTCGGCAACCGATAACACCGTCGACCCGCGCATGAAGGGCGTGAAGTACTACGTGCTGGCACACCCCTCGAGCGAGCGCGCCGCCGAAATGGTCGAATTCTGCCGGGAGAACGGCCTTGAAGCGTTCCTCGTTCCCGATGATAATGCCTTGCTTCGCAAGATCGTCGTCTTGCCCGGCTACCGCGACGCATCGGAGAAGAACTCTCCGGAGATCAAGGCCTTGGAGGCCAAGATCCGAAGCGTCGGAGACAAGTGGAAGCGCTCGTCGCGCGGGAACAAGGATTTCAGCGACGCGTATCCCGAGCTCCATAGGTAGCGGCAGGTCGCCGATCCTCAACTGACCGCACCAAGCTGCTTCCGCAGCCACGAACGACCCGAACCTTATCAAGGACCGATCCCGATGAGCCTTCACCGCAGCCTCAAGACCAAGTCCGGCGCCCTGAACCAGCACCGCAACGTGCTGACCCGCGCCGAGCGCATCAAGAGGCTGAGCGACGAGGAGCGCTTTGACGCGGGCAAGCAGTCCGCGCTCGCCCTCGTGAAGGTCCGCAGCATCAAGGTCGCCGCGGGCAAGAAGCCCAAGAAGGCCGAGGAGGCCGGCGCCGAGGACGCGGCCAAGCCGGCCGCCGGTGCCAAGCCCGCTGCGGGCGCCAAGCCCGCTGCGGGCGCCAAGGCCGCTGCCCCGGCTGCCAAGGCCGCGGCCCCGGCCGCCAAGGCCGGCGCCGCCAAGAAGTGAGCCACATGACCACGCACGCACATGCAGGCGGCCCCCTGGGCCGCCTGTCTCTTTCCAAGCTGATCTCGGAGCGCGCGCGCTCCGTGGACGCCTCCGGCATCCGCCGGGTCTTCGACCTCGCCGCGAAGATGAAGGACCCGATCAACCTGTCGATCGGGCAGCCGGACTTCCCGGTTCCGCAGTCGATGAAGGACGCCGCGAAGGCCGCGATCGACGCCGACCGCAACGGCTACACGGTGACCCAGGGCATCCCCGAGCTGCTGCACGCGATCTGGGGCCACCTGAAGGACAACGTGGGCTGGCACGGCCCCACCGACGACCTCGGCGTCGTCGTGACGAGCGGCACGAGCGGCGCCATCGTGCTCGCCGCGATGGCGATCCTCGACCCCGGCGACGAGATCATCATCCCCGACCCGTACTTCGTGATGTACGCGCAGCTCGGCAAGCTGACCGGCGGGACGGTGGTGAAGTGCGACACCTATCCCGACTTCCGGATGACCGCCGAGCGCATCGAGCGCTGCATCACGCCGCGCACCAAGGCCGTGCTCCTGTGCACGCCGAGCAACCCGTGCGGCACCGTGCTCTCCGGCGCCGAGCTCCGCGACATCGTCGACCTCTGCCGCCGCGAGGGGATCCTCCTCATCAGCGACGAGATCTACGACGAGTTCTGCTTCTCCGACGCGCGGGAGGACGGGCGTTGCCCGAGCCCGGCGCGCTTCAGCGACGAGTGCCTCCTCGTCCGCGGCTTCGGCAAGACCTACGGATGCACCGGATGGCGCATGGGCTACGTGGCCGGCCCGAAGGCGCTGGTGCAGGAGGTGGCGAAGTTCCAGCAGTACACCTACGTGTGCGCCCCGAGCATCGCGCAGTGGGGCGTGGTGCCGAGCTTCGGCGTGGACCTCGCGCCGATCGTGCGCGACTACGAGGCCCGGCGGCAGCAGGTGGTGGACGCGTTCGCGGGCGTGACGAGCGTTCCGCGCCCGTGCGGGGCGTTCTACGCGTTTGTCGAGGTTCCGAAGCGGCTCGGCCTGACGGGCCAGCAGTTCGTGGAGCGCGCCATCGAGCAGCGCGTCTTGGTGATCCCGGGGGGCGTGTTCAGCTCGCGCGACACGCACTTCCGCATCAGCTTCGCCACGCGGCCCGACAAGCTCTCCGAGGGGCTCGGCATCCTGCGCGGCATGATGACGGCCTGACCGCGCCGGCGAAATGGGCACCTGGCCCGTGGCGCCCGTCCTCGTCCTTCGGGACGGAGGAGCGGGGCGCCGGCGGGCCCGATGCGCGTTCCGTGAACTCGGGGGCGCGAGGCGCCGCGGCGGTCACTTCTTCTTGGTGTCGGCGGCCGCGTCGGTCGACGACGACATCTTCTCCTTGAGCGCCTCGTTGGGGCTCTTCAGGCTGCCCGCGGCCGGGCGATCTTCGTTCTTCTGGACGGGCTTCGTCGGCGGCGAGCCGCCGCCGCAGGCGGTCAGGGCGAGGACGACGGCGACGGTGCCGATCGACAGGACGGTCTTCATGGTGGGTGCCTCAATGCCTTTCGCTGCTCGGACGAGCGGGCCGAGCGGCCCGTTGCGCGTGTGCCGGCCCTCGCCGGGGTCCGCGCGGGGTGGAGTGTCGCAGAGAGGTTCGTCCGCCGTCAAGGGGAGGTTCCCGCCTTGGCGAGGGGCCAGCGGCCGTTGGCGCCGCCGGGCGCCAGCCACCGCCACTGCGTGTGGTAGGTGTCGTCGTTGTCGGCAACGCCTACCTGCAGGGCCTTCGGGGCTGCACCGGCCGGCATCCGCACCTCCAGGCGCGCGGTCCATTCCGTGCCATCGGCATCCTTGGCGAAGGTCCACGCGCAGCCCTTCTCGCCGCAGGCGAAGCCCGGCGTGAACGGTTCGCAGAGGAGGTCGAGCCCCGGATTCGCTCCCTGGAAGTCCACCAGGACGCGCACCGCATCGGCGTGCGGGTTGCCCCGGCGCTTGGGGTCGGGCTCGGTCCATTGCGGCGCACCCGTGGCGCGGTCGTCCGGGACGCGGACGTCGATGACGAGCGTCGACCCGTCGGCCGCGATCGCGGCCCGCAGCGTGGGGTTGGCCTCGCGCGTGTCGTAGGGCGAGTAGTCCCATGCGAGCACCGGGTACGGCGCGCCGGCATCGATCGCCGTGGCCGCCTGCACCGTGCGGTCGATGGGGAGCCGCGTCGGCAGGTAGACGGGCACCGGGCGCGACTTGGTGTCCGTGAACACGGCGTACACGTCGAGCTGCGGGGTGCGCACGTCACCGACGGGCTGCGGCAGGAGCCGCGCCGGCAGCGACACCGTCCGCTCCGCGCCGGGTGCCAGCTCGGCTGCCAGCGCACCGGGGTCGCACTCGACCACGCGGCGCGCGTGCGCGGACATGGTGTGCTCGTTGTCGACATCCGCGAGCGCGTGGCTCGTCCACCCGTTGGCGCCGCCGGGCGCGCCCGGCGTGCCGCGCCCGCCGCGGCCAGGGGTCCACCACGCGGGCGCCGCGCCAGGGGCGGTCAGGAGCCCCGGCGGCTCGAGCGTGATCCGGATCGGCACGTCCGTCGGGTTGCGGACGACGAGCTCCACGGCGACGGTGCGCGGCTCGGTCAGCGTGCCCGGGTCGGGCAGGCGGCCGGTGGCGCGCACGGCCGCGGGCTCGCGCAGCTTCCACACCCGGTCCTGGTCGGCGCGCACCACGAAGTCCCCGGGAAGCACCAATCCGACCGGCTGGTGCCAGACGCGGAGCTCGCCGCGCGCGGTGCAGTCGACGAACGTCAGGTGCTGCAGCTGGCCGGCAAGCGGCGGCTGGTCGATCATGCCGCCGCAGGTTCCCACGATGTGGTACTGCACGCCGTTGACGTCGGGGTCCCGCTGCAGTGCATGGAAGTGGCCGGCGATCACGGCATCGACGCCTGCCTTCTCGAGGAGCGGCTGCACGCGCGTGCCCCACGCCACCGATGCCGAGCGCCACAGCGGCCGGTGCATCAGGAGGAAGATGGGCTTCGCGCGCGCCGCGGCCGCATCGAGCGCGCCGGCGAGCCACGCGAGCTGCGCCTCGGAGAGGATGATCCGGCCGTCGCCGAGCCCTTCGTCGCTGAAGAGGACGATGGCGGTGGCCAGGTCCAGTTCCACCGCGTAGTGGAGCGGACCGAAGCGCTCCCGGTAGCGGTCGGCGAAGGTGCGGTCGGCCGGGCTGCGCGAGCCCGAGATCACGTCGTGGTTGCCGGGCGTCGGGTAGAAGGCGGGCACGAGCCGGCCGACGCGCGCGAGATAGCCGTCGACCTCGCGTTCCCATCGGGCACCGTCGCGCGTGTAGCCCTGCACCATGTCGCCGACCGTGAACACGGCATCGGGTCGGACGAGGTTGAGGTCCTCGACGGCGGCCTCGAGGTAGGGCAGCCCCCAGTCGCGGCCGGTGGTGCGGTCCGGGAGGATGGCGATCCGCTGCACGCGCGGGCGCGCGGGGTCGGTGACGGTCTGCCCGTCGATCGCTCGGCCGTCGTCGGCGCGCCGGAAGGCGGGCGTGAGCGGGTTGTACTTCGTGGGCGCGCCCTGCGACGCCGGGGATGCGGGCGCGGAGCACGAGGCGGCCAGGATGGCGGTGGCGATGGCAGCGGCCGGGAACCGGTTCATGCGCGCAGTGAACCCGATGCGCGCGCGCCGTGCGTTCAGGTCCCGCCGGCCGCGGTGCCCGGGAACGGGATCGACGGGCCGCGCACGATGGACGCGCAGGCGTCGGCAAGCTGCTCGGCGCAGCGGGCGGAGCCGAAGCGCGCGGCCGCACGGGCCGCGGCCTCGTCGCCCACTCGCCGCGCATCGTCCGGCGAGAGCAGGGCGCGGGTCAGGAGCTGCGTCCACTCCGCGGCGCTCCGCTCCTGAACGACGAACGCGGACACCCCGTCGATCAGGTGGTCGGCGTAGGGGTCGTCCATCGCCACCACCGCCCGTCCGAGGGCCATGGCCTCGAGGACGATGCTCCGGACGCCGTGCACCGGCTCCGGCACGGCGATCGCGCCGCAGGCGAGCGCGAGCGGGCGCACCGACTCGAGGCTGCCGACGCCGTTGAGGACGCGCTGCACTCCCATCTCGCGGGCGAGGCGCCACAGCTTGGGGTCGTGGCCGGGCGGAAGCTCGATGGCGACCTGGAGCTCGGGGAGCGCCGGCATGACGTCGGCGATCGCGCGGAAGATGGCGCGGTAGGCCCCGTCGTCGCGGCCGGATCCCGCGATCGCGAGGCTCTGCGGGCTCGGAGCCGTGGCCGTGCCGCGCGCGTGCACCGGGATGCCGAGCGGAAGCACCGACACGCGGCCCTCGCCGACCGTGCGCGACGCCCGGACGGCGATCGGCGCGGTGGCGGCGCACACGAGGTCGACCCGGTCCACGTGCGCGCGAAGCGGCATCGCGTCGAGCTCGTCGGCGGTCGACACCATGGCGACGAGTCCCGCGTCGAGGTCCTCGGCGAGCTCCGCGGCGGCATCGAACCCGCGCGCTCCGAAGCCGACGAACACGTCGGGGCGGTCGTGCTCGAGCGCCGAGCTGAGGGCGCCGAGCCGCGACGGGCGGAAGAGCATGGAGCTCGCGAAGTCGAAGCTCGAGGCCGGGATCAGGCGGGCAAGCGGCGGCTCGTCCGTCCACGGGGGGAGCACGCGGTGCACGCGGGCGCCCTCGCCGGCGAGCGCCACGGCGAGGCGCTGCACCTCGGCGGCATCGGTCACGAGCCTGTCGGGATCGACGACGAGCGCGATGTGCACGCGGCGGGCTCCAGTGGGTCGAAGGCGGCGCGCATGTCCGGGGGCACGCGGGCGGGCCGGCGCGTGGCAAGGTCGACGAACGCCCAGCAGGTCGATGCGCTGCAGACGCGGCCGCCGTCGCGGGCGCGCACGATCTCGGTGTCGCGCCAGCTCGCCGAGCGGCCAAGGGTGCGCACCCACGTGAAGACGTGCAGCTCGTCGCCCGGGAACGCCTCCGCACGGTAGTCCACCTCGTGGCGCGCGACGAACCACATCCGGCCCTCGTCCGCCATGCGCGCGCGCGTCCAGCCGAGCGCATCGGCGTGCAGCTCCGCGGCGCGGTCGAGCCAGCGCACGTACTCCACGTTGTTGACGTGCGCCACCGCGCGGCTGACGGTGTCGGGCTGCGCGACGAGGCGAAGCGCGAACGGCCGCGGGTGCGGCACCGCGAGCGCCGCCGGCGGGCGCAGCCCCGGGGCTGGCTCCAGCGGCGGGGCGGGCGCGTGCGCGCTCATGGGCGCGGCCCGTCCGGTGCAGCCGCATCCGCGGGTGCGATGCTGCGCAGGTAGGTCCAGCTGTAGATCCCGGTGGAGTGCCCGTCGCTGAAGCGAAGGCGCACGGCGTAGTTGCCCACGAGCTCCGCGTCCTCGATGGTGAGCGGTGCCGAGGACCGTGCGTTCGGGAGCACGGTGAGCGGATTGCGCGCCATCTCCTCGCGGATCGCCTTGGCGTCTGCGCTCGGGCTGAGGCGGCGCAGGTGCACGACCGGGTAGAAGGCGGTGGTGCCGTCCTCCCAGGTGAGGGTCAGTCCCGCGCGGCGGTCGACGTCGAGCCGCGCGGGCCGGGGCGCGCCGGCGGGCTCGGGACTGTCGGTGGGGCGATGCACGGACCGTGATTCTAGGGATGCGCGGCAGGGGCTGGCCGCGGCCTAGACTCGGGGCCGTGTCGCACGACGCCAATCACCCCGCCGACCGCCTGCTTGCCGCCATCGATGCCGCCGGTGCGCCCGTGTGCGTGGGCCTCGACCCGGTGGCGGAGAAGCTGCCCGCCTCGCTCCGTCCCGCACCGGGCGACGATGCCGCGTCCGCGGCCATCGAGGCCTTCTCCTGCGGGGTGATCGATGCCGTCGCGGGCATCGTGCCGGCGGTCAAGGTGCAGGCGGCGTGCTTCGAGCGCCACGGGCCCGCGGGCGCCGCCGCGCTCGCGCGCACGCTCGCGCACGCGGCGCGGGTGCCCGGCCTCGAGGTGATCCTCGACTTCAAGCGCGGCGACATCGGGATCAGCGCCGACCACTACGCCTCCAGCGCGCGCGGGCCGATGGCCGCCGGCTGGACCACGGTGAGCGCATACCTCGGCACCGACTCGCTCCTGCCGTTCCTTGCGCCCGGACACGGCGCCTTCGCGCTGGTGCGCACCTCCAACCCCTCCGGCGACGCGGTGCAGCAGCAGCGCCTTGCGGATGGCCGGTCCGTCGCCGAGATGGTGGCGGACCTCGTCGCGCAGGCCGGGGCGGCGTTCGTGGGGGCATCCGGCTTCAGCGCGCTCGGCGCCGTGGTCGGCGCAACCAAGCGAGCCGATGCCGCCGCGCTCCGGGAGCGCATGCCGCGGCAGGTGTTCCTGGTGCCGGGGTTCGGCGCGCAGGGCGGCGGCGTGGATGACGTCCTCCCGTGCTTCCGCGCCGATGGCCGCGGCGCGCTCGTGACGGCAAGCCGGTCCGTGATCTACGCGTTCGGCGCGGCCGACCGTGACTGGGCGTCCGCCGTGCGCCGCGCCGCCGAGGAACTGCGGACGCAGATCGGTGCGGCGGTCGGGGTGCGGGCGTGAGGATCGGCGCGCGCGCGGCGTTCCTCGCGCTGGCCTTCCTGGCACTGCTCGCGGTGCCGGCGGTGGCGCGCCGCGGCTCGGTGCGGCCGCCGCGCGGCGCGGCGACGGTGATCGTGGTCACCCCGCATCCGGAGGAGATCAGGATCGAGTTCGCGCAGGCGTTCGCGGCGTGGCATCGCGCCCGGTTCGGCGAGGATGCCGCCGTGGTGTGGAGCACGCCCGGCGGTGCCGGCGACATCCGGCGGCTGCTCGAGGCGGGTGCGCTCGCGGCGCTGCGCCAGGGCCAGCCGATCGGAGGCGGCGCGGACATCCTCTTCGGCGGCGGCAGCTACGAGTACGAGCAGCTGAAGCGACCGCTCTCGGTGGAGGTCGACGGCGTGCGGCGCTCGGGCGCCGTGCTCGAGCCGCTCGCGCTCGACCCCGCGCTGCTTGCGGAGTGCTTCGGCGACGGGATGCTCGCGGGGCGGCCGCTGCGCGACCCGGAGGGCTACTGGTTCGGCACCGCACTGAGCAGCTTCGGGCTGGTGTTCAACGCCGAGCTCCTGGCGCCCCGCGGCGTGGCCGTGCCCGGCGGGTGGGATGCGCTTGCCGATCCGCGCCTGCGCGGGCTGGTGGCGATGGCCAATCCCGCGCAGTCGGCCAGCATCGCGAGCGCCATGGACACCGTGCTCCAGCGCGAGGGATGGGAGCGCGGGTGGGCCATCCTGCGGCGGGCCGCGGGCAACGCACGCAGCATCTCCGCGAGCGCCCCGCGCGCGCCGATCGACGTCGGGCAGGGCGATGCGGCGCTTGCGCTGTGCATCGATTTCTACGGACGCGCGCAGGAGCAGGCCGTGTCCGACGGCGGGTCGCCCGGCCGCATCGCCTACGTTGACCCGGTGGGCAGGACGACGGTGGACCCCGACCCCGTGGCGCTGCTGCGCGGCGCACCGCACCCCGAGCATGCCCGGCGCTTCGTGGAGTTCGTGCTCTCCGCGGAAGGCCAGCGGCTCTGGCAGTTCGTGCCGGGCACCGAGGGTGGCCCGCGCCGCCATGCGCTGCGGCGCCTGCCGGTGCGCCGGGACCTGCTGGCACGGGAGGGCGACCGCTTCATGGACCGCGTGGACCCGGCGGCGCTCGTGGGCGATGCGGCGGCGCAGAACCCCGATGTCCGCGCGTTCGTGGCACCGATGTTCGTGGCGGTCGCGCTCGAGAACCGAGACCTGCTCCGCGAGGCGTGGGCGCTGGTCGCGTCGCATCCCGAGTATCCGCGCGACGGGCGCGTGCTCCTCTCGTCGGAGGCACGCTCCCCGGAGCTGCGGGCCATGCTGGCGGCGTTCGATGCGCCCCCGCGCGTGCCCGCCCCCGGCGGGCGGACCATCGACCTGCGCGGCCCGGAGGACCTGCGCGCGGTGCGTGACGGCTGGCTGCGCGGGGGATGGAAGGATGCAGGACTCTGGGACCCGGCCGATGCGCCTGCGGATGCGCTGCGCCGGGCGCTTTCCCGCGATGCGGAGGCACGGCTCCGCGAGGTGATCGCCGTGACGAACGGAGGACGAGCATGACCGCGCCACGCGCCGCGATTCTCTCGGTGGGCGACGAACTCGTCCTTGGCACGACGCTCGACACCAACTCGCGCACGCTCTCGCTGGCCTTGCGGGACATCGGCCTCGACGTGGTGGAGCACCGCACGGTGGCGGATGACCGCGGGGCGATCGCCGCCGCGCTCCGCGACCTCGCGGCGCGCAGCGCTGTGGTGGTGTCGACGGGCGGGCTCGGGCCCACCGACGACGACCTGACGCGCGATGCCCTCAATGACGTGATCGACGGCGGCGCGGCCCAGGTCGAGGACCCGGTGGCGCGCGCCGACCTGGAGGCGTGGTTCGCCGGGCGCGGTCGCGCGATGGCGGCCATCAACCTCCGGCAGGCGCTCCGGCCGCGGTCGGCGCGCATCGTCCGCAACCCGGGCGGCACCGCGCCGGGGCTTGCGGCGACGGTCGGCGCGTGCCGCGTGTTCTGCCTCCCGGGGCCGCCGCGCGAGATGATCCCGATGCTCGAGTCGGACGTCCTGCCCGCCGTGCGGCCCGCGGGCGCCCCCGCGATCGCCAAGCGGACGGTCGGCACGTTCGGGATCGGCGAGAGCGCGCTGGCGGAGATGCTCGGCACGCGCATGGCCCGCGGCCGCGAACCTGCCGTGGGCACCACGGCCAGCGGATCCGTGGTCTCCGTGCAGGTGGTGGCGCGCGGCGCCGATGCCGCGCGGCGCGTGGCGGCGGAGGCCGCGGAGTGCCGCGCAGCCGTCCGTCCCTACGACTTCGGCGAGGAGGACGACACGCTCGCGTCGGCGCTCCTTGCGGAGTGCCGCGCCCGCGGGCGGACGCTGGTGGTGGCGGAGAGCTGCACCGGCGGCCTCGTCGGCGGCATGCTGACGGCGGTGGCCGGGTCGAGCGACGTGTTCGCCGGCGGCTGGATCACCTACTCCAACGAGATGAAGTCGCGCGAGGTCGGTGTGGACGCGGCGCTGCTTGCCGCGCACGGCGCCGTCAGCGCCGAGGTGGCGCTCGCCATGGCCGCGGGCGCGTGCCGGGCCTCGGGTGCCGGCGTGTCGATCGCCATCACCGGCATCGCGGGTCCCGGCGGCGCCGTCCCGGGCAAGCCCGTCGGCACCGTGTGGATCGCGGTGCACGATGCCGCCGCCGGCGGGGGCCGTGCGCGGCGCTTCGAGTTCCCGGGTCCGCGCGACATCATCCGCGACCGCGCGGCCAAGACCGCGCTGCAGCTTGCGCGCTGGATGCTCCGCGGCGAGGACGCGTCCATCATCTGGGAGCGCGCATGAGCGGCGGTGCGCGCGAGCGGCTCGATGCCGACGCCCCGCCGGTCGGGACGGTGGCGGCGTTCGTCGCGGTCGGCTCCAACGTGGGTGACCGCGCGTCGCACGTGGCGTTCGCGTTCGCCGCGCTCGACTCCGCGCCGGGCGTGCGGCTGGTCCGGCGCTCGACGCTGCACGAGACGGATCCGGTCGGGCCGCCCGGGCAGGGGCCGTACCTGAACGCGGTGGTCGAGCTGGCCACGTCGCTCTCGCCGCTGCAGCTCCTTGCCACGCTCCTGGACATCGAGCGCGCCCGCGGGCGCGACCGATCCCGCGAGGTGCGCTTCGGGCCGCGCACCTTGGACCTCGACCTCCTCGCCTGGGGCGCGGCGCGCCCCGGCGGCGCCTTCATCGACGCGCCGGGGCTGACGGTGCCGCACCCGCGGATGCACGAGCGTCCGTTCGTGCTGGTGCCGCTCGCGGAGGTGGCGCCGGACCTGGCGGTGGCCGCGACGACCGGTGCAGGCGTACACTTGGGGACGGACGGCCGGGCGTGACCCGAGCCACCGGAGCCCCATCCATGCGAATCGCCAGCGTTGCCTGCCTTGCGTCGGTTGCCCTCGCGCTCTCGTCCGCCATCCATGCGCAGTCAAGCGCGCCGGGTCGGCTGCAGGGAACGGTGGACCCGGCGACGGGCGAGCCGTCGCTGCGCGCCAAGGCAATGGCCGATCCCTCCGCCGGCTGGACCGACGCCGAGCGCTCCGCCGACGCCGTTGCCAAGGGCACCGCGGAGCTCGACGCCTGCGCCGCGGCGTACCGCGCGGCCAAGGGACTGACCGACCGCGCCAGGGTGCGCATCCTGCTTCCGGACGGCGAGCAGAACGAGACCATCGAGATGGCCTTCGCCGAGGGCGGAGACTTCGACATCAGCGGCGGCAGCGTCCGTGCCGTGTGCACCGGCGGCAAGGTGGCGTTCGTGCCGGACCAGCCGGATGACCGCTACCTCGGGGGCGACCTGAAGGGGAGCGGGCACTCGACCCTCGTGGCGCTGCTCGGCGCGTTCCCGCTGATGGCGCCGGACCTCGCGCTGCGCCAGCCGCTCGAGGGCGCCAAGCCCGTGCACGCGTTCCTCTCCGGTCCGCCCTCGGAGATGGCGGTCCGCGGGTTCCGGGATTCGGGCGGCACCCGGCAGGTGCTGGTCGCGGGCAAGCAGACCGAGGCGGTCATCGCCATCGATCCGGCGACGCACCTGGTGCGGTCGGTGCGCAGCATCCTCACCCCCGAGGGCCTGCCCGACGGGGTGAAGATCGGCATCGAGCTGGAACTCGCTCCCGCGATCGGCGCGCCTTCGAGGCCCATCGCGTTCGACCCCGGTGCGCGGCGGGCCGTGGCCAACATCGGCGAGCTGTTCGCCGACGACGCGAGCGCGCCCGCGCCGCAGGCCGGCACCGCAAAGGTCGGCGGGCCTGCCCCGGTGGCCGCGCTGAAGGACCTCGACGGCAACACCGTGGACCTTGCGGCGATGAAGGGCAAGGTGATCGTGCTCGACTTCTGGGCCACGTGGTGCGGGCCGTGCCGCAAGGGCCTGCCGATGGTCGATGCCTTCGCCAAGGAGATGAAGGACGACCCGCGCGTGGCCGTGTTCGCGGTCAATGTCTGGGAGCAGTCGGCGCCCGGGGAGATACCCAAGAAGGTCCGCGACACCTTCGAGAGGCTCAAGGTCACGCTGCCGGTGCTCCTTGACGGCGACGCGAAGCTGATCTCGCAGTACGGGTTCACGGGAATCCCCGCGACCGTGGTCATCGGTCCCGACGGCTCGCTCGTGAGCAAGCACATCGGCCTGATGCCCGACATGGGCGCGGTGCTCGGCGCCGAGGTCCGCAAGGCGCTCGGGAACGCGAAGTGAGCGCGACGCTGCCGCTCCCGCAGCTCCCGGCGGCGGGTTCGCCCTCGGAACGGCGCCGTGAGGCGATCGCGGCCGCGCTGCAGGCGATCGGCTGCGCGGACGTGCGCAGCGCGCGCGGGGAGCGGCTCCTCTACGCGACCGACGCCAGCATCTACCAGGTGGACCCGCTGGTGGTGGCGGTGCCCGCGTCCGTCGAGGAGGCGGTGCACGTGGCGCGCTGGTGCGGTGAGCACGGCGTCGCGCTGCTGCCGCGCGGCGGCGGCACCAGCCTCAACGGGCAGTGCGTCAACGAGGCGGTGGTGCTCGACCTCGGCGCGCACTGCCGCAAGCTCCTCTCGGTGGATCGCGACGGCATGCGCTGCCGCGTCGAGCCGGGGATCGTGATCGACCGACTCAACGCCGACCTCGCGCCGATGGGCCTGATGTTCGCGCCGGACCCCGCCACCAGCAGCCACAACGCGGTCGGCGGCGCCATCGGCAACAACTCGGCGGGCGCGCACAGCATCATGTACGGCCGCACCGTGGAGAACCTGCTCGGGCTCGACGTGGTGCTGCCGTCCGGCGGCGTGCACCGCCTCGAGGAGGGTTCGTGCGAGCGCGACCCGGTGCAGCGCGCGATCGCCGAGCGCATGCGCGACCTGCTGGTGCCGCTGCGGGAGGAGATCCGCGCCCGGTTCCCGCGGATCCTGCGGCACGTGGACGGCTACAACCTCGACCTGTTCCTCGATGGCCTGGAGCGCTCGACGCCCGGCACCCTCGACCGCGTCAACCTGGCGCACGTGGTGTGCGGCGCGGAGGGGACGCTCGCCACCATGGTCGGCGCGGAGCTGCGGCTCGTGCCCACGCCCAAGGCGAAGGGCCTCGCCATCATGGGCTTCCCGACGGTCGACGACTCGCTCGCGGCGCTGGCCACGATGATCGCGACCGGCCCCGCGGCGGTCGAGCTCGTCGACGACGTGATCATCGACCTCGCGCGCGCCAACCGCGAGTATGGCCGGTACGTGGAGCTGATGCCGCGCGCGCCCGGCACGCAGCTCGGAGCGGTGATGTACGTCGAGTACTTCGGCCAGTCGCCCGACGAGGTGGCGGCGCGGCTCGCGGACCTCCGTGCGCGGCTTCCCGCGCAGCCGATGGAGCAGTACACGGACGCCAAGCGCATGGCCGAGGCATGGCGCCTGCGCAAGGCCGGCGAGCCGCTCCTGCACGGCGTGCCCGGGCTGCGCAAGCCGCTCGGGTTCGTCGAGGACACCGCGGTCGACCCGGCACGCCTGCCGGGGTTCATCCGCGAGTTCAAGGAGATCCTCGCGCGCCACGGCACGCGCGCGAGCTTCTACGCGCACGCGAGCGTGGGATGCCTGCACATCCGTCCGATGCTCGCGCTCACCGACCCCGACGACCGCCGCCGCATGGTGGAGATCGGCGAGGCCGTCACCGACCTCGTGGTCCGCCACGGCGGTGCGCTGAGCGGCGAGCACGGCTCGGGCCGTTCGCGCACCGCGCTGCAGCTTCGCTACTTCGGCGAGCCGGTCTGCCGGGCGCTGGCCGCGGTCAAGGCCATCTGGGACCCGCAGGGCATCATGAACCCCGGCATCAAGGTGGACGTGGCGCGCGCGTCGATGCCCATCGAGGACCTGCGCATCGCGCCCGGCGGGCGCGATGCGCGCGTGCCGGCGGTGAACACCTTCTTCGACTACGAGCACGAGCACGGGTTCGACCATGCCGTGGAGATGTGCAACGGCGCGGGCCTCTGCCGGCGCATGCAGGGCAACGTGACCATGTGCCCCTCGTACCAGGCGACCCTGGACGAGCGGCACTCGACGCGCGGCCGCGGCAACCACCTGCGCCTGGCCATCACCGGGCAGCTCGGGCGCGCGGAGCGCTGGCGGAGCGGGGAGGTGCAGGAGACGCTCTCGCTGTGCCTGAGCTGCAAGGCGTGCAAGAGCGAGTGCCCCTCGAACGTCGACATCTCGAAGCTCAAGGCCGAGTACCAGGCGCAGGGGTACGCCGAGGCCGGGCGCATCCCGCTGCGTGCCCGCGTCTTCGGGCGCGTGCGGCAGTCGAACCGCCTGCTGTCGCGGCTCTGGCCGCTCGCGAACCTCGCCAACCGCCTGCCGCCCGTGCGCATGCTGCAGCAGTGGCTCCTGGGGATCGATCCGCGCCGCTCGATGCCGCGGTACGCCGAGTCGCTCGACCGCTGGTACGCGCGGCGCGGCAGCCGGGCGCCCGCGGGTGCGCCGGCGGTCATCCTGTTCCCAGACTGCTTCACCATGTACAACGAGCCGCGCATCGGCCAGGCGGCGATCGAGCTGCTCGAGGCGTTCGGCTACCGCGTGGCGCTGCCAGAGCTCGGCTGCTGCGGGCGCTCGCTGATCTCGATGGGCATGCTCGCCGAGGCCGGGCGCGAGTGCGCGCGCACGGCCGAGGGGCTGCTTGCGGCGGTGGAGCGCGAGGGCGCGGTGGCCGTCGTCGGCTGCGAGCCGAGCTGCATGAGCGCGATCCGCGATGACTGGCTGGAGCTTCGCATGGGCGTCGACCGCGCGCGGCTCCGGGCGCTCGCGGCGCGCAGCTTCCTGGTCGAGGAGTTCCTCGATCGCGCGTGGGACGCGCACCCCGTGCGTCCGGCGAGGCCACCGTTCGACCCCGGGCCGCTTGCGCTCCACGCGCACTGCCACCAGAAGGCGCTGTGGGGCGCGGAGTCGAGCGCGGCGATCCTGCGGAGGTACTTCGGCGCCCGCCTCGACGTGCTTGCGACCGGCTGCTGCGGAATGGCCGGGAGCTTCGGGTTCACCGAGGATCGCTACGACCTCTCGATGCGCATCGCCGGGATGGGAGTGCTGCCCGCGCTCGCCGCGCGGCCCGAGGCCATCGCCTGCGCGCCCGGCACGAGCTGCAGGCACCAGATCCACGACGGCGCGGGCCGCGAGGCGCTGCACCCCGTGGAGGTGCTTGCGCGCGTCCTCGTCGGCGCGCCCGCCGCGGGCTAGAATGCTTCCCATGAACATGTCCCCCGATTCCCCCGTGGCGCTGGCCCTCGAGGAGGGCGGCAACCAGGTCGACATCCGCGGCTGCCGGGTGCTCGTGGTGGACGACAACCCGCAGAACACCGAGCTGGTGCAGGCCTATCTCGATGGCCTCCCGATCGAGATCGCCACCGCCGTCGACGGGCTGGACGCCATGGCCCAGGCCGAGCGTTTCAGGCCCGACCTCGTGCTCCTCGACGTGATGATGCCCCGGATGTCCGGGTTCGAGGTCTGCCAGAAGGTCAAGCAGAGCCCGGACCTGCGGGACACCGTGGTGATCATGGTCACTGCGCTGCACGAGGTGGGGGACTTCGAGCGCGCGGTCGAGTGCGGCTGCGACGATTTCCTGACCAAGCCGGTGAACAAGCTGGAGCTCGTGACCCGGGTCCGCAGCCTGCTGCGGGTGCGCGTCCTGAAGCGGATGCTCGAGGACCTGCGCAAGGGCCGGGGCTGAGCGGTCGCGCGCAGCGCCGGGGACCCGCCGTCGGGCCGTCCCGCGCTCAAGCCGGGAGGGCGGCGCGGCCGATTGGGACCATGGCGGCGGAGCCGCTCGGGTGCCCGTGGCGGGTGCCGAACGCAGGGCAGGAGGCCGGCCGATCACCAGAGGTGCCGCCGATGTCCGCCGAGACGACCGATCGCATGACCAAGAGCCAGGTGGTGGAGCAGATCCGCCGCGTCAACGCCTCCGCGCCGCGCGAGTGGCTGGAGCGGTTCGACTTCCGCGCGCTCGAGCGCTACCTCGACCGGCTCCGCGACGGCGCGGGCCTCGGGACGCAGGCATCCGCCGGCGTGGCCGTGGGCTGAGCGCCCGGGGCGCCGCCGGCGGGCTCACCCGCCGAGCTCGATCACCTTCATCGCGACGAGGTCCTGGACGTCGACCAGGCCGAGCGGCTTGCCGTCGGCGTCGACCACCGGGATCTCGTCGAGCCGGCGCTCGCGCACCAGCTGCACGGCGTCGCGGACGAGCGCGTCCGCCGGAAGCGTCGCCGGTCGCGCGGTCATCACCTCGCGCACGGGCTTCGAGAGGAGCGCCGCGCCCAGCTCGTTCACGCGGCGGCGCAGGTCGCCGTCGGTGAAGATGCCGCAGAGGCGCCCGGCGCCGTCGACCACCACCAGCGCGCCCGCGCGGCGGCCCGTGCCCGACGACTTGAGCGCGTCGGCGACCGTGGTGTCCTCGGTGACCGTGCCCAGCGTGTCGCCCACCCGGAAGCGGAGCACCTCGGTGATGCCCTTCAGGCCCGCGCCGAGCGACCCGCCCGGGTGGCGCCGGTGGAAGTCGTCGGCTGCGAAGTTGCGTCGGCGGCTGACCGCAAGGGCCAGGGCATCCCCCATGGCGAGCATGGCCGTGGTGCTTGCGGTGGGCGCCAGGTTCAGCGGGCAGGCCTCGACCACGTCGCCGATCGCCAGGTGCACGTCGCAGAGGCGCGCCAGGTGCGACTGGTGGTTGCAGCTGATGCCCACGCGGCGGATGCCGTCGGTGCGCAGGATGGCGGCAAGGTTCACCACTTCCTCGGTGCCGCCCGAGTAGCTCATGAGGACGGCGACGTCGCCGGCGCGCAGGCGGCCGAGGTCGCCGTGCATGGCCTCGCTCGGGTGCATGAAGTGCGCGGGCAGGCCGAGGCTCGACATGGTGGCGGCGATCTTCGCGCCCACCAGCCCGCTCTTGCCCATGCCGGAGACCATCACGTGCCCGGTGCACCCGTCGAGGAGCGCCACCGCGTCCTGCCAGCGGGCGGCGTCCTCGCCGGCGGCGCGTGCCGCGGCGCGGCGGACCGCCTCGGCCTCGGCGTTCATGGCCTCCGCGATGAACGCGGGCTCGCCGGGGGCGGGCTCGGGGCGGTCGGTTCCAGCCTTGGGGGCAGTGGCCATGGGGTGAGTTTACCGGGCCATCCGGGTACGCTTCGCGCCGTGGTGACCCAGGACGACTACCAGGTGCGGCTCGACGGCTTCCAGGGGCCGCTCGACCTCCTCCTCTTCCTCATCCGCCGGGCCGAGGTGGACATCGCGGACATCCCGATCCACCGGATCACCGACCAGTACTTCTCGCTCCTCAAGGAGCTGCACACGATCGACATCGACGTGGCCGGCGAGTTCCTCGTGATGGCGGCGACGCTGGTCGAGATCAAGAGCCGCACGCTCGCCCCCGCGCAGAAGCGGGCCGCGGGCGAGGGCGACGGCGCCACGGCGCTCGACGAGGCCGACCCCCGGTTCGAGCTGGTGCAGCAGCTGCTCGCGTTCCAGAAGTACCGTTCCGCGGCCCACGAGCTTTCGCGCCTGCGCACGGAGTTCGCGCAGCGCTGGGCCGTGGGCGCGCGCGGCGCGTCGATCCCGGACGAGCCCGAGCGCGAGTACGAGCTCGACGACGTGCACATGCTCGACCTCATCGAGGCCTACGAGCGCATCATCGCCGGCATCGACCTCGCGCACGTGGGCGACCACCGCGTGGAGTACGACGACACGCCCATCTCGCTGCACCAGTCCGACCTGGTGGACCGCCTCGAGCACGCCCCGGAGAAGCGCCTCTCGCTGCAGGACGTGTTCCGCGGGCGCACCCGCGGCGAGGCGATCGGGCTGTTCCTGGCGATGCTCGAGCTGGCGCGCGAGCAGAAGGTCGGCATCCGGCAGGACCGGATCAACGGCACCATCGAGATCGAGCTGAACCTCTCCTGAGCGGCGCCCGCGCGGCGGGGCGGCGGGCGAAGCGAACAGCTGGGCGCTCCCGTTGCACGGGGTGCCGGGCGAAACGAGCAGGGCGCGGCCCGCGAGGACCGCGCCCCAAGGTTGCTGCGTTGCGTGCGGGTCAGTGCTGGCCGACGTTCATGCGCACGAAGCGGTGGATGGTGACGCCGGCGGGGAGGATCTCCTTGATCGCCTTCTTGTCGTCACGCACGTACTTCTGGCCGAGGAGGGTGACCTCCTCGAAGAACTTGCGCATCTTGCCCTTGGCCATCTGCTCGGCGATCTGCGCCGGCTTGCCGGAGGCCTTGGCCTCCTCGACGGCCTCTGACTCCTTCTTGGCCTTCACGTCGGCCGGCACGCCGGCCTCGTCGACCGCGATCGGGGCAGGGGAGGCCGCCACGACGTGCTGGCAGATGCCCGTGCCGGTGTCGGCGTCGAGCGTGCCCGAGTAGGCGATCAGCGCGCCCTTCTTGCCGTCGTGGTGGACGTAGGAGGCGAAGCCCGCGCCCTCGACCACCTCGCCGCCGCCGAACGAGAGGTTCTCGCCGGTCTTGATGCGCACCTCGTCGAGGCGCTTCTTCATGGCATCGGTGTTGACGGCGGCGCCGGCGGCGCCGGCCGCGGCCATCTTGGCCAGCTCGTTGGCCATCTCGCGGAACTCGGGGTTGCGGGCCGTGAAGTCGGTCTCGGCGCGCACCTCGCAGATGCACGCCTTGTTGCCGACGATGGCGACCGTCACGCAGCCCTCGCCGGCGGCGCGGTCGGTGCGGGTGTCCATCTTGCCCTTGAGCTTCTCGCGCAGCCGCTCCTCGGCGAGCCTGGGATCGCCGTTGGCCTCGATCAGCGCTGCCTTGCAGTCCATCATGCCAAGGCCGGTGCGCTCGCGCAGGGCCATGACGTCCTTGGGGGAGATGTTTGCCGTGGTCATGGTGTCACCTCGGTTCGGGGTGTCGTTGGGGGACGCGGTTCGCGGGGACGGTCACGCGTTGGGCGTGGCGGCCTCGGTGCGCGGGGCATCGGCCGAGGCCGAGCGCCCGTCGGCGCGGAACTGGCTGCGGGTCGAGCGGCGGGCCGGACGCGGCGCGTTCGGCGACTCCGTCTCGCCCGTGGCTGCGCCCGCGGAGGCGGCGGCGGCCATGTCCTCGGGGGACGCTGCCTTGCGCTCGCCGCGGCCCTCGGTGGCGGCCGAGCACAGCTCGCGGATCACGATGTCGATGGAGCGCATCGAGTCGTCGTTGCCGGGGATCGGGATGTCCGCGAGGTCCGGGTTGCCGTCGGTGTCGATGAGGCAGATGGTCGGGATGCCGAGGGCCTTGGCCTCGAGCAGCGCGTTCATCTCGCGGTTGGTGTCCACGACGACCAGGGCGCCGGGCAGCTTGGTCATGGTGCGCAGGCCGTGCAGGTTGCGGAAGATCTTCTTCTGCTCGCGGGCCAGCTGCGACTCCATCTTCTTGGAGTAGTTGCGGATGTCGCCGGTCTCGGCGAGGCGCTCCAGCTCCTCCAGGCGGCGCAGGCGCTCGCGGATGGTGCGGAAGTTGGTGAGCGTGCCGCCGAGCCAGCGCTCGGTCACGAACGGCATCTTGCTCTCGGCGCAGTACTGCTCGACGGCCGCGCGCGCCTGGCGCTTGGTGCCGACGAAGCACACGTCCTTGCCGCCCGCGACGGTCTTCGCGATGAACTTGCGGGCGAGCAGGAGGCCCTTGATGGTCTCCTTGATGTCGATGATCGAGATGCCGTTCTTCGTCGCGAAGATGTACGGCTTCATGCGGGGGTTCCAGTTCGAGCGGCGCTGTCCGAAGATGACTCCGGCCTCCACCAGCTCCTTCGCGAGCGACTTCTGATCAGACATGGGGCTCTCCTGAGCGAGCGACTGCAGCGGCACCGCGGGCACGGCCGGTGGACGCCGGGAATCCGGCGGCCGTCCCGAACCAAGGGCGCTTGGAACGAGGACGAGGTGGAGCGCGTGGCTCCGTGGCGCCGCGGGGTCCACCTGGAACCGGGGCGTTCCCGCGGATGCGGGGAAGCGGGCAAAGGTACGGGATCCCGGGGGGCTGCGCAACGCGCATTCGCGCGGGTTGGCGGGTGAGGCAGGGTCCGGATGGCCGTTATTGGGCGTTGGCCGGTCGGCGGGGGGCCGATCGTGGCTCAGACCGCCCGGGCGCCGACCTGCCGCAGCCACAGCCGCTCGGTGCCCCGCCCGGCGAAGCCGGTGGCAACCACCACGCGGTCGCGGCTCGACACCAGGCGCGCCGCGCGAAGCAGCCGTTCGGCGGTGCGCACGAAGTCGCGCGAGTCTGCGGGTCGCGGGATGCGCACCGCGCGCACGCCGCGCAGGAGCGCCAGCGAGCGCAGCTCCGGGTCGCCGGCACCGAAGGCGTAGACGGGGACGTTCACGTCGGTCTGGCTGATGAAGCGGATCGAGCGCGCGTCGGTCCACGCGATGATGGCGCGCGCGCCGCCCTCGGTCGCCATCTGCGCCATGCTGCGTGCGAGCACCGCGGCCGGGTCGCTGCTCTCGGCCACCTCGCGCGCCCGCAGGCTGCGCGGCGGCTGGCGTGCCAACCAGCCCTCGGTCTCGGTGGCGATGCGGCGCATCGCGGCCACGGATTCCTCGGGGTACCTGCCGGCGGCGGTCTCGCCGCTCAGCATCACGGCGTCGGCGCCGCCGAAGATGGCGCTCGCCACGTCCGAGGCCTCCGCGCGGGTGGGGAGCGGCGCCTCCATCATGCTCTGCAGCATCTGCGTGGCCACGATGCAGGGGATCGAGGCGCGCTCGCACGCGGCCTGGATGCGCCGCTGCTCGACCGGGACGCGCGCGAAGTCGAGCTCGATGGCCAGGTCGCCGCGCGCCACCATCATGGCGTCGGCTGCGGCGGCGATGGAGTCGAGCGCGCCCAGCGCCACCGGGCGCTCGATCTTGGCGACGACGGCCGGCACGCGGCCGCGGCAGGCGCGCGCGCTCCGCTCCAGCGAGCGGCGCAGGCTGCGAAGGTCCTGGGCGCGCTGCACGAACGAGAGCGCGACGAAGTCCATCCCATGGCGCACGGCCCAGTCGGCGAGCGTGCGGTCTCGTGCGGTCGGCGCGGTGAGGCTGACGGAGGTCTCGGGGAGGTTCACGCCCTTGCGGCCGCTCACGGTGCCGCCGACCTCGCAGGTGCACTCGACGGTGCCGCGGCGGTTGGCGCGCACCCGCAGCTGCACGGCGCCGTCGTCGATGAGCACGCGGTCTCCGGGGCGGACGTCGTCCGCGAGGCGCGCGTAGTCCACGCGGAGGGTGACCGGGCGCGCGGCAGGATCGATGGCCGCGGTGCCGCGCGTGAAGCGCACGGGGTCGCCGTGGCGGAGGCGGATCGACTCGCCGCCCTCGATCGCGGTCAGGCGGATCTTGGGTCCGGGGAGGTCCGCGAGGATCCCGGCCTCCACGCCGAGCCGTGCGGCCGTGGCGCGGATGGCGGCCGCGGTGCGGGCGTGCGTGGCGGTGTCGCCGTGGCTCAGGTTGAGGCGGAAGACGCTGGCACCGGCGCGGACGAGGCGCACCAGCATGGCGGGCGATGCGCTGGCCGGTCCGACGGTGGCGACGATCCGGGTCAGGCTGCGGTCGTTGCGGAACGAGCGGTGCGCACGGGCCATGGCCGCAATACTACGATTCCCGCCTCCCACCGACCGGGACCACTCCATGCTCAGCAAGATCTTCAAGGCCTACGACGTCCGCGGCATCTATCCCGAGCCCCTCAACGAGAAGGACGCGTGGCAGATCGGCTTCGGCTGCGCGCGCTTCCTGCTGCAGGAGGCGCAGAAGGACGGCCGCGCCGGCGCGGGCGCGCGCACCGTGGTGGTGGGGCGCGACATGCGCAGGAGCTCGCCGAGCCTCGTGCGCAGCCTCAAGGACGGCATGCGCGAGGGCGGGGCGCACGTGGTGGACGTCGGCATGGTGGACACCCCGTTCACCTACTTCGCCGCGAACCACCTGAACTCGGCGGGCGCGGTGCAGACCACGGCGAGCCACAACCCGGCGCAGTACAACGGCTTCAAGGTCAGCGGCGCGGGTGCCAAGCCCGTCGGCCAGGACACGGGGCTCGCCACGATCAAGGCCGCGGCCGAGGCGGCGGCGCCGGGGGAGGGCCCGGGCGGAGGCAGCGAGGAATCGAAGGACCTGTGGGCGGAGTACCGCGCGCACCTCCTGAGGTTCCTGCCGAAGGAAGTGCTCGACGGCACGCGCACGCTGCACGTGGTGATCGATGCATCCAACGGCATGGCCGGCACCATGGTGCCCAAGGTGTTCGCCGACGTGAAGGGCCTGCGGATCACGCCGATCAACTTCGACAACTCGACCGGGGAATTCGTGCACGAGCCGAACCCGCTGGTCGAGGCCAACCTGGCGCCGACGCGCGAGGGCGTGCGCACCCTGAAGGCCGATTTCGGAGTCTGCTTCGACGGCGATGCGGACCGGTGCATGGTGATCGACGAGCGCGGAGAGCCGGTCGGCTGCGACCTGCTCACGGCGTGGCTCGCGCAGGGCTGGCTGCGGTCGAACCCGGGCGCGTCCATCGTCTACGACCTGCGCTCGACGCGCAGCGTGGCCGAGGCGGTGCGCGAGGCCGGCGGCGTCCCCGTGGAGGGGCGCGTGGGGCACGTCTTCATGAAGCAGAAGCTGCGCGAGACGGGCGCGCCGTTCGGCGGCGAGCTGAGCGGGCACTTCTACTTCGGCGACATGTGGTGCACCGACAGCGGCGCGCGCGCGTTCGCCAACGTCGTGGCCGCGCTCGTGGCCGCGGGCAAGCCGATGAGCGAGTGCATCAAGCCGTTCCGGCGCTACTGCCAGAGCGGCGAGATCAACTTCGAGAACGACGACAAGCAGGGCGCCCTTGACGCGCTCCGCGCGAAGTACCCGCACGCGAAGTTCCACACGCTCGACGGCCTGAGCATGGACTGCGGCGACTGGTGGGCGAACATCCGCATGTCGAACACCGAGCCCCTGCTGCGCCTGAACCTCGAGGCCCGCGATGCCGCGACCGTGGCCGCGAAGGTGCGCGAGCTCGAGCCGGTGCTCGGCCACCGCGTCGAGCACTAAATCCGCTCCCGGTTCGTTTGGCACCTGTTGTTTTCTCCAGGGATGTCCTCTTGGGGGCTTCGGGTACTTCGGCGGCTTCGGGGGCTGGCGAGTGGTGCGTGGCGATGGAGCGGGTGGTGCTTGGTTGACGGGGTGCGGTGGTTCCGTCGGTGGCCGCGCCCCTTCGTTGCGCCGGGACCCCCGTGCTCACTGCGGGGCGCTCGCCGAGTGACGGGTCGCGTTCCCCGGATTCGGCTGCCTGCTGATGAACGACAGCAGGCGTTCGAACGCCGCGCGCCGTTCGTCGCCCCGAGCCGACAGCGAACGGTGGTGGCCTCATCAAGCGAGTTGTTGCACGCCCCGGCCGCGCGTGATTCGCCGCAGATGCGCCCGTCGCGTGCAACTTGTCCGAGCGACTGAGGCCACCGCCGGTCGCCGAGGCGTCCAATCCCGCCGCGCACCACGCACCACGTACGCAACCACCCCCCACCGCCGGTCGCCGAGGCGTCCAGGGCGCGCGCACCCCACCGCGCGACTGGCCCATCCACCCGACCTCTCTGGAGAAAGCAATTGGTGCCAAACCAACCGGGAGCGGATTTACTCGCCGGGGATGTGCGAGATCACGCCCTCCCACGGGCTGCTCGCGTTCGCATAGAGCTTGCGGGGGATGCGGCCGGCGCGGGCGGTGTGCCAGCCGGCGTCGAGCGCGAGCCGCATCGCGTGCGCCATGCGCACCGGGTCCTGCGCGTGCGCGATGCCCGTGTTCAGAAGCACTCCGTCGGCCCCGAGCTCCATCGCGTGCACGATGTCGCTTGCGGTGCCGACGCCCGCGTCGACGATCACGGGGTAGTCGGGGCTGCCTCCCTGGTCGGCGAGCTTGAGGCGATCGATCACCATGCGGATGGCCGCGGGGTTGGCGACGCCGCGGCCGCTCCCGATGGGGCTGCCCGCGGGCATCACGCTCGCCGCGCCGGCATCACGCAGGCGCGCGGCGACGATCGGGTCGTCGCTCGAGTAGCAGAGCACCGCGAACCCGTCCTTCACGAG
>VGXR01000030.1 GCA_016873255.1 Planctomycetota bacterium
TCGATCTCGAGGACGATGATCTGGCCGGGGCCCCACTTGTCGGCCTCGAGCGCGAGCTTCTCGATCTCGGCGGCGCGGGCCGTCTGGCCCACGCCGCCCTTCCACGGGAGGCGGAACACGCCCTTCTTCGGCGCGATGCGGTAGCCCTGCTCATCGAGCTGGAAGCCCTGCGCGTCGACCTTGCCGGAAGGCTTGCCGGTGGCGCCGCCGGCGGCGGTCGCGGACTTCGCGGGCGATGCACTGCCCGTCGGAGCGGCCGTCGGAGCGGCCGCCGGGGCGCCGCCCGAGGCCGGGGCGCCGCCCGAGGCCGGGGCGCCGCCCGAGGCCGGGGCGCCGCCCGAGGCCGGGGCGCCGCCCGAGGCAGGGGCGCCGCCGACCGTCTTCATCGCCAGGATCGAGTTGAGGAGGATCGGGCGCACGGTCTTCTTGCCGTCGGCCTCCATCTCGACCGTGAGCACGCCCTTCTCCGTGTCGATCTTCTGCACGGTGGCGGCGATCACCTTGCTCGCGAGCATGTCCTTGACCGTGATCTCCACGCGGTCGCCGACGGCGCCCCACCACGTGCCCTTCTGCAGCTTCACCTGCTGCTGCGAGGCGGCGTTCTGCGGGGCCCACGCCTTCGCGAAGGCGGGGGCGGAACCGGCGAGCGATGCAACGACTGCGAGCGAGGCGAGGAGGCGCATGGTGAGGTTCGGTGAATCGGTGGTTCGGGACCGGGGAATCCGGAGCAACTCGCGACGCGTCAGCGGCCGGGGCCCATGGGGCCGGCCGGGCCGCGCCCGCCGCCACCGCCGCCGGAGCGGCCGCCCGAGCCCTGCTTCTGCTTCTGGAAGGAGCGGATCTGCTCCTGGATCTCCTCGATGAGGAGCTTCAGCTGGTCCTCGGTGAGGCCGCGGGTCCACTCCCACATCTTGGCGAACTGCGGGGACTGCTTGAACGCCTGCTGCATCTTCTCGAGGATCTGCTTGCGCTTGCCGAGCTCCTGCGGGGTCTCCCAGGGCTCCTGGAACTCCTCCATCCACTTCTTGGACTCGCGGTATCGGCGGCGCCACGCGGCATTGCTGTCGCGGAAGATCTTCTCGCCGGAATCAACGGTCGTGTACTCGGGGTAGCCGAGCAGCGACATCAGGTCGGACATGTCCTCCGCGACGCCGTCGGCGAGGCCGGTGTCCTCCGCCAGCTTGGAGCTGAAGCGCGCGGCGGCCTCGTCGGTCGTGTCGATCACGTACCACGACCCGGCCGTGTCGGCGCGCCACTTGGTGTTGCGCCCGTCGATGTCGGCGCTGAGCTTGCGGTCGGGGCGCACCAGCGCATCGCAGAGCTCCTGCGGACGGCCGCCGAGGCCGAGGATGCCCTTGGCGATGCCGGTCCAGGCGCTGAACATCTTGGCCTTGATGTCGGCATCGTTGCCGCCGCCGAGTTCGGCCACCACGTCGAGGCCGGAGATGCGCGCGGTGGGGGCCATGAACATGTACGGCCATGCCAGCGCGTACACGCAGGAGATGCCGCGCGAGTCCTGGACGTACATCACGGTCGGGTAGTCGTCGAGCTCGCCGTGGAGCTTGTCGGCCAGGTCGCGGTAGTCGGTGATGCCGCTGGCGAGGCGCCGGGGATCGATCTTGTCCTCCTTCTGCGCCTCGTTGACGGCCTCCATGTACTTCTCGCTGCCGCGGCCGTCGGATGACGACAGTCGGAACACCACCAGGTCGGGCTTCTGCTCCTTGAGGTCCCTGAGGACGCGCTCGTAGACCACGGGGTGGATGTCGACGCCCATGTACCCCTCCATGGGGATCACGTAGACGCGCGGCGGGTGGTCGAGGAGCGTGTCCGTGGCATACGGGCTCTTGCCTGGCTTGGCCGCGGTGCGGCCGAGCGTGAACGGCGGCGGGGCCTTGGCCGCGGGAGCCGCGTTGCCGTCAGCCGGTGCTGCGGCGGGCGCGCTGCCGTCGGCGGGTGCCGGCTCGGTGGACGGTGCCTGCTCGGGAGCGGCGGGGGCCGGGTCCTGCACGAACGGCACGGCGGCAAGCGTCACGGCTGCAACGAGGAGGAGCGGATTCATGGTGGTTGCGCAAGTCTACCTGCCCCGGCGGCAGGACCACCTCCGATACGGCCCCCGCATGCGCGCGGTTCTGGGTCACGCGCCCAGGCCGGCCACCCACGACCGGACGGCCGCAAGGGCGTCGGCGCGGGAGCCCACCCCCCCGTTGAGCTGCAGGTCGTAGGCGCGGTCGAGGAGGGGCTTGAACGCGGGCCCGGGGCGCATCCCGAGGGCCACCAGGTCGTCGCCGGTGACCCAGGGCGGGGGTGCGATCCCCTCAGCCTCGAGCGCAGGCAGCTGCGCGCGGATGCCGGCTGCCACCGGGTCGCCGGCGGCGGACAGCAGCCCGAGGGCACCGTGGAACCCTGGCGACGCCGCCATCCGCTTGCGGGCGGCCGTGTCGCCGGCGGTCCACCCCTGCCGCAGGCGCGGGACCGACCCGAGGATCGCCGCAAGCAGGGCGCACTCGTCGTTCGAGAGCACCAGCGCATCGCGCCAGGCCCGCTGGCGCACGGAAGACACGTCGCCCGGGCCGGCCGGACCGGGGCGACCCAGCATCCACGCCGCCAGCCCCTGCTCCAGCCCGGCGCCCGGCTGCAACGCCGCCAGCAGCGAGCGATCGGTGGCGGCATCCGGCTCGCGGAGCACGCTGCGGCCGAGGCCCATCGACTCGACCAGCTCGACGGCGCGGGCGCGCGAGGGATGGGCGAGCATGCGCCGGACCTCGTTGCCGATCCGCTCGCGGCTGACGGCGCCGAGGTCGTCGGCATAGCGGCGCACGGCCGACTCGGTGGCGGGATCGACGCGCAGGTCGAAGCGCGCGGCGAAGCGCGCGGTGCGCAGCGTGCGCAGGCGGTCCTCGCGCATGCGCGCGTCCGGGTCGCCGATGGCGCGGAGCACGCCGGCCGCGAGGTCGGCGCGGCCGCCGACGTGATCGATCACCTCTCCGGTCTCGGGGTCCTCGAAGAGGCCGTTGATGGTGAAGTCGCGCCGCAGCGCGTCCTCGCGGTCGTCGGTGAAGCGGACGCCGTCGGGGCGCCGCCCGTCGGCGTAGGAGCCGTCGGCGCGGAAGGTGGCCACCTCCACCGAGCGCCCGCCGTGGCGGACGAGCATGACGCCGAAGGACTCGCCCACGCCGATCGCGCGCGGGAAGACGCGCCGGACGTCGTCAGGCGACGCGTCGGTCGCGACGTCGTAGTCCGCGGCATCGTGGCCGAGGAGGGCGTCGCGGACGCAGCCGCCGGCGAAGAGCGCGCGGAACCCGGCCTCTCGCAGCCGACGCGCCACCCACGCCGCGGCCTCGCGCGGCGGCACGGGCGGCACGGATCCGTGGCCCTGCGCGTGGGTCACGGCGCGTCCTCCCAGTACGCGCGGTCGGCGGGGCCCGCGGGCGGGAACGCGCCGCGCGAGCGCTCGCGCAGCCGCGCGCGGCAGCGCAGGCGAAGTTCCTCGAGCGTGCGGCGCATGTTGGCGAGCAGCACGTCGGGCCCCTCCGCGGACCACCTGGCGACCGTCTCGGGGGCGATGGGCTCGCCGACCTCGACCTCGAGCAGCCCGCGCACGCTCGGCAGCCGGCGAATGCGCGGCCACACGTCGTGCGCTCCCTCGATCGCCATCGGGACGATCGGCGCGCGTGCCTTGCGCGCGAGGAGCGCCACGCCGGGCTTGAGCGCCTTGGTGCGCCCGTCCTCGCTGCGCGTCCCTTCCGGGAACATGAACACCGTGCGCCCCATCGCAAGCTGCGAGAGCGCGGTGCGCAACGCGCCGAGGTCGCCCGCGCCGCGCTCGATGGGCACGGCGCCGAAGCTGCGGATCAGCGCGCCGAAGGGCCGGAAGCGGAACAGGCTCTCGCGGGCGATGATGGTGTACGGGCGCTCGCGGATCGAGCTGCCGCACACCGGCGGGTCGAGGAAGCTCTGGTGGTTGCTGACCACGAGGATCCCGCCCTGCCTCGGGAGGTTGGCCAGGCCCGTGACGCGCAGGCGCCAGACGATCCGGAACATCCAGTAGAGGAGCGTGGCGCAGAGCGTGAACCACGCGACGCTCAGCGAACCGCGGCCGGGAGCGCGCCGCTCGGCGTCCAGGAACGCGCTCATGCCGGCTGCGCCGCCCGCGGGGGCGCAAGGCGCTCGGCGGGCACCGAGGCGCGCACGATGCGCTCGAGCTCGCCCACGACCTGGTCGAGGGAGAGCCCGCTGGTGTCGACGCGGACCGCGCCCTGCGGGCACACGAGCGGGCCGTCGGTGCGCGTCTCGTCGAGGTGGTCGCGCTGCTGGATGGCGCGGAGCACCGCCTCGTAGTCGGCGGGCCGCCCCTGCGAGCGCATCTGCTCGACGCGGCGGCGCGCGCGAACCTCGGGGTGCGCATCGAGGTACAGGCGGACCTGCGCGTCGGGGAAGACCACGGAGCCCTGGTCGCGGCCCTCGGTCACGAGCCGCGGATGCGCTCGGCCGATCACGCGCTGCGCCTCCACAAGCGCGGCGCGCAGCGCCGCCTGCCGCGCCACCACGCTCACCACCACGTTCACGTCGGCGTCGCGGATGCGCTCGGTGAGGTCGCGGCCGCCGAGGAGCATGCGCGGCGGGCGGCTCGACCAGTCGAAGGCAAGGCCTTCCTCGGCGATGCGCGCGGCAAGCGCGGCGCCGTCGTCGGCCGCCACGCCCTCGTCGATGGCCACCACCGCGGCGGCGCGGTACATCGCTCCCGTGTCAAGCACCTCGAGCCCGAGCCGCTGCGCGAGGTTCCAAGCGACCGAGCTCTTGCCCGTCCCCGCAGGCCCGTCCATCGTCACGATGACGCCGGGCCGGGCGCTCATTCGTCGCCCTCGTCGCCTGCCTCTGCGTCCTCGCCGGGGTCGATCGCCTTCGCGAAGAGGTCGCGGGCGCGCTCGATGTTGCCGACGGGGTCGGTCTTGCCCGCGTAGTCGATGCAGAGGGTGTTCTGGTAGCCGACGTTGCGGATGGCGTCGAGGCAGCCGGCGAGGTCCCATGACTGGTGCTTGCCGGCCTTGCTGAATCCCTTGACGCTCGCCTCCACGGCCTGCGCGTAGGGCGCGAGCCGCCGCAGCGTGTCGGCGGCGTCGCCCGAGGCCGCGGCGTGCGCGAAGGTCGGCATGCTGCCGATGCGGAAGCCGCCGATCTTCTTGATCATGTCAGCGAGTCGCTGCGGATCGCCGGCGCCCTGCCCGGGGCGCACGAGGAGGTGCGTGTCGAACTTGTCGAGCGCGGCGAGCGAGCGCTTGACGTTCGCGGCGTAGGCATCGAACTGCGCCTCGGGAAGCAGGGCGAGCTCGACGGCGACCGCGGGCGCGCCGAGCTTGCTTGCGCAGAGGCCGAGCTTGGCGACCCGCTCGATGGAGGCGGGGCCCGAGTCGGGGCCGAAGTCGAGCGCGGTCTCGTCGACGAGCACGAGGATCGGGCAGCGCGCGCGGTCGGCGCGGTCGCGCAGCGCCTCGAGGTCGCGCGGCACCATGCCCTTGAGGAGCGGGGTGTGGACGTTCAGGCCCTTGAGCCCGAGCTCCTCGGCCACGAAGTCGGGCACGTCCATCGGGCCCAGCGGCGCCTTCGCGCGCTTGGCATGCTGGAGCGACCGGGTGGAGAGCGTGAGGAGCATGGAGGCAACGGCGCCGGAAGGCCCGCCGCAGTCTAGCAGGATGGCTATTATCTTCGACCCAGCCTGCGCGCGGCGCGCGGCCGCACCCCGAACGAACGAAGGAACAGCGATGCCCAGCCCCGCAAACTGCCGCTACAGCGAGTCGCACGAATGGTTCCGCCAGGAGCCGGATGGGTCCGTGACCATGGGGATCACCCAGCACGCGGCCGATGCGCTGACGGACATCACCTTCGTCGAGATGAAGCCGGCCGGCACCGCGGTGACCGCGGGCGGCACCGTCGGCGAGGTGGAGAGCGTCAAGACGAGCAGCGAGATCTACGTTCCCTGCGCCGCGACCGTGTCGGCCGTGAACGATGCCGCCCACACGGACCCGTCGCTCCTCAACAGCGATCCCTTCGGCAAGGGCTGGCTGGTGCGCCTGGCGTCCTGCGACCTCTCCAAGGCGCAGGGCCTGATGGACGCGGCCACCTACGACCAGAAGAACGGGCACTGAGATGCCCGCCATGCCCGGCGACGGCGCGAGCCAGTCGGATGCCCTGGCGGCCGCGCCCGCCGGGACCGCGTTCGTGCGGGCGCGCGGCGTCCGCAAGGCGTACCGCACCGGCGAGCGCGAGGTGGCGGCGCTGCGGGGCGCCGACCTCGAGATCGCGGAGCCGGGCTTCTACGGCATCATGGGCGCGTCCGGAAGCGGCAAGAGCACCCTGCTCTACCTGCTTGCGGGCCTCGACCGCGCCGACGCGGGCGAGATCGAGGTGGGCGGCGCCCGCATCGACCGGATGAGCGAGGACGAGCTGACGCTGCACCGCCGGCGGAGGATCGGCGTGGTGTTCCAGCAGTACAACCTGCTCCCGACGCTGACGGCGCTCGAGAACGTGATGCTGCCGGGCATCCTCGACGGCATGGCGCGCGGACCGCTGGAGGCGCGGGCGCGGGAGCTCCTCGGCACGCTCGGGCTCGCGGAGCGGGCCACGCACCGGCCCGAGGCGATGTCGGGCGGCGAGCAGCAGCGCGTGGCGATCGCGCGGGCGCTCCTCTTCGGGCCGCCGGTGCTGTTCGCCGACGAGCCGACGGGCGCGCTCGACAGCGCCAACAGCGAGCGCATGTGGCGCATGCTCGACGAGCTGGCGCGCGAGCGGCGGATGGTGGTGCTGATGGTGACGCACGAGCCGGCCGCGGCCGCGCACTGCCGGCACGTGTTCGTGATCCGCGACGGCGTCGTCGCGGGCGGCTTCGAGACGAAGGGCATGCATGCGAGCGACCTGGTGGTTCGCGCGTCGGGGCTTGGCGGCCCGGCGCGGTAGGACGGCGCTGCTGGCGCTGGCCGTGGTGCTCGCGAGCACGCTCGTGACGGCGGTGGCATGCGGCCTCGAGAGCGCGCGCGGCAACGCCGAGGCGAGCCTGCGCCGCTCGATCGGCGGCACCGACGCCAGGCTCGTGAACCGCTTCGGCGCGCCGTTCGAGGCGGCAGAGGCGGCGCGCGTGCGTGCGCTGCCCGGCGTGGACGCGGTGGGGACGAGCCTGGGCGGGTCGCTCTCGCTGGTGCGCGCCGACGGGGGAACCGGCGACGACGGCAAGCCGCGGCGCACGGTGGCGCAGGTGCGCGGGCTCGATTCCGCGGGCGATCCCCGCTTCCGGATGCAGGAGATGCGCGAGGGGCGGCTGCCGGAGCGCGCGGGCGAGATCGCGATCGACCCGCTCACCGCCAAGGCGCTCGCCGTGGGCACCGGGGACCGGCTGCAGGTGCAGCGCTTCGGCGACCCGATCGACCTGTCGGTGACGGGCATCATCGACCGCGCGACGCTCGGCGCGCTGCAGCGGCCGTACGCGGTGGTCGACCGGGGGACGCTCGTCGAGGCGAACGGCAGCGACGAGGTCACGCAGGTGATGGTCGCGCTCGCGCCCGGCTCGGACGTGCAGGCCTGGATCCGCGAGCACGCGGCGGCGTTCGAGGAGCCGCTCTCGCTCGAGCCGAGCGAGCTCTACACCACGGGCTTCGACAAGCAGATGGATGCGCTGCGGCTCGGGTTCGTGCTGATCAGCGCGATCGCCTTCATGAGCTGCGCGTTCATCGTCGGGACCGGGATGACCACGGCCGTGGCGGAGCAGCAGAAGGCGCTGGCGGTGGCGCGGTGCGTGGGCGCGAGCCGAGCGCAGGTGTTCCTGAGCCAGGTGTGGGCGGGCGCGGCGCTCTGCGGCGCAGCGGGCATCGCGGGCGTGCCGTTCGGCGTCGGGCTCGCGGCGGCGCTGCGGTGGTGGTTCCGCGAGTGGCTGTCGGACGGGTTCTTCATGAGCTGGGAGGGCGCGGCGCTGGCCGTGGCCGGCAGCGTGATCGCGGGCGTCGGCGGCTCGCTCTGGCCCGCGTGGCAGGCCTCGCGCACGAGCCCGCTCGCGGCGCTCGCCCCGCAGGCACGGCCCCCGCGCCTGGCGTGGGTGTGGCGGCTCGGGGCGGTGGGCGCGGCGTGCCTGGCGGCGCAGGTGGCGCTGCTCGCGGTGCCGGGCTCGCAGGCGCGCTTCTGGACCTATGCGATCGCCGGCATCCCGCTCGTGCACGCGGGGTGGTTCCTGCTCTCGGTGCCGGCGCTGTGGATCGCGGCGCGCGCCTTCGCAGGGCTCCTCGAGCGGGCGTTCCGCATCCCGCGCGGGCTGCTCTCGGGCGCCGTGCGCCAGGCGCCCTACCGGCTCGGGTTCACCGCCGGCGCGCTCATGGTGGGAGTCAGCATCCTCGCGAGCACGTGGACCAACGGCACGGCGGTCGTCCGCGACATCAGCGAGCGCGTGCGCTTCTCCGACGGGTTCGTCTTCAAGGCCAACGGCATGGCCGTCACCGAGCAGCTGCGGATCCGCGACCTGCCGGGCGTGCTGTCGACGGTGCCGATCGGCTACCTGCCGGTGAAGGTGATCGGGGAGACGGTCTTCGGCGTCGAGGGCGTGGCCGCGCCCAACGTGGTGTGCATCGGCTTCGCGCCCGACGAGTTCCTGCGCCTCAACCGGCTCGAGTGGATCGAGGGATCGGCCGATGCGGCGCTGCCCCGCCTCAAGGACGGAACCGGCATCCTGGTCGCGAAGGAGTTCCTCGTGGCGCGCGGCAAGAAGCCGGGCGACCGCATCCGGCTCGGCGGCGGCAAGACCGAGAAGGAGTACGAGATCGTCGGCGTGGTGGGCGCGGCCGGGCTGGACGTCGCGGTGCAGTACTTCGGCATCAGGAGCGTCTACACCGAGAACGCGGTGAGCTGCGTGTTCATGGACTTCCAGGAGGTCGCGGAGACCTTCGGGAGCCGCGAGGCGTTCATCCTGCAGGTCGACCTCGACGATGCCAGCCCGCCGGAGCTCGACGCGCAGCTCGCCGAGGCGGTCACCGACGCGGTGCCGGGCGCCGTGTACGCGAGCGGCCGCTCCATCCGGCAGGCGATCCTCTCCGTCGGCGACCGGGTGCTCGCGATCACCAGCTCGATCGCCTTCGCCGCACTCGCGCTCGCGTGCTTCGGCGTCGGGAACGTGGTGGCGGCGAACATCGGCGCACGGCGGTTCGAGTACGGCGTGCTGCGCGCGAGCGGTGCGGCGCCGGGGCTCCTCGCGCGGCTCGTGCTCGGCGAGGTGCTGCTCCTCACGCTCGCCGGCGCCGTGGTCGGCACCGCGCTCGGGCTGCACCTTGCGCGCATGGGCGTGCTGTGGCACAAGGAGCTCGGCGGGCAGGAGATCGCCTTCGAGCCGCCCGTGCTCCCGCTCGCCGTCGGCTGGGCGGTGCTCACGGCGATGACGGTCGCGAGCGCCCTGCCCGCGGTGCGCGCCCTGATGCGCCGTTCGGTGCGCGAGCTCGTGAGCTAAATCCGCTCCTGGTTCGTTTGGCACCAATTGATTTCACCGGAGAAATCGGGTGGTTGGGCTGACGCGTGGTGCGGTGCGGCGCGCCGGGACGCCTCGGCGACCGGCGGTGGCCTCAGTCGCTCGGACACGTTGCACGCGACGGGCGCATCCGCGGCGAGGCGCGCGCGGCCGGGGCGTGCAGCAACTCGCTTGATGAGGCCACCGCCGGAACCACCGCGACCCGTCAACCTCCCGCCCGCCTCCAAAGCCCCCTCCACCGATTTCCCTGGAGAAAGCAACTGGTGCCAAACGAACCAGGGGCGGGTTCAGGCGGTGGCGCGGGTGAGGCGGTCGACCACCGCGCGCCAGAGGCCGTCGGAGCTCGGCGGCATCTCCACCAGGATCCGCGCGCAACCGAGGGTGTCCGCGGAGCGCAGCGCGTCGTAGAGCGCGCTGGCGTAGAGGCGCGCGTCGCGCGGCATGCCGATCGCCGTGTGCGGCGCGGGCACCTGCGCGGGATCGAAGCACAGCACGGCGCACGGACGCTGTTCCTTGGCAAGCGCCGCGGACACGCCGCTGGTGGGGACGCGGGCTGCCGGCGTGCGCGGTGCGTAGTGGCGGGCGGCGGTCCCGGGGCTTGCGCCCTGCTCGGTGATGGTCGGCGCATCCACCTCGCCGAGGATGGACCGCAGCGACTCCAGCGTCACCGTGCCCGGGCGCAGCAGCACCGGCCGCCGGCCGCTCAGGTCGAGCACGGTGCTTTCAAGCCCGAACTCGCTGCGGCCGCCGTCGATGACGATGAGGTCCCGCTCGCTGGCGAAGTCCTCGACGACGTGCCGCGCGACCGTGGGGCTGACATGCCCGCTGCGGTTGGCGCTGGGGGCGCTGATCGCCGCGCCGCCGAGTTCCTCCAGCAGCCTGCGCGCCACGGGGTGGCTCGGCGAGCGCACCGCGATGGTGTCCCGGCCGCCCACCGCCTCGGCCGGCACTCCCGGCCGCCGGCGCAACACCAGCGTCAGCGGCCCGGGCCACAGGCGCGAGGACAGCTCGTCGCAGCGCGGGTCCCAGTCGTCGACGAGCGCGCGCGCGGCGCGGCCGTCGAGGACGTGCGCGATCAGCGGGTTGTTCGAGGGGCGCCACTTGAGGCGGTAGACCTCCGAGATCCCGCGCGGGTCCAGGGTGAGCGCGCCCAGCCCGTACACGGTCTCCGTGGGGAACGCCACCGCGCGCCCCTCGCGCAGGGCCTGCGCGGCGACCTTCAGGGAGACGTTGCTTGGCTCAAGGACGCTCGGCATGGCCGCTGCTCACTCCCCCGGCCCCGCGTCGACCACCTTCAGCTCGATGCGGTTGCGCTCGAGCGAGGTGCCCATGGCGGCATGCAGGTTCGCGATGGCGACGTTGTAGTCGGCGAGCGCCGCCGCCTCGGCCACCTCGGTCGCGGCGAGCCCGTCCTGGCGCAGGAACTTCAGCGCGAGGAACTCCGGCGTGAGCTGCGGGATGTTCTCCTCGTCGAGCGCGAGCGCACGCATGTTCTCCGCGGCCGCGAGCCGCTGCGCGCGCGTCTGCGCGATCAGCCGGTACGACGCGGACGCGTCCTGCAGCGCGCCGCGGACCCCGAGCACCGCCGACTGCACGGCGGTCTTGTAGAGGATGACCGCGCGCGAACGCGCCAGCCGCGCGCGCCGGTACTCGGCCTCGGCGGCCCGGTTGCCGATCGGCTGGCGGAAGGTCGCCCCCACGGCCCACTCGATCCAGTCGTTGTCGCCGAGCGTCTGCCACGCGTCGCCGAAGCCGCTCTCGAGGCCGTAGAGCGCACCGCTCGACTGCAGGTCAAGCTGCGGCAGCCGGCCATTGTCCGCGACGTCGAGGCCGATCGACGCATCGTCGATGGTGAGGAGCGTGGCCGCGACGTCGGGGTTCTGCGCGAGCGCCGTGGCCAGCGAGTCGCCCACGCTGCAGCGCAGCGCCTGCTCGACGGGAACGTCCACGGTGACCACCGTCTCGGCGCCGCCCACCGGAAGCCTCGGGTCGTTCATCAGCCGCTTCAGCTCGTTCACGGACCGCTGCAGCTCGCGCTCGGTCCGGATCACCGCGGCGCGTCGGTCCTCGACCTTGCTCACGGCGTCGGCGTACTGCGCGAGCGACGCGTCGTAGCCGCGGCGCCGCTCGAGCACCGCCTTGACCTCCTCGCCCACCTTGAGGAGCCAGCGGGCGCTGACGAGCCGCGTGCGCACGAGGTACACCTGCCAGTACGCGGCCTCGGTCCTCGCCACCGCCTCGATGAGCGACCGGCGCATGAACTGGAGCGCGCGGCGGTCCTGGTTGCGCGCCACCCGGAGGCTGGCGAGGTTGACGTCGGTGCCGAAGCCTCGCAGCAGCGGCTGGCTGAGGTTGAGCTTGACCGAGTTGAGGTAGGACGGGTTGGGCGTGATCCGGTCCTGCGGGTCGGTGAACTCCTGGTTCTGCATGCGCGCCGCCACGGACAGGTTCGTGCCCGTGGCGAAGCGCTGCTCGAACCCCGACTCGAGGTTCCAGATCTTCTGGTCGGCGGTCGGATTGAGGAGGAACCCGCCGCCCCCTCCGCCGAGCGTCAGGGTCGGCTGGGGGATGTTGCTGCGGCGGTAGCCCCCGTTTGCGAAGAGCACCGTGTCGAAGACCGCCTCCGCCTTGACGATCTCCGCCTGGCTCATGGCCTCCTCGAGACGGGCCTGCTGCACGCCGAGGTTGTTGCGGACGCAGCTGGAGATGGCCTCCTGCAGCGTCAGCACCACCTCGCGCGGGGGCGCGCCGTCGAGGTCGGGGCCGACGTCGAGCCCGATCCCGGCGTCGGCGGCCTGCGGGCCCATGGCGTCGAGCTGCTGCCGGCGCGCCCGGAGGCTCTCGAACACGGAACTGGCCTCCTCGGGCGCCTCGAAGGCACCGGAGGTGGCCGCCGGGCCGGCCTCACGGACGAGGGCCGAGTCGAGCGACCCCTGGAGTTCGGCATCCGACTGGTCGCGGAGCGGGTTGCGGCACCCGGAGGCGGCCAGCACCGCGGCCACGGCGAACGCCACGACCGGGCACCGGACGAAACGGCGCAAAACCGAGGCCCGTGGGGTGGGAACCATCTTCCCAAGTGTAGTCCCACCCGTTATCCTCACGGCATGCTGCATGGAAGCACACCCGCACGGATGCGGGGCGCCGCCGGCATGATGCTGGCTTCCGCTGCCCTGCTTACCCTCCCGCCTTCCGTTCTCGCGTCCCACCAGACGGGGACCGCGCCTGCGACCGCAGGCGATGCGTCGTCGTACTGGGCGGTGGTCACGGGCAACGGCGTGAACATCCGCTCCGGACCGAGCGCGCAGAGCGCGTACGCGTTCGGCAAGCTGCGCCAGGGCGACCTGGTGCGCGTGGTCAAGGAGGAGTACGGCTGGGCGCGCGTGCAGACGCAGGGCCAGGCGTTCAGCGACGTGATCGCGTTCGTGCCGGCGGATCGGCGCGTCACGCTCTCCGCGGACGGCGGCACGGCAACCGTCAACGCGCGCACCGAGCTTCGCGCGCCGAACGCGGACGCGGGCAGCGCGCCCGACAAGAGCTGGAAGCAGATCGGCGCCGTCGACGCGGGCACCACGCTCGCCGTCGTCGGCACGGCCGAAGGCGAGAAGGAGTCGGTGTTCAAGGTGAAGGTCCCGGCCTCCGCGGACGCGTGGGTCAACCTGACTTTCCTGCGCCGCGCGAGCGAGGCCGAGGCCGCGTCCGCGGCCAACGCCGTCGCCGCAGTCCCGCAGCCCACGTCGATGCCCGCCGCGGAGCCCGCCGCCGCTGCGCCGGCCACCACCGGCACCGCGGTCGCGGAGCCCGTCAACGCCGCGCCCGCGGGCGCACCGGCCCCCACCGCGGCATCGCCCGAGGTGCCGGCCGCAACGGGCGTGTCGCCGACCTCCGGCGGCGGCATCGAGTCGCTGTCGTCGCCGGTGATCCCGCCCCTCCTCGGCGAGCAGCCGAGGAACGCATCGGTCACCGAACCCGTGTCCGCCGCCGAGGACCCGGCGCCGAAGCGTGCGCCGAAGCCGAAGTTCGTGTCGCGTCGCTCCACGCTCGATGACCTCGAGTCGCAGCTCAAGGCCGTGCGCGCGCAGCCGCAGGCCGACGCCGAGTTCGAGGCGCTGAAGGTGAAGTACGAGGAGCTGGCCTCCGCCAACGATGCCTCCGCCAGCGTCAAGGGCATGGCCGACGCCAGGCTGAAGCAGCTGACGCTCCTCATCGAGACCCAGACGCAGGTGCAGGAGCTCGAGCGCAAGAAGGCGAGCACCGACACCAACCGCAAGGGAATCGCCGAGCTGATCCTCAACATCCAGCGCCGCGCCGACTACACCGCCATCGGCGTGCTGAACGCCAGCGCCGTGTACGACGGCAACCGCCTGCCGGAGCTGTACCGCGTGTGCGACCCGACCACCGGCGCCACCATCGCCTACGTCGAGCCGAACCCGGACATCCCGATGGCCACGATGGTGGGCACGCTCATCGGCGTGCGCGGCGGGAAGGCGTTCGACCCCGCGCTGCGGCTGACGGTGATCTCCCCCCTCTCGATGGAGCTGCTCACCATGCGCGAGACCCCGCAGGTGATCAAGTCCGAGTCGACGCGGCCCATCGAGGCGGCCGGCACGCTGACGCCTGCCCAGTCCGCTCCGGCACCGGAACCCTGCCCCGAGGACTTCGTCCCGGCGCCGGGCGCCACGCCCTGACCTGACGCATACCTCCCTCGCAGCACGCACCGGCGGCCCGCTTCGGCGGGCCGCCGGTGGCGTTCTCGGCGCCCCTATACTGCTCCGCCGCGGGGCGCTAGCTCAATTGGAAGAGCACCGCCTTTGCAAGGCGGGGGTTACCGGTTCGACCCCGGTGCGCTCCATTCACGCCGGCTCGCTTCACTCGGTCACGGGATGCGCGCGCAGCAGCGCCGCGAGCGCGACGGCCGCCGTCTCCACCCGCAGCACCGAAGGGCCCAGGCCGACGCGCACGGCGCCGGCGGCAACGGCCACGTCGACCTCCTCGGGCGCGAACCCGCCCTCGGGCCCGATGGCGATCGCGGCCCGTGCGCCGGGCACCGCACCGGCGGCGACGCCTCCCGCATCCGCAAGCAGCACCGAACGGCCCTCGGCGCGCGACCCCTCGACGAATGCCGCCAGCGTCGCCGCGGGCCGGAGTTCCGCGACCCACGCGGACCGGCTCTGCTTGCATGCCTCCAGCAGGATGCGCTCGGCGCGGACCCGGTTGATGCCTCCGGCATCGACGACGCCGAAGCGCGCATCGAGCGGCACGATCGCCGTCACGCCCAGCTGCCCCAGCATGTCGAGCATGGTCGAGAGGCGGTCGCCCTTCGGGGGCGCGACGCCGACCACCAGGTCGACCCCCGCGCGCGTCACGCGGCGCACCGCACGCACGCGCACCAGCGTGCCGCCGTCGCGCGCGCGCGAGGGCTCGATGGTCGCCTCCGCCACGGCGCCGCAGCCGTCGAACACGGTGACGCCGTCGCCCGCACCCAGGCGCCGGACGCCGAGCGCGTGCTTCGCCTCGTCGCGGTCGAGCGCGACGTGCGTGCCGGCCTCGGGAACCGAGGGGACATGGAACCAGGGGACGCTCATGGCGATGCCGGGTGCGCAAGATAGACGTCGATCCGCGACGTGCGACCCTCGAACGCGAGGTCCGGCGGCCCCGCACCCTCGATCACGGGCGCATCGTCGGCGCGCTTGACGCACGTGCGCAGGCGCGCGGCATGGCGCGCGGCGGAGAAGAGCGCGGCCGAATCGCCATCGTCTCCGGCCGCCGCGCGCAGCATGCGCACGCCCTTGCGGGCGAGCGCGCTTGCCTTGCGCCGCGGCGGGAACATCGGGTCGACGAGCACGGCGTCGAAGGCGGACGCGCCGAGCGCGCCGATCGAGTCGGCCTCGACGAGCCGCAGCCGCGCGAGGGCCGACGCATCCACCCGCGGGTCGCGCGCGGCGCGTGCAAGACCGTCCCGCGCCAGCGCGGCGATGCGCGCGTTGCGCTCGAACGCCGTGACGTCGAACCCGGCCATCGCCAGGATCCACGCATCGCCGAGCAGGCCGCCCGTGGCATCCGCGACCGTGCGCGCGCGGTCGCCCATCGCACGCACCAAGGGCAGCGACCGGATGCCGGCCGGGCCCGTGGCACCGAGGTCGACGCGCGCGCCCGTGCCGGGCCGGTCGCCGGGCGCGCGCAGCTCGAGCACGCCGTCGTGCTCGACGAGCAGCAGGTCCTCGGGATTGGCGGGAGGCTCCCACCTCATGGGGGTGTTCTACCGCGCCGCCGCGGCCCGGGTGGCCCGTAGACTCCGCCGGATGCAACCCCGCGCGCCCGTGTTCGGCAACGTCCTGGAGATGATCGGCAACACGCCGATGCTCGAGCTCAAGCGCCTCGATACCGGCAAGTGCCGGCTCTTCGTGAAGATGGAGTCGATGAACCCGGGCAACTCGATCAAGGACCGGATCGCGGTGGAGATGATCGAGGCCGCCGAGAAGGACGGCCGCCTGAAGCCGGGCGGGCACATCGTGGAGGCCACGGCAGGCAACACGGGCCTGGCGCTGGCGCTGGTGGCCGCGCAGAAGGGCTACACCCTGAGCGTGGTGGTTCCGGACAAGATGAGCGACGAGAAGATCAGCCACCTGCGCGCCATGGGCGCCGAGGTGGTGCTCACGCGAAGCGACGTCGCCAAGGGCCACCCCGAGTACTACCAGGACGTCGCCGCTCGGCTTGCCGCGTCGCGGCCCAACACGCTCTACATCAACCAGTTCGCGAACCCCGCGAACGCCGCCGCGCACGAGCGCACCACGGCACCCGAGATCTGGGAGCAGATGGGCGGCAAGGTGGACGCGCTGGTGGCGGGCGTCGGGTCCGGGGGCACGATCAGCGGCATCGGCCACTACCTGCGCGCGCGCAACCCGGACGTGCAGATCATCCTGGCGGACCCCGCCGGCAGCATCCTCGCGTCGCTCGTCAACGAGGGGAAGCACGTCGAGCCCGGCAGCTGGCTCGTGGAGGGGATCGGCGAGGACTTCGTGCCGTCGATCTGCGACCTGAAGCTCGTGAACAAGGCGTACACGGTGACCGATGCCGACGCGTTCCACACGGCTCGCGAGCTGCTGCGCGAGGAGGGCGTCCTGGCCGGCTCGAGCGTCGGCACCCTGCTCTGCGCCGCGCTCCGCTACTGCCGGGAGCAGAAGGAGCCGCGCAACGTGGTCACGTTCATCTGCGACTCGGGCGCCAAGTACCTGAGCAAGATGTTCAACGACTTCTGGATGACCGACAACGGCTTCATCGACCGGCCGAGGTCGGGCGACCTCCGCGACCTGATCGCGCGCCGCCACCTCGACCGCGAGGACTACACGCTCACCCCCGGCATCCCCATGCAGCAGGCGATCAAGCGCATGCGGCTCTACAACGTGAGCCAGATGGTGGTGCTCGGGGACGGCGACCGCGTCGAGGGCATCATCGACGAGAGCGACGTGCTGATGGCGCTGATCGCGGACCCCAAGGGCGCGGGCACCAAGCCGGTATCGGAGTTCATGACCCGCCGGCTCGAGGTGCTGCAGCCGGGCGCGAAGGTCGACGACCTCGTGCCCATCTTCCGCGCGGACCGCGTGGCCATCGTCGCCGACGAGAAGGCCTTCTACGGCATCATCACCAAGATCGACCTCATCAACTACCTGCGCAAGCAGCTCCTCTGAAGCGGCGCTGAAGGCAACACGATGGCACACGGCAAGCTCCACCTCGATTCACGCGTCATCCACGGCGGCCAGTCCCCGGAACCGGCGACCGGCGCCGTGATGCCCCCGATCTTCACGAGCAGCACGTTCGTCCAGGAGAGCCCCGGCGTCCACAAGGGCTTCGAGTACAGCCGCAGCCACAACGCCACGCGCTTCGCGGCCGAGCGGCTGATCGCGAGCATCGAGGGGTCGGGCCTGTCGGACGCGGACGACCGCACCAACGGCGGCTTCTGCTTCGCGAGCGGGCTGGCCGCGATCGGCACCGCGCTCGAGCTCCTCGACGCGGGCGACTGCGTGCTGTGCATGGATGACGTGTACGGCGGCACCAACCGCCTGCTCAACCGGGTTCGCAAGCGCAGCCAGGGCCTGAAGGTCGAGTTCGTGGACATGACGGATGCCGGCAGGCTGGAGGACGCCGCCAGGGCGCACCGCCCGCGCATGATCTGGGTGGAGACGCCCACCAACCCCACGCTCAAGCTCGTGGACCTCGACGCGGTGGCGCGCATCGGCAAGGCGTGCGGGGCGGTCACGGTGTGCGACAACACCTTCGCCACGCCGATGCTGCAGCGGCCGCTCGAGCACGGCATCGACCTCGTGATGCACTCGACCACCAAGTACCTCGGCGGCCACAGCGACACCGTGGGCGGGGCGCTGGTGACGGGCGACAGGGCCCTGGCCGAGAAGCTCCGCTTCATGCAGAACGCGATCGGCAGCGTGATGGGACCGTTCGACGCCTACCTCACGCTGCGCGGCGCCAAGACCCTCGCGGTGCGCATGCGCCAGCACTGCGCGAGCGCGGCGCGGATCGCGGCGTGGCTCGAGCGCCACCCGAAGGTCGCGCGCGTCACCTACCCCGGCCTCGCGAGCCACCCGCAGCACGCGCTCGCGGCGCGGCAGCTGCGCCTCGACGGCCAGCCAGCGGGCGGCGGCATGATCACCGCCTACCTCAAGGGCGGGATCGACGAGAGCCGGCGCTTCCTCGAGCACGTGCGGATCTTCGCCCTCGCCGAGAGCCTCGGCGGCGTCGAGAGCCTGATCGAGCACCCGGCCATCATGACCCACGCGAGCGTGCCCCCCGAGCAACGGAGGGAACTGGGCATCAGCGACTCGCTGGTGCGGCTGAGCGTGGGAATCGAGCACCCCGACGACCTGCTCGCGGACCTCGAGCACGGCCTGTCGAAGGCGTGAGATTGCCTCCGGGCCGGTGAGTCACCTCGGCGCACGCGGCACGCGGACCCAGCCGCCGTCGCGCCAGAGGCACTCCGCGGGGTCGACCCCGAACACCGCCCCCGGGTCGGCCAGGTCCACCTCGGCCAGGGGCGCCAGGCCACCCTGCGCGATCGCCTCGCTCCAGCTGCGCGGGCCGCCCGCAAGCGCGGAGGCCGTGAGCGCCTGGAGTGCGTCGAGCTGCTCGGCACCCATGGCCGGCGGCCCGGAGGTGCGCATCGCGTCGCAGTCGGCACGGAAGCGCGCCGATCCGCCCTGCAGGATCTCCGGGTGCCGGTCGAGCAGCGCCGCGGCCTGCCCGCGCGCAAGCGCATCGCGCGCCCGCTGCGCCTCGCCGCGGCGGTAGTGCGCGAACGCGCGCACGAGCGAGAGCACCGCATCCGAGTCCATCGCGCCCGCCTCGCGGGCATCGGCGGAGGGATCGAGGAACGCGGCCACCGCGGCCATCCGCGCGCGGTCGGCGTCGTCCTGCGCAAGCTCGGCCAGGAGGAGCGCCGCGCTGCGTCCGCTGCCGCGCGGGTCGATCGCTCCGGCAAGGGCCGCCAGGCGACGGGCCAGCGCCCGGTCGGCGTCCTGGGTCGGCGTCCCGGCGGCATGGTCCACCACCTCCTCGGCAAGCGCGATGTAGTCACTCGGCCGAGAGGGCTCGAGCGCCTGCAGGCGGCGCGCAAGCTCCGCGCGCCACGCGTCCGAGGACGCACCCGAGGACGCGCCCGCAGCGGCACCGGACATGCCGAGCGCAAGCACCAGAAGCCCGGCGCCGAGCATGGAAGCACGGTGCGGCCACCTCATGGCTCGCCTCCCGCCGCCGGTGCGACCCCGGCGACCGCGACGTCGAGGAGCGCGCGCGAGACGCTCTCGAGCTGCGCGAAGGCGTCGGCCGCGGCGGCCCGCTCCGCCGCCGAGCGCCGCACCACCCCGTCGACGACTGGGCGCAGCCGCGGCGCGCGCTCGGCGACGACGGCGGCGTCGATCTCGAGGATGGAGACCAGCTCGGCCACGGCACGCTGCGGCCCCGGCATCGCCATCCGGCGGCGCCCGTCCGCGCGCGCGGCGAGCCGCGCCGCCACCGCCGGCGGCAGCACGCCGCGCGACTCGGCCTGCCGCGCGGCCAGCCACTGCGCGAGCGCGTCCTCCGGGGCGGCGTCGCCCGTGAGCCCCTGACCGCCCAGCGCCGCGGCGACCGCGTTGGCGGAGTACGTGAACTCGCGCGACACCGAGTCGATGCGGTGCCGCTCCGCCGGAACCAGCGCCGCGTGGTGGTCCATGAGGAGAAGCGCCGACTGCGCGCGCCGGTCGGCGTCGGAGCCGCGGGGGACGGGCTGGCGGGCGATCGCCGCGGCCAGCGCCGCCACCTCGCCGGCATCGGCGGCCGCATGCGCCTCGGCGGCGAGCGCGGCCACCGTGTTCGGGCCATCCTGCAGGATGTCGGTGGCCACGGCCTGCGCGGCCGCGCGCAGCGGACGCGAGGGCGACGCCAGCGCCTCGCGCGCAAGCGCGGCTGCGTCGAGCGGCCCCAGGTCGCCGACGGAACGCGACCGGAGCGAGCGCAGGAACGCCACGCGGTCGTCCGCGGACTGCCGGGCGCGCAGGTCCTGCTCGAGCCTGCCGTCGGCCCCGCCGGCGCGACCCGGGTTGCGCTCCACCCGTCCCTTCCAGCGGTCGAGGTCATCGGGCGCGATCCCGTCCGGGTCCTCCACCTGCACGATGCGCGCCTGCGCGTCGCTCAGGCGGCCGCGCTCGAGGAGACGCGCCGCTTCCACCATCGCCACCTGCGCGGCGGCAGCCGCGATGCGTGCGGCCGGGTCGCCCGTCGGTCGCGCCGCGAGCGCGGTGCGCGAGACGCGCACCCAGCGGTCGACGAGGTCCGGCGGCACGCCCCGCATGCGCGTGGCGGGGCGCGGGTCGGCTGGCAGGTCCTCGCCGGCGCCCGACGCGAGCGCGGCGCGGAACCGGTCGGCCGTGCGCGAGCGCTCGGGCATGCCGGCACGCTCGCCGGAGACGAGCCACGGGTTCCACCACGCTCCCGGCCGGCGCGCGGCGAGCACGCTCGTCATGCCGTGCAGGGCAGCCGCCGAGATGGAAGGATCCTCGAGCCAGGCGCGCAGCGATGCCTCGATGCCGGCCCGGCGCGCGGCGTCGCCCGTCCACCCGAGCGCGTCGAGCAGCGTGCCCGCGGCATCGGCACTGGTCCCCGGGCGTCCCATCGGCGCATCGCGACGCAGCAGCCGGTCGAGGAAGGCAAGCACGCGGACGTCCCGCTCCATCCGGAGCGCGGGCGCCGCGGTTGCGCCCTCGGTGGCCTGCAGCCACGCATCCACCGCATCGGCCGCGGCGGCGGGGTCGCCGGCGAGCACGACGTCGGCGGCCTCCGCGCCGCGCGGGCCGAGCGCGGCGAGCGCGCCCTCCGCGAACGCGGCCGCCGGGTCGGCGGCCGGCGATGCCAGCGCCTGGCGCAGCCCTGCATAGCCCGGATCGCACCACAGTGACTCGGGCAGCGTTCGCTCCTCCGTCACCGCCGGCTCGATGTCCGCGAGGAGCCGATCGCGCAGTTCCGCGTCGCCGAGCCGCGCAAACGCCGATGCGAGCGCAGCCAGCACCTCCGCGCGCCGCGCATCCTCGAGCACCGGCCAGGAGCGCAGGAACGCCGCGGCCACGCGCGCCCAGAGGACGCGGTCGGCCTCGGTCGCCTGACCGCCGGCCGCAAGCCGCGCCTGCGTTGCGAGGAGCTCGGGCTCGTCGGCGGCGACGGTCTCGAGCGCCGCCCGCGACCAGGCCGGCGACCCATCCACGCGGAGCACCGGCGGCCGCGCATACATCGCGGGGACGGGCGGCACGCTTCGCGCGGCCACGGCGCCATCGGCAACGGGCGCCGGCGCGGGAGCCGGTTCCGGCTGGGCGCGGGACGGACGCGTCGGCGCGGACGCCGCGGCGGCCGCGACGGGCGCGGTGGCCGCACGCCGAAGGCGCTCGGCACGTTCGACCGCATAGAGGACGAGCGCCACGCTGACCGCAAACGCTGCCGCCAGGATGGCAAGCCCCGCTCCGATGCCGACCGAGTGCGCCCGCGGCGGACGAGGTGCCTCGCGCTGCACCGGCGCGGCACCCTGCCCCGCGCGCACCGCTTCGGACGCGGCATCGGCCGCAGCAACGCCCATCGCCTGCTGCGATGCCGCAGCGAACGCGAGCGCGGCAGGGTCGACGCCGTTGGCGGCTGCCAGCGCGGCCATCCGGCCGCGGGTCCGCTCGTTCCATCCGCCGCCCGATGCGAGGATGGCGAGGGCCTGGCGCTCGAGCGCGCGCTGGCGTTCCGGGGGCAGGGTCACCGCGCAACCCCGCGCGGCGTGCCCGCCGCGGGAAGCTGGGCGTCAAGCCGCTCGAAGCGCGCGAGCGCCTCGCCGGAACCGAACCCGCCGATGCGTCGGACCTGCTCGAGGAGCGCGCGCGCGCGGCCGGGGTCGGCCGCGGCGATCGCCTCGACCTGCATGGCCTTGGCGAGGAGCCACGTCTCGCTGCCGGCGGGCGCCGCCGAGAGCACCGCGCGAAGGCTCCGCTCGGAAGCGGCCGCGTCGCCCGACGCCGCGCGGAACTCGGCGTCGGCAAGGAGCAGGTCCGCGGACCCGGGCGCCGCCTTCAGCGCCTCGGCCGCCGCGCGTGCGGCACCGTCGCGGTCGACGCCGGTCCCGCCGGCGCGGAGGATCTCGGCCTCGGCCCGCAGCCAGGTGGCGATGTCCGCGGACGCGGGCACCGCAGCGGCACGGCACACCGCGCGCGCCGCCGCGGCGCGCACCGTCGGCACCGTGCCGGGAACGCGCTGCGCCTCGGCGAGGAGCGCGTGGGCCGCGACGCGCGCCCACGGGCCTGCCGGGTCGATCGCCGCCAGGCTCGACTGCGCGTCGTCGAGCCGGCCCTCGACGCATGCCACCTGCACGCGGCGGGCGAGGATCTCGTCGCGCATCGACCCGGGGTCCGCCATGGAGGCCGCGCGCGACTCTAGCGCCGCCAGCGAGTCCGCCGCGCGGGTGCGGTCGCCGATGGCCACGGACATCTCCAGCCTGCGCCGCAGGTCAAGCGTGCCCTCGTCCCCGCCGCCGAGCGCCACGTCGTCGCCCGCAAGCAGCGCGCGTCGCGCCGCGGCGCGCCGCTCGTCTCCCTGCGTCGCGCGGAACCTCCGGTAGAGGCCCTCGAGCGCGGCGCGCCGTGCCGCGGGCGCCAGTTCCATGGGAACGCGGTCGTCGAGCAGCGCCTCGATGTCCGCGGTCGACGGCAGGTCGGAGCGGGTCGCCCGCCATGCCCTCGCGCGCACGGCCGCCGCGGTCGCGGGCAGGTCCGCCACGATGGATGCCACCAGCGCGTCGCGCCGTGCGGCCACTTCCGCCGGCGCACCGGGCCGGCGCGCCGCTTCCTCGAGGCACAGGACTGCCATCCACCGAGCATCACCGGCCCGGTCACCCGAGAGCGACTTCGCCGCATCCGCGAACGCGTCCGCTGCCTCCGCAAGCCGACCCGCCCCGCGAAGCACGTGACCGCGCAACGACCGCGCACCCGCGGCCACCGAGGGGGGCGCATCGGGGCCGAGCGCGCCCTCGAGTTCCCCGGCCGCGCGCTGCCACGCCGACTCGGCGCCTGCCGCGTCGCCCGCCTCGCGGAGGCGGTTGGCCTCGGCGCTCGCGCGCACGGCGGCGAAGAGCCGCGCACCGGCACCCGTCGGCTCGGCGCCGGGGGCCACGGCGATCACGGACAGGTCGCGGAGCCGTCCCGAGGACGCAAGCCGTCCCACGGCCTCGGTGAGCAGCTCGGCAGCGCCGTCGGCATCCGGCATCCGGCCCGCGCGCGCGGCCGCGATCAGCGCCATCGTCACGCCCTGCGGGCCATCGCCCTCGGACTTCAGGAGCGCGAGCGCCGCGGCCAGGTCGCCGCGGTCGAGGCACGACGCCATGCGCCACGAGGGAAGCCGGGCGCGCACCGCCAGGTTGGTGCGCGGCGACTCCAGCAGCGCAAGCCACGCATCGGCGGTCGCTCCGGTCTGCACCAGGCTTGCCGACAGGCCCGACCCGAGGATCGCGCTGGCGAAGCCCTCGTTGCCGCGAAGGTCCTCCGACACCTCGCTCGGGTCGATGGCGGCCCGCCCCGGCTCCAGCAGCTCCGCGAAGCGGCGGAGCGCCTCGTCGGCCTGCGCCCGCCAGTCGGGGTGCCCAAGCTCGCGGGAGAGCCACGCCGAGTAGTAGAGCGCCCACGCCCGGAAGAACTGCGAGTTGCGCGCGAGTTCCTCGGCACGGCCGGCGCGCGCGATGGTGTCCTCGGCGCGCGTGCCGACCTCGGCGGACGCGTCGCGGTTGGCCGACGCGCGCGCGCGCTCGCCCGCCACGGCAAGCGCACCGAACTCGCGCACCAGGGTCCGGAACTCCTCCAGTGCCGCCGTGCATTCCGCATCCGTTCCCTTGCCGGCGCGCCGGTCCTCGGCGGTGCGCTGGGCGGCACGGTGCTGCGCACGGAGGATCGCAAGCCGCAGCGGCTCGGCGCCGTCGGGGTTGCGGCGGACCAGGCCGAGCGCGCGGGCAAGCAGCGCGTTGCGGCGGGTCTCGTCATCCTCCCGCTCGAGGCGCGCCGCGAGGATCTGCGCGATCCGCGCCACCAGCACCGCGCGGTCGGGAGCATCGGCGGCCTGGTCGAGCTGCGCCTCGAGGTGCGCGAGGAGGAGGTCGGGCTCGCCCTGCGCCTCGAGCCACGCCGCGGTCGCATCGGAACGGTCGGAAGGCACCGCAACCTCCGGTCGCGGCTGCCCCAAGAGGGGCGGGCCCGCGAGCGTCCCGCCCTCGGGCGCCGCGACGGTCGGGCGGCGGCGCTCGGCATCGGCCCGCGACGCAAGCGTCGGCGCCGCGCGCGCATCGCACGCCACGAGGCTCGCAAGGAGCACGCGACCGCGGTCGCGGAGCGTCGCATCGGCATCCGCGGCAAGCGCACGTCCCGCCGCGAAGCGCGCCCAGGCGTCGAACCACGTCGGCATGGAGCGGCGCAGGCGCGCAAGCGAGCTCAGCGCGGCGCCCCGCTCCGCGGCCGATGGTGCGCTCGCCCCGCGCAGCGCGTCGAGCGCCGACGCGGCAAGGTTCGCGGGCGCGTCGAGCTTGGTGCCGGCCTTCGCGGGTGCGCGCGGCGTGCCGCCCTCCACGGCGCCGGCATACGCGGCGACGGCGGCCGCAAGGCCCTCGTCGCCGCGCGCATCGAAGGCCGCGAGCGAGGCGCGCACCCTCGCGGCATCGTCACCCGCGAACGCGCCGGGCGGCAGCGCGGGCGGCAGCGGCACCGCGGGGTCCGTCACCCGCGCCAGCGCGCCGGCAAGCGAGTCGTCGGAAGGATCAAGCGCCGCCCCGGCACGCACCAGCCGCAGTGCCTCGAACGCGGGCGCCACCGCATCGGCCGCACGTCCGGCGCGGATCCGGGCCTCGGCGCAGCCGACCGCGGCAAGCAGGCCATCCCGGCTCGGCGCAGCGCCCTTCCAGGTGGCGAACGCGCGCTCGAGCGGCTCGAGCGCGAGCGGCCAGTCGCCCCTGCGCACCCGAAGCCGGGCGCGCCAGAGCTCGTTGCCCGCCGCGACCCACGCCGCGGCGTCGCGCTCGGCGCCGCCGCGCACGGAGCGGACCTCGCTCCACGGCGTGAGCAGCGTGGACTCGAGGCCGTCGCGGCGGACGCGCACCTCGATGCCGTCCGCACCCGTGCGCACCACCGAGCCGTCGACCGCGCGCGCGCCGCCGTGGAGTTCCACGGCGTCCGCGTGCGCCGCTCCCGCCAGCGATGCCGCGGCCACGAGCGCGAGGATGGACCGACGGAGCGATGCGATCATCGCGGCCTCGGCTTCCGCGGGTCGCCACGACCGCCGGCGGAGGGCTGCACCTGCCGGAACTGGCCGTCGGACTCCTGGGCCATCTGCCGCAGCTGCGCGGCGCCGGCATCGTCGCCGAAGGCGATGGTGTTGATGGTGACGCGCTTGCCGCGGGCGTTCATCTGCCGGACCAGTTCGACCGTCTCGGCGGGGATCTCGCCGTCGGACAGGAAGAAGATCACGTCGGGGCGGACGTCGAGCGCAAACGCCATGCGGAAGGCCGGCATCGGCTGCGTGCCGCCGGACGGACCCACGTCGCGCAGCCAGGCCTTGAGCCGGGCCATGGTGCTCGACCGCACGCGTTCCCAGCGGTCGCTGAACGCCCATGGCTCGGAACTGTCGTAGAAGAGGACGTACACCGACGCGAAGTCCGGCAGCCCCGCGATGGCGCGCTGCAGCTCGTCCTTGGCCTCGCCGATGCGGCTGGCCATGGACGCGCTCTTGTCGACGATGAACGCGAAGCGCGTGCCGCGGCCGCCCACCCCGAAGAAGCTGGTGCCGCCCGCGCCGCCGCCGAGCCCGCCTCCGCCCCCGCCGCCTCCGCCGCCTCCGCCGAAGCCGTCGCCGCCTCCGCCGCCCGGGCCGAACCCGCCGAAACCATCCGCGCCGCCCTCGCCGAGGCCGGTGCCCTCGCCGGGCGCACCCGCAAGCGGATCGTCGGTCGGCACGCTCGGGAGCGCGGACACCTCGGCTGCCGCCTCAGGCCCCTGCGGGGCCTCGCTCGCGCCCTGCGCGGGGGTCATCGCGGGCGCGCCGGTCTCCTCGGGAAGCACCGCCAGCTCGATCACGGCCTGCTCGCGCCCGGGCACGCCCGCGCGCCCCACCGACGTGACCGCAAGCCACACGAGGAGCGCGGCGTGCACCGGGAGGCTGAGCGCAAGTCCCAGCGCCATCCACCCGAACCCGGACCGCCAGGCGCGCCGTCGCGCGCTGGAACGGCCGTCGTGGGCGGGGCGCTGCTCCACCATCACCGGGCATGGTAGGGGTCGGCGGCGCCGATGCCCGCTTTCAGGGCCTTTCGGCGGGCGCCACGGTCGCGTCGCCGCCTTTACCATGGCCTTTGCAGGCGCCGGCGCGCCGAACCCGCATCGGAGGAACAGTGGCCAAGCGCTTCGAACGAGTCGTCCTGAAGGTGAGCGGCGAGAGCCTCTCCAAGCCCGGTGAGCTGGGGATCGACCCGGCGGAGCTGGGGCTGCTGGCCGACGAGATCGCGGATGCCTACCGCAAGGCCAGCCCGCTGCAGCTGGCGGTGGTGGTGGGCGGCGGCAACATCATCCGGGGCGCGCGGCTCGCCGAGACCGGGAAGGTCGACCAGTCGACCGCCGACTACATGGGCATGCTCGGCACGGTGATCAACGGCCTGGCGCTCAAGGAGGCGCTGGCGCACGTGGGCGTGGAGGCGCGCGTGATGAGCGCGATCAACCTGACGTCGGTGGCGGAGACCTTCATCCGCGCGCGCGCGCTGCGCCACATGGAGAAGGGGCGCGTGGTGATCCTCGTGGCCGGCACCGGCAACCCGTTCTTCACCACCGACACGTGCGCCAGCCTGCGCGGCATCGAGCTCGGCGCGCAGGCGGTCCTGAAGGCCACCAAGGTCGACGGCATCTACACGGCCGACCCGAAGAAGGACCCCAAGGCCACCCGCTATGCCAACCTGACCTTCGCCGAGGCCATCGAGAAGCAGCTGGCGGTGATGGACCTGACCGCGCTCACCATGTGCATGGAGCACGAGCTGCCGGTGGTGGTGTTCGACTTCCGCCACAAGGGCAACATCCAGCGCGTCCTCGAGGGCGACTCGTCCGTCGGGACCGTGGTCACGAACTGAACCGAAAGGGAGCCATGGACATCGACACCGTCCTCCTCGAGACCGAGGACCGCATGAACACCAGCATCGACTACTACCAGCGCGAGCTGCGGGGCGTGCGCACGGGCCGCGCCACCACCGCGCTGGTGGAGTACGTGAAGGTCGACTACTACGGCTCCAGCACCGACCTGCGCGAGCTCGCGGGCATCACGGTGGCCGACGCCACGACGCTGGTGGTCAAGCCCTTCGACCCGGGATCGAAGGGCGAGATCGTCAAGGCGATCGAGTCCTCGGGCATCGGCGTGCGGGCGGTGGCCGAGGGCAACGCGGTGCGCGTCAGCGTGCCCGCGCCCAGCTCCGACCGGCGGAAGCAGCTGGTCACGCAGGTGCGCAAGATGGCCGAGGAGTCGAAGGTGGTGGTGCGCAACGAGCGCCGCGACGCCAACAAGTCGATCGACGGGCTGCTCGCCGACAAGAAGGCCGGCGTCACCGAGGACCAGGCCAAGGGCGCGAAGGAGTCGGTTGACGACCTGACCAAGCAGTACACGGCCAAGATCGACGCCCTGATGGAGAAGAAGGTCGCCGAGATCGAGGAGATCTGAGCGGTGCACTGCCCCTACTGCGCGCGCGACAAGGACAAGGTGATCGACAGCCGCCCCAGCGACTCGGGCGATGCCATCCGCCGGCGCCGCGAGTGCATCGCCTGCGGCAAGCGCTTCACCACCTACGAGCGCGTGGAGCGGACGGAGCGGCTGATGGTGGTGAAGCGCGACGGCACGCGCGTGCCCTTCAACCCGGACAACATCATGCGCGGCATCTCGTCCGCCTGCGGCAAGCGGCCGGTGCCCGCAAGCGAGAAGGAGCGCGTGGTGCGCGAGGTCGAGGAGGAGATGCACCGCGAGTTCGAGCGCGAGGTGCCGAGCCGCGCCATCGGCAAGCGCGTGGCCGAGAAGCTCCGCTCGGTGGACCACATCAGCTACATACGCTTCGCGAGCGAGTACTACCAGTTCAGCACGGTGGGCGAGATCCAGCGCGAGATCGACGACCTCGCCGACCGCCCCGCCCCGGCGCCGGGCCATCCGGACCTGTTCGGCTCGTAAATCCGTTCCTGGTGAGTTTGGCACCAGTTTCCCTCGGCGCGCGCCGCCGGCGGCGGCGTCACGGGTTTCGGTACCCTCCCCCGACCATGCCTCGGATCACGCTTCCCGACGGTTCCGTCAAGGAATTCGCCTCGCCCGTCACCGCCGCCGAGGTGGCCGCGAGCATCGGCGCGGGCCTCGCCAAGGCCGCGGTCGGTGCCAAGGTGGACGGCGAGCTGCGCGACCTCTCCGCGGTCCTCGACCGCGACTGCGCGCTGGCGATCGTCACTCCCAAGAAGCGCGAGGGCGGCGCCGACGCGGACGCGCTGTTCCTCATCCGCCACAGCACCGCGCACGTGATGGCCGAGGCCATCCAGAACCTGTTTCCGCACGTGAAGCTGGTCTACGGGCCGCCGCTCGAGACGGGCTTCTACTACGACATCAGCTTCGAGGGCGGCAAGGCGATCAGCACCGACGACTTCCCCGCGCTCGAGGCGGAGATGGCGCGGATCGTCGCGGAGAACCGTCCCTTCACGCGCTACGAGCTTCCCGCCGCCAAGGGCATGGAGAAGCTGCGGGCCGAGGGCAGCAAGTTCAAGGTCGACAACGCCGAGCGCGCGCAGGAGGCCGGCAGCACCACGCTCAGCTGGTACGCCACGGGCACCCCCGGCACCAACTGGGAGGACCTCTGCCGCGGCCCGCACGTCCCCTCCACCGGGAGGATCGGCGCGTTCAAGCTGACGAGCCTGGCGTCGAGCTACTGGAAGGGCGACGAGAGGCTCGACCGCCTCACCCGCGTGTACGGCACCGCCTTCGCCACCAAGGAGGAGCTGGCCGCGCACCTGACGCAGCTCGACGAGGCGAAGAAGCGCGACCACCGCGTGCTCGGCAGGCAGCTGCGGCTCTTCCACATCGACGAGATGGTGGGCCAGGGGCTGATCCTGTGGACCCCCAACGGCAGCATCGTCCGCCAGGAGCTGCAGAACTTCATCAGCGACGAGCTGCGCAAGCAGGGCTACACGCAGGTCTTCACGCCGCACATCGGCAAGCTCGACCTCTACCGCACCAGCGGCCACTTCCCGTACTACCGCGAGAGCCAGTACCCGCCGATCATCGAGCACGACCAGCTGTCGATGCTCGCCAAGGAGGGCTGCACCTGCGGCGAGCTGGCCAACCGGCTGGAGAAGGGCGAGATCGACGGCTACCTGCTGAAGCCGATGAACTGCCCGCACCACATCCGCATCTTCGCGAGCGCTCCCCACAGCTACCGCGACATGCCGGTGCGCCTCTCCGAGTTCGGCACCGTCTACCGCTGGGAGCAGTCGGGCGAGATCGGCGGCATGACGCGCGTCCGCGGCTTCACGCAGGACGACGCCCACCTCTTCTGCCGCGAGGACCAGGTGGCCGACGAGCTGCTCGGGTGCCTCAGCCTGGTCAAGCTCATCTTCGGCACGCTCGGCATGAACGAGTACCGCGTGCGCGTCGGCCTGCGCGACCCGGACAGCGCCAAGTACGTCGGCGACCCGAGGAACTGGGACAAGGCCGAGGAGGCCTGCCGCACCGCCGCGCGCACGCTCGGCGTGCCCTTCAGCGAGGAGCCCGGCGAGGCAGCGTTCTACGGGCCGAAGATCGACTTCGTGGTGAAGGACGTGATCGGCCGCAGCTGGCAGCTCGGCACGGTGCAGGTCGACTACAACCTGCCGGAGCGCTTCGACCTGTCATACATCGGCGCGGACAACCAGCAACACCGGCCGGTGATGATCCACCGCGCGCCGTTCGGGAGCATGGAGCGCTTCGTGGGCTGCCTGATCGAGCACTTCGCGGGCGCATTCCCGCTGTGGCTTGCGCCCGAGCAGGTGCGCGTGCTGCCCATCAGCGAGAAGAGCGCTGCCTACGCGCGCGAGCTGCACGCCGCGCTGCGGGCCGCGGGCCTGCGAGCCTCGCTCGACGAGTCGAACGACCGCATCCAGGGCAAGATCAAGGACGCGAGCGACATGAAGGTGCCCTACTGCGCCGTCGTGGGCCCGCGCGATGCCGAGGGCCGCAAGGTGAGCGTGCGGGCGTTCGGCATCGAGGCCAACCTCGGCGAGGTCGGCTTCGACGCGTTCGTCGACGGCCTCGCGCGCGAGTACCGCTCGCGCGGCGCGGAGACCGTGCGGTCGGTGTTCGGAAAGTGACCCAGGAAGGAACGACCACGTGGCAGGACAGGGTTCAGGCGGAAACGTCCTCGCGGCGATCGCGAGCTTCTTCATCCCCGGCCTCGGGCAGCTCGTCCAGGGGCGTGCGCTGCGCGGGCTCCTGATGTTCGTGCTGACCGGCGTGCTGTGGGTGATCACCTTCGGCTTCGGCGGCTGGATCGGCCACATCTGGGCGTGCTACGACGCCGCGGTGTGGAAGGGGCCCGCGAAGACCTGACGTGCGCGCCGTGACCGACGCCATCGACCCGGCGGCCGTGCTTGAACTGCCCGGGCTGTGGCCCGATGCCGCGCCTCCCTCGGCGGCGTGGAGCGCCGACGGAACGCAGCTCCTGGTCACGTACGAGGTGGATGCCGGGCTCGGCCCGTTCATGACCGACCACGGGGCGGACCTCGGGGCGATCACGGCGATCTCCATGCTCGCCGTTGCGGCGGCCATCGCCTGGCGCGTGCTCCGACGCCCGCGCGCCGTGGGCCGGCGCTACTGCGCGCGCTGCAACTACGACGTGGGAACAGCCGACGCGCCGCCGCCCGCGCGGTGCCCCGAGTGCGGGGCATCGCTCACCGCGAGGCGCGCGCCGATCGGCCAGCCGCCCCTGGCCCGCGCAGCGCCGATCCTCTCCGCGCTGTCCCTTGCGGGGACGGGGACCGCGCTGGTCGTGGCATTCACGGGGCACTTCACCGACCCACGGGCCTACGAGGCATGGCCGGCCGCGTCGTTCGGGCGCCGCTGGCCGACGTGGCCGCTCTGGCGCCTCGCGTACCGACCGCGGATCGAGGAACGCACCGCGGCATTCGCCATCGCGCCGGCCGGGCCATGGGAGCGCACCTCCGGCGCGGCGCGCACGCGGGAAGCGCCGCTCACCGCCGGCCTCACCGGCGACATCCGGCTGCTCCATGACCGGCAGGACGTCGGTCGGCTCACCCTGTTCGAGCCTTCGAACGCCGCGACGGCGCCCTCCATCGGCCCGTTGCTCGTGGGCGGCCTGGCGGGACTGGGACGCACCTACGCCGATGCCGACGGCACGCCCATGTTCGAGCAGCCCGACCACGGCGCGGTGTCCGTGTCGCCCGACCGCCGCTGGGCGGCAGTGCCGTTCGCGCCAGTCCCCCCGCCGCAGGCCCGGCGGCAGCGCACGACCGCGGACGCACGCTGGAGGCTGTGGGTCTGGCCGATCGCGGATCGGCCAGCGCGCGCGGAGAACGTCGTTCCGGACCGCTGACGCCCCGTCGGCCCACGACCGCGCTGACCGATGCCGCCGCGGTCGCGCTGGGCCGGCCGAGCCGCGGGTTCCCGAGTGCAAACGCGGCGGTTTTTTCCTGTTTGCTTGCCGTTGCGCCGCCCGGGTACAGTCTCCGTCTCGCAGCAACTGGTTGCTGCTCCCCCGGACGTCGGCGGCACGCGTCGGGGAGGATCACGGACCTGGCCGCCGGTCACTTCGAAGGACTCACCTATTTCCAGCTTCCCTCCCCGCCGCCCCCCGTTCGCCTCTGGTTCCGGACCCCGTCCGGGAGGCTTCGGCGGCGACCGCCCGCGCCGCGACGGACCGTCGTTCGGCCCGCGCATGAACGACCGCATCCGGATCACGCCGGTCCGCCTCATCGACCAGGCCGGGGAGATGGTTGGCATCGTCGAGACCGACGAAGCCCGTCGCCTTGCATTGGAAGCGGGGCTCGACCTCGTGGAGATCTCGCCGGACGCGCGCCCGCCCGTCTGCAAGATCATGGACTACGGCAAGTTCAAGTACGAGGAAGCGAAGAAGAACAAGGCCGGCAAGTCGAAGGCGAGCGAACTCAAGGAAGTCCGCCTCGGCCGATCCATGAAGATCGACCCGCACGACGTCGGCATCCGCGTGCAGCAGGCCCGGCGATTCCTGCTCGAGGGCCACAAGGTGCAGCTGGTCGCGAGCTTCAAGGGCCGCGAGATGGCGCACCGCGACATCGGCGACCGGCTGGTGCAGGACGTGATCCAGCGCCTGCTGGACCTCGGCAAGCTCGAGGCCGCGCCGCGCCTGAACGGCAAGCGCATCAACGCGATCATCTCGCCCGACCGGCAGAAGATCGAGCAGTGGAAGCGCAAGGAGCAGGCCGCGGGCCGCAAGGGCGAGATCGAGGCCGTCGAGGTCAAGGACGAGCCCGAGGACGAGGGCGACGACGAGTGATCCCCGGGCCCGGCGCCGAGGTCCAGGGCGTTCCCGGCAGGCCCGAGGGCGCGCGCGGCGAGCTGATGCTCC
>VGXR01000031.1 GCA_016873255.1 Planctomycetota bacterium
GGTCGTAAGTGCGTGGACCCTAGGCCGTTGCGAGAAGAGCGGGTGAAGGGACTTGAACCCTCGACATCCACCTTGGCAAGGTGGCACTCTACCACTGAGTTACACCCGCAAACGTCCGGTCGGGCGCGCGACTCCGCTACTTCGAACATCGCGCGCGCCCGAACTCGGAACGTGGAAATGTACCGCGGATCCCGCCCATGCGCAAGGGCATGGGCCACTTGATAACCATGCGTTGACTGCGGGCTTGCGGGCCGTTCCTACCATCCGCCGCGTGGATCGCCGCTTCAACGCCCCCGCCATCGCCATCGGCATCTGCTCGCTCCTCATCCCGGTGCTCATGGCCCTCGGATCGTGCTGGGCGATGCGCGGCCTTGCGCCCGAGGTGTCGCGCGGCGCGGTGGCGCTCCTCAACGACGAATCGGGCCCGCAGGGCGCGCTCGGCCTCGACGCGGCGCGCGGCGCCGTGCTTGCGTTCGCCTCCGGCGAGGACGGCGCGCTGCTTGCCGTGCACCGCGCCGACGCGCAGTCGGACCCGGCGCGCGCGGCGCAGCTTGCGGCATCGGCCGCATCGGCGGCGGTGCTCGGCATCGGCTTCACCGACAGCGACCCTGCGCTTGCGGCGGTGCCCGCCTTCACCGCGGCCGGCCGGCCCTTCATCGTGATCGGCGCCACCGACCCCGCGCTCCCCGAGCGATGCGGGAAGGGCACGTTCCTCGCCTGCTTCGGCGACGACGCGCAGGCTCGCGCCGCCGCCGAGTTCGGCGCGGCCCGCTTCGGCAAGCGCGCGGTGGTGGTGTTCGATTCGCGCCACGACTATCCGCGCACGCTCGCGGCGTTCTTCCGCACGCACCTGGGGTCTGCGCTGGGCGGGTCCGCGGTGATGGAGTTCGACCTCGCCTCCGTCGCGCCGCCTGCCATCGCGCCGCACCTGGCCGGCGCGGGCGCGGAGATCGACTTCGTCTACGCGGCGATGCTCCCGGACCAGGTCGACGCGGTGCTGCAGTCGGTGCGCTCGGCGCTGCCGGCGGTGCCCGTGGTGGGCGGCGACGGGCTTGACTTCGAGGGCATCGCCCGCACCGGCAGCGCTCCCACCGACCGCGTGTGGTTCACCACGCACGCCTGGCTCGGCGAGGGCTGCTCGCCCGAGGCCGCTGCGTTCGCGGCGGCCTTTGCCCGCGCCAACGGCGGTGCCCGCCCGACCGCGTTCGCCGCGCTCGGCCACGACGCCGCCATGCTTGCCCTCGACGCGCGCCGCCGCGCCGGCAGCGATGACCCAGCCGCGATCTCCGCCGCGCTTGCCGCCACGCGCGGCTTCGCCGGCATCACCGGCACCATCGACTACGCCGCCGGCCCCGTGCCGCGCAAGGACGTGTGGGTGGTGGAGGTGGCCGCGGGCATGCGGCGGCTGGCCGAGCGGCGAATGCCCTGACGCCCTTACGGGCACGCCCCCCAGTGCGCCAGCAGCTCGCCGAGGTCCGCGCCGTTCGTCACGCCGTCGCCGTTCATGTCGGTGATGCCCGGCAGGCCCCACGCGCTGAGCACCAGCCCGAGGTCCGCGCCGTTCACCTGTCCGTCGCGGGCGCCGAAGGGCGCGATGTCCCAGGGGCACGCGCCGGGGAAGCTTGACGGGTCGGCGGGGTCGGTGCCGGCGGCGATCTCGTCGCCGTCCAGCGCGTTGTCGCCGTCGCGATCGATGCCCATGCGCCGGGCCGCGGCCTCGGGCACCAGCGTGTAGGTGACCTCGCTTCCCGCGGCGGCGCCCGCAAGCAGCGCGGCCGGCGCGAGGGTCTCGCCGGTCACGTCGCCGGCGAAGCTGCCGCCGAGCAGCATCCAGCCGCGCGGCTGCCCGTTGCGCGTGCCCTTGGCGATGAGGCCCACCTGGGTCGACTGCGTGGCGATGTTGATGAGCTGCGTGATGCGCGCGGCATCGTCGCCCGCGCCGCCCGCGTTGGCGGCCGTCACCTGCTGGCCAATGCCCGCGTGCGTGTCGGTGCCGAAGCTCAGCATGAACGCCTCCACGTCGCGCCGCTGCTGCGTGCCGCCTCCCGGCAGCGTGTTGAAGCGGAAGCCGATGCTCAGGAGGTCCTGCATGGTGAACTCGTCACCGCCGTGGTCGAAGCCGAAGCCGCGGTTGCCCGCGAGGCTTGCCTTGCTCGCGCCCACCTTGCGGTAGACGTCGCGCAGCGGCGAGTTCTTGCGGTTCTGCGGCTCGGCGCCGCCGGGCGCGGGGATGTCCACGCGGTTGTTGGTGCCGGCAGGGCCGGCGTGGCAGTTGATGCACGCAAGCCCGGGGGGCGCGCCGAAGATCTGCGCCGTGTTGAAGATGTTCTGCCCCGCCTGCGCATTGCCCGTGCCGCCTGGGCCGGTCACCACGCCGCCGTTGATCGCCACCGCCGTGCGCAGCGTGTTGTCGATGTTGCGGTTGGGGTTGGGCCCGAACGTGAGCGACGCCACGTAGTCCTGCAGGCTTGCCATCTCGGCCGCGGTGATCTGGCCGTCGCGGCCCTGCAGCGCCACGAACGCCTCGTTGAACTCCGTGAGGTCGTTCTTCTCGCCTCGCCGTTGGTGCGTGCGCGCACCGACACGGGGTCAAGGCCAACCGCCACCGAGCCGCGCTTCACGGGGATGCCGCCGGTGACGTCGTACACCTCCAGGCGCGCATCGGCGGTGTTGACCGCAAGCAGCACCAGGCCGTTGGGCGTGAGGTCGATGGGGTGCGACTGCGGCGACTCCCAGTTGACGTAGCCCGCGCCCTGCGCGAGCGCGGGGGCGGTGACGAGGGCGGCCACGAGGGCGGCCACGAGGGCGGCCGCAAGTGCGCCGGCCCGGTTGGCGGTGAAGGTTGCGGTTGCGTTGCCGGTCAGGGTCTTGGCGCGGGACATGCGGGGGTGGTTGCCCGATGCCCGCCCCCGGGGACAGGGGGTCAGGGGACACGGGGATTCGGGGACACGGGCCGGGCTACTTGAACTTGCGCCGGGATTCGTGGATGGCAACCAACTTGTCCCATTCGGCGCCGAACGCCCACTCGTAGTTCTTCCAGCGGCCGATGGACTTGCGGTTCACGGGCCTGCGGACCTGCTCGTGGCTCAGGGTGAGCACGGTGCGGGTGTTCTTCTCGGGGCTCAGCATGCCGGCCTCGGCCTCGACGCCGAGCAGGGCGGCCACCCGCCGCGCGTGGCCCTCGACGTCCTCCACCAGGTCCTCGTACACGATGGCCTCGTGCGGGATCCTCAGCGCCTCGAGCGCCATCAGCGACAGCGCCCGCTCGGCCTCCATCACCTGCGCGATCTCCGTGGGCGACCGCGTCCACGAGTAGTTGCGGTAGTGGAAGTTGGAGAGGAACAGGCTGACCGCGGTGTCGCGCGGGTCGCGCGCTATGTGGATGCAGCGCGCGCCCGGCAGGATGGACGCCACCGCGGGCAGCCAGCGCCACGTGTGCAGCGACTTGTCGATGAGCCAGCGCTTGCCCGCAACCTCCGGCGTGCGTGCGCTCTCCAGGTAGCCGCCCTGGATGCCGGTGGCCGTGTCCGCGTCCAGCGTTCCAAGCCCGCGGCACCAGGCGCCGTGGTGCTTGAGCGTCTCGCCCACCACCACGATGCCCTCGTACTCGCCGATGCCGGCCACCTGCGAGTGGCGGTCGAGCATCTGCTCCACGAGCGTGGTGCCGCTGCGCGGCATGCCGACGATGAACCCGACGCCGTCCGTCCGCGGCGCGCGCGGCTCGAACCATGGCGTGCCGCGCGCGAGCAGCTGGCGCTGCTCGTCAAGCCCGTCGATCAGCCCGAGCGTGTCGTACTTGGCGCTGGTCTCGGTGTGGATGGCGGTGGCAAGATCCCACGCCTTGCGGTAGTTGCCGGACTTGTCGTGGATGGCCACGGCCTCGAAGCCCGCGTTGCGGCGCTGGCCCACGTCGCCGGGGCTGCGGAAGAGGCGCTCGAGCTCCACCGCTCCCTGCTCGGGGTCGCGCTCGGCCATGCAGCGCGCGGAGAGGATCCGGCCCCTGAGTTCCTGCGTCCACTCGCCGCCCGCGTCCACCAGCGTGCGCACCTCGTCGCGGCGGCCCATCCTGTGCAGGACGTCCGCCAGGAAGATGCGCGCGTCGAGCGCGTTGGGCGCCTTGCGGTCGATCAGCGTGCGCAGCCGGTCCACGGCGCGCCCGCTTCGCCCCACGTAGTGGTCGACGATGGCGAAGGTGTAGATCCAGCGGTGGTCGTTGCGCAGCACGCCCTCGGCGCGCGACAGCGCCTCCTCGGCCACGCGCAGGCGGTTGAGTCCCACGGCGCTGCGCGCAAGCCCCAGCCACGCCTCGCCGTCGCGGGGGTTCTTCCGGAGCACGTCGGCCGCGAGCAGGCGCGCCTGGTCGAACTGGTTGGCGTTGAGGAGCCGCTCGAGCTCGGTCTTGTGCTTCGGGGCAGGGGGCATCGCCCGATTCTATCGGTTCATGCGCCGTGCCATGCCGAGTCGAACGCCCACTCGTAGTTCCTCCAGCGACCGATGGAGCCTCGGTTGATGGAGCGGCGCACCTGCTCGTGGCTGAGCGTGAGCACGGTGCGCGAGTTGGCCTCGGGCGCGAGCGTGGCCTCGTCCATGGGCAGGCCCATGCGCGCGAGCACGCGCTCCATGTGCTCGCGTGGGCGTTCCACCAGCTCCTCGTAGCGCAGGTCCTCGTGCGGGATCCCGAGCGCCTGCATGGCGCGCGGTGCCAGCGTGCGCTCGGCGGCGATCACGCGGCGGATGGAGTCGAGCGAGCGCGTCCACCCGAACGACTGCGGGTGGAAGTTGGAGAGGAACATGCTGATGGCGGTGTCGCGCGCATCGCGCTCGATGCGCAGGCACACGGCGCCGGGCAGCACCGCTGCCACGCCGGGCAGCCACCGCCAGGTGAGGAGCGACTTGTCGAAGGACCAGCGCGCGTCGGCGCGGCGCGTCACGGCGGCGCCGGCGAGGTAGTCGGCCTGCAGGCGCCCGGCCGCGGCGCGGTCGAGCATGCCCAGCTGCGCGGGCCAGGTGCCCTGAGCCACCAGCTCGGTGCCCATGGTGTTGATGCCGTCGTACTCGCCGATGCCGCCGATGGCCGGGTGGCGGTCGAGCATCTGCTCGAGGAGCGTGGTGCCGCTGCGCGGCATGCCCACGACGAGCGCCACGCCGCTGACCGGCGCGGCGCGGGGCTCGAACCAGCGCGCGCCGCGTTCGACGAGCGCCAGCTGCGCGTGCGCGTCGGCCAGGAGGCCGTCCGCGTCGAAGGGCTGGCCGGTGGTGGCGTGCAGGTGCGTGGCCAGCTCGAACGCGCGCCGGTACTGCGCATCGGCGTCGAGGAGCCGCACCGCGTCGAAGCCCGCGATGCGCCGGACGAGGGCCGGCCCGTCGCCGCGGGCGATGGACTCGAGGCGGTCGATGGTGCCGGCGCGGTCGGAGCGCGCGGTGACGCGCGCGATGAAGATGGCGGCGCGGGGGTCGTCGAGCCAGGCGCCGCCGGCGGCGACCAGCGCATCGAGCTCGTCGCGGCGATTGGCGCGGTGCAGGACCTCGGCGAGCGCCATCGCGGCGTCCGTGGCGTTGGGGGCCCGCTTGGTCACCAGCGTCCGCAGGCGGTCGATGGCGGCGGCACTGCGTCCGAGTCGGTGGTCGATGACGGCGCGCATCAGCTGGGCTTCGTGGCCGGCGGCGCCGAGGCGCATGGCGCGGTCGATGGCGTCGTCGGCGGTGCGCAGGCGGCCGAGGCCGAAGTTGGCGCGCGCGGCCGCAAACCACGCCGCGTGGCTGCGGGGGGCGGCGTCAGTCCAGTTATTGGCCATAGCCAGCGCCTGGCCGAACGCGCGCCGCTGCAGCAGGTCGTTCACGATGGCTGGGTCGGGTCCCTTGGGCACGTATGCGGAAGGGTATCGGCGGAAACTGGGGCCGGATTTCCTTGACCCTGCTCCCAGGCGGCGCATCTTGAGGTCAGTTCCCCCTTGGAAGGTCGCGAATTGGGCGGTCCGGCAGACGTGTCTGCCGGGAGCATTTGATTCCACCCCTTTCTGCGAGTTTCCCACCATGAAGACTTTTATCGCTTCCGGCGTCGCTGCTGCGGCCCTCGTGTCGGCTGCTTCGGCTGACGTGACCGTCACGTTCACCAACCAGACCTGGACCGGATGGAACTTCACTAACCTGTCCGCGCTGTACGGCGGCTTCTCCGGCACCCTGACCAGCGTGTCGGTCAATGCGACGCTCAATGCGTCCACGAACTTCACGTACGCGGACGACCTCTGCATCTACGTGGACGTTGCGCCCCTGTCGACCGGAGGCCTGCTGCAGGTCGGTGGATTCAGCAGCCTCAGCCCCGTGCAGCGTTTGTCCTGGAGCGGCGGCGGATCGAGCGCTCCCGGCACGCCCTTGATCGACTCGAAGAGCGTCAACCCGATCGTGTTCTCCGGCGCCCCCGGCGCACCGAGCATCTACCTGGGCAACGGCTACGGCGCCGCCGGCACGTCCGGCACCTGGACCGGTTCGATCACGCTGGTCGGTGTGAATGCCATCCCCGCCCCCGGCGCGCTCGCGCTCCTCGGCGTGGCTGGCGTGGCCGCTGGCCGCCGCCGTCGCGCCTGACGCGCGGCTTTCCGTGGGTGAGGACCTCCAGGGCGGCCCGTTCGCGGGCCGCCCTGGTCTCGCTTTTTGGCTGCGGGGCCGGGGACTAGACTCTCCGCCCACGCCATGATCCGAACGATCGCCGCCTCCGCCGTCTGCCTCTCGGTCGCAACCCTTGCCGTGGCGCAGGCCCCGGCCCCCCCGGCCCCCGCCGGGCAGGGCGCGGGGGTGCCGGCCCACCCGAACCTCTGGCCCCAGGACGTGTCGGTCAACGGCACGTCGTACCGGGTGTTCCAGCCCCGCACCACGGGGCTCGACGGTGCGCGCGGGTACTTCGTGACGCAGGTGGCGATGACCGCCGCCGACGGGAAGCAGGTGGTCGGCGAGGCGCGCCTGTCGGCCGAGATCATGGCCGCGGACGTGCCGGGCGAGGTGGAGATCAACCAGTTCCGCGTGCAGGGGCTGACGTTTGACGGGAAGCCCGCCTCGGCCGACGACGTGAAGGCGCTCGGGCAGGCGCTCTACGTGGTGGCGATGACCACCACGCGCGCCAACCTGGTGCAGGGCATGCAGCTCGTGAACGCGCGCGGCGCGTCGACGCCGGGCCTGGCCTCGACGGTGCCGCCGATCATCGTGTCCTCGCGGCCGAGCGTGCTCGTGAGCACCGACGGCGCGCCGCGGCTTGCTGCGCTCGCGAAGACCGGCTGGATGCAGGCCACCAACACGCCGTTCGTCCTGCTCAAGTCGCCCGATGACATGTGGTGGACCAAGGTGGGCGGGCAGTGGCAGTCCTCCAATGCCCTCGGCACCGGGTTCAAGCCGGTGGCCGCGCCGCCCGCGGAGGTGGTGGCCGCGGTGGGCACGGCCCCGGCCGCGCCGTCCGGCGCTGCGGTGCCGAAGACGGTGAAGGCGCCCGACCTCAAGCCCGCCGCCGCGATGGTGGTGACCAAGCCGAGCGTGCTGCTTGCCACCGACGGCGATCCGCAGCTGGTGCCGCTGTGCCCGGGCGTGATGACCATCAAGAACACCAACAGCACGGTGCTCTACGTGACGGGCTCGTACTACCTGCTGGCGTCGGGGCGTTGGTTCCGCACCGCCAACCTCGACGCAGGCACGTGGGAAGCCGTGGCGCCCGCAAACCTTCCGGCCGAGTTCGTCAACCTGCCGCGCACCAAGCGCTGGGACGCGGCGCGCGCCGCCATCCCGGGCACGCCCGAGTCCAACGAGGCCGTGCTCGCCGCGCGCGAGATCCGCACCGTGACGCTCGACCGCGCCCGCGCGCAGCCGAGCTTCACCGTGGCCGGCGGCCCGCCCACGGGCAGCGAGCGCTGGCAGCCCGTGCAGGGCTCCACGGTGGCGTGGCTCCCCGGTGCGACGGCGCCCATCGTGCAGTGCGAGGGCAAGGTGTACTGCTGCGACTCGGGCGCGTGGTTCGTGGCGCCGGCGGTGACGGGCCCGTGGACGCTCTGCGACAGGGTGCCCAGCGCGGTGTATTCGATTCCCCCGAGCTGCCCGGTGTATCCGTGCACCTACGTGTGGGTGTTCGGGTCGACGCCGGATTCGGTGTCGTTCGGGTTCTCGCCCGGCTACCTCGGCACGTACGTGGCGGACGGCACGCCGGTGTACGGAACCGGGTTCGATTACCCGCAGGTCTCCGGCAGCGCCTACCAGGCGTATCCGCAGACCTTCGGCACCGACCCGACGTACGACTCGCAGAGCGGCACGTTCAGCCCGCCGGATGACCCCAACGACGACTACGCGTACTACGGCGCCGCGGACATCAGCCCGATGTACATGACTGGCGACGGCTGGTACGGCTGGGGCTGGTGCCCGGGCTGGAACACGGCGTGGGGCTATGGCTACGGCAACTGGTGGGGCTGGGACAACTGGGGCTGGTGGATGAACCAGTGGCACCCGTACTACAACCGCTGGAACGACGCGCACAATGCGTGGGAGCGGCAGGACCGCAAGGACGCCGCGCAGCGCGTGGCCCAGCGGAACACCCCGCTCAACCAGCGCAACTGGCCGGCGGCGCGCGGCGACATGGCCAAGGCGCCCGCGGCGCAGATCCGCAGCGCAGCCGGCACCGCGGCGCGGCGCGACGCATCGCCGGCGGCGGCGGGCGAGACGCAGGAGGCGATCAACCGGCAGTTCGAGGGCGCTGCAGGGGACGCGCCCGCGGCGTTCCGCGGCTACGGCAACGAGTACGCCGGCTACGTGGCCGACGCGTACCGGCCGTGGACCGGCAACGGCTCCAACCTCGGCGGCAACTGGGGCTACTCGCCCCTTGCCTCGCCGAACGGGTTCCATCCGCCGCAGCAGTTCGTCGATCCGGGCGCGTATTGGGGTTCGAGCACGCGTCTCGGCAACGGCGTCGGTCCCAATGCGGGGCCGTACCACTCACCCGAAGGCCATGGCGGCTGGGGCACCTACGACCACTGGGCCGGCGAAGGCGTGGAGGGCACGGAGTATCGCGGCGGCACCGGCAGCGGCCGCCGCTGACCGCCTCAATCTCACTTGTCCGCCGGCGCGATGCCGAAGCCGTCGCGCTTCGGGTACGCGGGACGGGCGGGGTGCTTCACGGGGTTGCGCTGCAGCTCGGCGAGGAGGAGCTCCACCGCCTTGTCAAGCTGCGGGTCGATGCCGCCGTGGTGCGGGCCGCCCTTCATGACTCCGGGGTCATCGAGCACCTCGTGGTCGGGGTCCACGCCGTGGCCCTCGATGCCCCACGTGCCGTCGGTCTCGTAGAACGCGAACACCGGCACCCGCACGCTCGAGCCGTCGATCATGCCGGGGTTGCCGCTTATGCCCACCAGGCCGCCCCACGTGCGCGTGCCGACGAGCGGCCCGAGCTTGGAGTGCTTGAAGAGCCACGGGAACATGTCGCCGCCCGAGCCCGCGAGGCCGTTGATCATCATGGCCTTCGGTCCGATGTGGCTGTCCGGCGGCCAGATCCAGTCCTTCTGGTCGCGCCGCGCCCAGTAGTTGGTGACCGGGCGGTTGAGCATCTCGATGAAGCGGTGCGGGATCTGCCCGCCGCCGTTCCAGCGGTCATCGATGATGAGCGCCGGCTTGAAGCGCTCGCCCTGGAACTGCCGCACCAGGTCGCTCTGGCCGTCGATGCCGGTGTTGGGCACGTAGATGTAGCCCACCTTGCCGCCCGACTTCTCCGACACGTAGCGGCGGTTGGCCTCGATCCAGTCGCGGTAGCGCAGGTTGTCCTCGCCGCCGATGGGCTTCACCACCACCTCGCGCACCTTGTCGTCCATGGCGGGGTTGGGGCCGACCGTCAGCGACACGGTCTTGCCTGCCAGGCCCTGGAACGATGCCCACGGGTCCTTCGAGCCATCGACCGGCATGCCGTTCACGGCGAGCAGGTGCTCGCCTTCCTTCACGTCGATGCCGAGCTCGAGCAGCGGGTTGCGCGCGTCCGCGTCCCACGCCGCGCCTTCCACGATGTGCCGGAACCGGTACACCGTGCGGCCGTCTGGCCCGATGGCGGCCTCCCAGTCGACGCCGAGCATGCCGACGTTGACGCTCGGCCCGCCGCCGCCCTCGCGGCCGCCCTGGTAGTAGGCGTGGCCGACGTTCAGCTCGCTGATCATCTCGCTGATGATGTAGCTGATGTCCTCGCGGCTGTTGGCGAACGGCACCATGGCCAGGTAGCGGTCGCCCACGGCGTTCCAGTCGACGCCGTGCATGGTGGGGTCGTAGAAGAAGTCGCGGAAGATGCGCCATGCGTCGCGCACCACCTGCGCCCACTCGCGGCGCGGGTCGATCTGCGCCAGCATGGGCTGCGTCACGATCTGCTTGCCCGACGCACCCGCGGATGCATCGAGGATCTGCAGCCCGGCCAGCATCTTCTTGCCGTCGGCGGTGAGCCGGAAGCCCATGCCGTCGGTCACCTTCTTCACCTCGCGCTTCTTGTCCTTGATGTCGAAGACCTTGATCTGGCCGGACTGGTTGAAGATGAGCTGGTTGCGGTCGTTGACGGCCATGCCGCGGATGGCCTGCGTCCCGAGCGGCAGCTCGATGGCACGGGCCTCGAAGCCGTCATAGTCGATCGCGAAGGGCTTCTTCTCGTCGGCCTTCTTGTCCTCGGTCTTCTTGTCCTCGGCCTTCTTCTCGGGTTCGGCAGCCTTCGGTGCCGCGTCGCCGGCGGGCTGCGGGCCGTCCGCGGGCTTGGGAGCGTCGGCAGGCTTCGCCGGGTCGGCCGGCTTCGGGGCATCCTCGGGCTTCTCCTCGGGCTTCTCCTTCGGCTCGCCCTCGTCCGGCTTCTTCTCGTCCTTCTTCTCGCCCTCGGGCTTCTTGTCCTCCTTCTTCTCCTCCGGCTTCTTCTCGTCCTTCTTGGCGTCCTTGGCCTTCTCCTCGTCGATCTCCACGAGCCAGGGGTTCTTCACGTCCTTGCGCAGCGGCACCGCGTAGCCGCGATTGGTGTCCTGGTACGCCCATCCGGTGTCGAGCTCGCTGTACTCGGCGTTGCCGAAGCCGCGCTGGCTGCTGAAGTAGAGCCACTCGCCTGCGCGGTCGAACGTGGGGCTGCCGTCGGCGAACATGCCGCTCGTCACCTCGCGCGACTCGCCCTTCGCGACGTCGTAGATCCAGATGCTTCCGTTGCGGCGCTCCGGCAGGCTCTTCGAGTACGCGATGTACGAGCCGTCATGGCTGATGCTGAAGTCGAAGCCGCCGTCCCACGGCTCCTTGTCGATGAGCTTGCGGTCGCCGGATTCGAAGTCCACCAGCCAGCCGGTGCCGGTCTTGTCCTGGTAGATGAGCTTCTTGGAGTCGGGGAACCACTGGATGTCGGTCTTGAACGGGCCGCCGTCCTTGGTGAGCTGCTTGCGGTCGCCCTTGCCGTCGGCGGGCATGGCCCACAGCTCGTACTCGCCCGTCTCGTCGCTGAAGAAGGCGATCCACCTTCCGTCGGGGCTCCACGACGGCGTGCGCTCGGCCACGCCGTCGGTGCGCGTCATGTTGCGGGGCACGCCGTTCTCGGCGGGCGCCGACCAGATGTCGCCGCGCGCGGCCACGGCCACGCGCTTGGCGCCGGGGCTGATGCTCGAGCCCTGCAGATCGTCGCTCACGTCCTCGGTGCGCGTGCGAACGGTGGGCCGGTCGCCCGGGATCCGGACGTCCACCGAGCGGCTCCTGCCCGAGGCGAGGTCGAGCACCATCAGCTTGGTGCCCTTCTGGAACACCATCTCGCCGTTGCCGATGGCGGGCCACTTGACGTCCTCGTCGGTGAACGCCGTCACCTGCTTCTTCGCGCCCGTCCGCAGGTCCCACGACCAGATGTTGAGCTTGTGCGGCGCCTTCGGGTCGGTGGTGGCGTCGCTCAGGTAGTAGAGGGTGGAGCCCTGCCACATGGGCAGTGTGTCGATGCCCTCGTAGTCGGTGACGCGCCGCGACTCCGTGGTGCGCAGGTTGTAGACCCAGATGTCCGTCTGCATCCCGCCGCGGTACCGCTTCCAGGTGCGGCTGTCGATGGAGTGCGGCGTGTAGGCCAGCCACTCGCCGTCGGGGCTGATGGTGCCGTTGGTGCCGTAGGGCACCGGCAGCGGTTCCGGCAGCCCGCCCGACTCCTTCACCTTGTAGAGCCGCGCCGCGCGGGCGATGCCCTCCATGCCAGATGCCGTGAAGACGAGCGAGCCGTCGGCGGTCCACTCGTTGACCTGCTCGGCGGTGGGGTGGTGCGTCACGCGCTGCGGCGCGCCGCCGCCCGTGGGCATCACGTAGATGTCGCGGTTGCCGTCGTAGTTGCCGCCGAAGGCGATGCGCGTGCCGTCGGGGCTGAAGCGGGGCATGACCTCGGCGCCCGCGGCGCTGGTGAGCGGCCGTGCGGTTCCCCCGGACTTCGGCACCAGCCACAGGTTGCCTGCGAACACGAACGCGATGTCGTCGCGCCCGATGTCGGGGTACCGCAGCATGGCGGCATCGGGAATGGCGGCGGGGTCGGCCCCGAGCGTGGCGGAGAGAAGCGCGGCGAGCTGGATGCTTGGCATTGGAACGGGCATTTTTACCCGTCCCGCGGCCGCCGATCGCGGAATCCGCCCCGCCCGTCCCGCATTATCGCCGAGATTGCCCGCCCGCCGGGCGACCGGGTCCCGCGCCGTCGGAGGCCTTCGGCGGAAGATCCCGTTCGAGGGCGCCGTCGGCCTCGAGGATCTCGCGCAGGCGGATCAGCCCGCGGCGGGCATGGGTCTTCACCGTGCCCAGCGGCAGGCCAGTGGACCGGGCGATCTCCTCGTGCGAGCGGCCGTGGTAGATGGAGAGCTGCAGGACGCGCTGCTGCTCCGGTCGAAGGCGCTCGAGCGCTGCCGTGGCGCGCGCGGCCTCCTCCTGCTGGGTGGGCACGTCGGGCTGCGCAGGGGCCGCCGGCGGCGCGGCTTCCGGCAGCGGCGCCGTGTCCAGCCGCCGCTGCCTGCGGCGCCCGCGGTCGATCAGCCGGCGCCGCGCGATCATGGCCACGAACGTGGCCTCGGTGGCGATGGCCGGGTCGAACCGGGCCGCGCTCTTCCAGAGGTCGACGAAGATCTCCTGCACCGCGTCGTCGGCGTCGGATGCCCCGGCGCCGCCGCGGCGCGCGAGCGACCACACCAGCCCACCGAAGCGCTCCATGCAGTCCTTCATCGCGGCGGCATCCCCCGCGGCCACTCGGTGAAGGATGGAGGCGTCGGCGGTCACTCCCGCAGTGTAGCGGAGCCTGTCACGCGATCCGCGGGAGCGCGATGGTGCGGCGCGCGCCCACCACCTCCTGGATATAGAACCGTTCGCCGTCGAACCAGAAATACGCGCGTTGCTCGTGCAATTCCGCGATGGCGTCGGCCTCGTGCGGGGTGACTGCCACGGCAAACCCGTGCTCGGCCCAGCGGCCGTCCGCGCTTCGGCCCACGGCGGGCACGTGCGCGTGGCCCGCGCTGCGGAGTTCGAGCGCCAGCACGCCGCGACGCAGCTGGTTGGTGCGGGCGCCGAGGTCGACGCTCATGGGGTTATCGCTCGACAGCACCGCGAACGTCGCGGACCCGAGCCTCCGCTGCGCCTCGGCCATGGCGCCCGCCGGCACGGGCTTCGAGACGGGGACGGCGGCGCAGCCGGCGACCTCCAGCACCGTGTGCGAGTAGAGGTGCTCGAGCGCCGCGTCCGTCTCGGCGCGCTCGATGCGCGTGTGGCCCGGGCGGTCGAGCAGGGCACCCACCTCGGCCTCGGCCATCGACAGGCTCTCGCAGGCTCGTGCGACCGCCGCCGCTCGCGTTGCGGCGGTGCTCGCGGGCTCGTCGGCGGACTCGAGCGTGCGGAGCGTCTCGCGCAGCCGCGCGCGGATGACATGGCCTGCCTCGGCGCTCAGGGCCTCGCGACCGAGCGCCGTGATGCGCGCGCGGGCGGTGGCGGCCGCGAGCCGGTGGGCCTTGTCCGCGGCATTGCTGCGCGCGTCGGCCGCGCGGCGGATGGCGATGCCGGCCGCCACGCAGGCGACGGCGCCAAGCCAGCCGAAGGCGAGCACGGCGGTGTTGCCTCGCTGGTGCCGGTCGTTCATGCGTTGCTCGGTGGGAAAGGCGCGCGACCGCCATGCCAGGCCCGCGGTCCTCAGCAGCGCCGATGGCTGCAGGCCCGGTCGCTCCCTCAGGCCTTCCGGGAGCGGCGGCTCGGCCGCATCGTCGGCGCCGGCGCCGGAGAGCGTCAGCGAGAGGACGGCGCCGGCCGCGGGCGGGCACTCCGCGTGCGCCGCCAGGCCCTGCGCATCGAGCAGCAGGATGGCCGTGCCTTGCGCGCCGGCCGGAGCTGCCACGATCACCCGCGTCCGCGCATCGGCAAGCCCGCTCCCCGTGGGCCATGCCGATGCCGCCCATGGCCGGTCGGTGCGCGCATTGCCGGGTATCCCGTTCATGATGTCGGCGACCTGCGCCGACTCTGGCCCTGCGCCGAACGTGTTGCCGGCTGCGTCGATCCATGCCACCGCGCGCGCCTCCGGGGTGGCGTCCACGAGCCGCTGCGCCGCGGCCTGCCAGGGTGCGTCCGTCGGTCCAGTTGACGGACCGAGCACGCGCAGCGCCGCGATGGATGCATCGATCGCCGCCGCGATCGGGCGCAGCGCGAGTTCCTGGATCGTTGCCAGCTCCTGCCGTTCGAGGTCGCTCTCGTGCGCCTCCAGCCGAGCCCAACCGCCGATTGCCATGGCCAGCCACGCCGACGCCAGCGCGCCCGCCGCGAACTCGACCATCCGCGCCGTGCGCCATGCCCAGGCGGCGCCCGCGACGAGCGCCAGCGCACCGAGCGACCCGAGCGTCCCCGGGACCCGGCCCGCGGAACGCAGCACGGCGTCCGCCGCCGGGTAGTCGAGGAGCGTTTCCGCCGGGACCGCGTGCGCAAGCGCGCCGGCGCCGGCGAGCGCGCCCGCGGCGACGCCGACGGCCAGCCAACGCAGCGATGCTTCGTCGAATGCAGCGCGTGGCCGGTCGCCGGCGGCGCTCATGCGCCCGCGGTCTCGCGTTCGGCGCGGCGGCGCTTCAGCTCGGAGTCGATGAACCCGCCGATGTCCCCGTCGAGCACCCTCTGCGGGTTCATCACCTCGTGGCCGGTGCGGTGGTCCTTGACTCGGTTGTCGTAGATCACGTAGCTGCGGATCTGCGTGCCCCAGCCGCGGTCGACCTTGCCGCCGGTGGCGGCGTCGAGCTCGGCCTGCCGCCGCTCCTCCTCGAGCGCCTCGAGCTTGCTGCGCAGCACTGCCAGCGCCTGGCTCTTGTTCTGCAGCTGGTCGCGGTAGGTGCTGGCCACCACCTGGATTCCGGTGGGAAGGTGGGTCACGCGGATGGCGCTCGCCACCTTGTTGACGTTCTGCCCGCCGGGGCCGCTCGCGCGAACGAAGGCAACGATCTCGATGTCCTTCTCCGGGACCACCAGCCCGTTGTCCTCGAACTCCGGCGTCACGTCGACGGTGGCGAAGCTGGTCTGGCGCTTGCCCTCGGCGTTGAACGGGCTGACGCGCGCGAGCCGGTGCGTGCCGCGCTCGCAGTTCATGTAGCCGTACGCGAACGGGCCGCTGAGCCGGTAGCCGACTTCCGCGATCCCGACCTCGGTGCCGTAGAGGCGGTTCATCTCCTCGACCTTGAAGCCCATCTCGCGCCACCAGTAGAGGTACATGCGCTCGAGCATCTCGGCCCAGTCGTTGGCCTCGGTGCCTCCGACGCCGGCCTGGAGGGTGACGAAGCAGCTGCGGTGGTCGTGCTTGCCGGAGAGCAGGCTCTGCGCCTCCACCTTGTCCATGTCATGGACGAGCTGGAAGAGCTGCCCGTCGACCTCGGCGAGGAGCTCCTGGTCCCCGGCCTCCTTGGCCATTTCGTAGCCGACCTGGGCGTCCTCGAACGCCTTCATCGCGGCCTCGAGCGGCTCGATCTGCGCCCGGACCACCTTCAGCTCGTCGATGTGCCGCTGGGCCGCCTTGGGGTCGTTCCAGAAGTCGCCTTCCTCCATGCGGGCGGCGAGGCGATCGCGTTCCTTGGCCTTCTGCGTGAAGTTAAAGGGAGTCGCGGATGGTTGTGATCCGCGCCTCGAGTTCGTTGAGCACCGGCTGGTGCGCGTCGTAGTGCATCGGGGCAGTGTACGCGTATCCCGCCGGTACCCGCGGAAGTAGACTGCCGCGGCGATGAAGGTGACCGAACGGGTCCGTCGGATGAAGGAGAGCTCCACGCTGGCGGTGGCGGCCCGCGCCGCCGCGCTGAAGCGCGAAGGCGCCGACGTCGTGGCCTTCGGCACGGGCGAGCCGGACTTCGACACGCCCGCGAACATCAAGGAAGCGGCCGAGCGCGCGCTCCGCGCGGGGCAGACCAAGTACGTGCTGACGCCCGGCACCCCCGAGGCGCGCGCGGCGGTCGCGGCCAAGCTCCGCGACGAGAACGGCATCGCCTGCAGGCCCGAGCACGTGTCCATCACCGCGGGCGCCAAGCATGCGCTGTACCTGGTGCTGCAGGTGCTGGTGGAGCCCGGCGACGACGTGGTGCTGCCCACCCCCGCGTGGGTGAGCTACCGACCGCTCATCGAGCTGGCCGGCGGCCGATGCATCGAGGTTGCGGGCGCCATGGAGAACGGCTTCAAGGTCACGCCCGCGCAGCTTGCCGCGGCGATGACGCCGCGCACCGTCGCGGTGATCCTCAACAGCCCCTCCAACCCCTGCGGCGTGGCGTACTCGCCGGACGAGGTGCGCGCGCTCTGCGAGGTGGTTGCCGCGCATCCCTCCGCATCGCTCGTGAGCGACGAGATCTACGAGAAGCTGGCCTACCCCGAGGTGACCCCGGGGCTGCGCCACTTCTCGCCGGCGAGCATCCCCGCGATGGCCGACCGCACCATCACGCTCAACGGCATGAGCAAGGCGTTCGCCATGACCGGCTGGCGCATCGGCTACGTGTGCGCCACGGGCATGGGCGGCGCGTTCATGCAGGAGCTGGTCAAGCTGCAGGCGCAGATGACCAACAACATCCCGAGCTTCTTCATGCCGGCCATCGTCGAGGCGCTCTCGGCGCAAAGCAGGCCCGCGGTGGAGAAGATGCGCGTGGAGTTCGCGCGCCGCGCGCGGCTCGTCGGCGACCTCGTGCACGCCATCCCGCGCTTCCGATCGGTGGCGCCGGACGGGGCCTTCTACAGCTTTCCGTCGATCGCGCCCTGCAAGAAGCTGACCTCGCCGGGCGGGCGCCGCATCGTGGACGGGCAGTCGTTCGCCGAGGCGCTGCTTGCCGAGGTGCACGTGGCCGTGGTGCCCGGCGCCGACTTCGGCGAGTGCGCGGCCGACCACGTCCGAATCACCTTCGCCACGGACGAGGCCACGCTCCGCAAGGGCCTCTCGCGCATCGCCGAGTTCACGGCGAGCCTCCGATGAACGCCGCCGCGCAGCTCGGCATGCTCGACCTGTTCCTTGCCGGCGTCGGCTGGGTGCCGGCGGTGGTCTTCCCGACGGCGTCCTTCTTCCAGCTCTTTGCGCTGGCCCGGCGGGGCACGTCCGATGGCGTGTCCATCGCCACGTGGTCGCTCTTCGGCGTGGCCAACGTGTGCCTGTACCTGACCATCGGCGAGTGGGGGAAGCCGCAGGTGGTCATCTCCACGCTGGGCGCGGCGGCAACGCAGTTCGCGGTGGCGACCCTCGCCTGGCGGCTGCGGCGTCCTTCGCCCGATAAGCACATGCATCGCCGTCGCTGACGGGGATTCCTTGGGACCGGCGGCATTGGATCGCACCGTTGTGGCATGGACGAGACCACCACAACCACGGACGGGCAGGGCGGGCGCGAGCGGATCGCGCAGTTCATGATCGAGAACGAGGGGGCGCTCCGGCGCAGGATCGGCGCGGAGATCCGGGGCAACCCGGGGGTCGATGCCGACGACGTCTTCTCGACCACGCTGCGGCGCGTCGACTACGCGGCGGCGCGCGGCAGCTTCCGGCTGCGGAGCACGCCCGAGGCGTGGAGCTTCGTGGCCCGCGTGCTGCAGCGCGCGGTGCAGCGACATCGCCGGCGCGCGGCGCGGTTCGCGGCCACGGTGGCGGACTTCGCGCACAGCGCCCCGCAGCGCGAGGAGGCTCCCGCGCCCGAGGAGCGGGCCGAGCTGGTGTCCATCATGCACGAGCTCGAGCGCACGCGTCCCCAGGACGCCGAGATCATCCAGCACCGGCTCCGCGGGCGGCGATGGCGCGAGATCTCGCAGCAGATGGGCGTGTCGGAGGAGGCGCTCCGCCAGCGCTGGTCCTCGCTGATGGCCCGGCTGCGCGAACGCCTTTCCGGTCCGGGGCCGGCGAACGCAAAGGCAGGCTGAGGCGAGGCGCGGCGTCCGCCGCTCAGGAGGCGCCGACCGACAGGCGCGCGGGCTGCGCGCGCGGACGGTAGTTGGGCTCGAGCGCGATCTGCAGCGGCAGGCGCTTGCCCGTCGGGTCGCGCGGGATGTTGTCGTTGTCGATGACCCGCTGGATGGCCATGATGCCCTCGATGAGCATCTCGGGCCGCGGCGGGCAGCCGGGGATGTAGACGTCCACCGGGATGTACTGGTCCACGCCCTGCACCACGGCGTAGGTGTCGAACACGCCGCCGGTGCTGGCGCACGCGCCCATGGAGATCACCCACTTGGGCTCGGCCATCTGCAGGTAGATGCGCTGCAGGACGGGCAGCGTCTTCACGCTGACGCGGCCGGCCACGATCATCAGGTCGCACTGGCGGGGGCTGAAGCGCATGACCTCCGCGCCGAAGCGGGCGAGGTCGAAGCGGCTGCACGCCGTGGCCATCAGCTCGATGCCGCAGCAGGCAGTGGCGAACGGCATGGGCCACACGCTGGAACGGCGTGCCCAGTTGACGACGCGCTGCAGCTGCGTGGTGAGGACGCTGTCGACGGGAAGTGCGGCTTCGATGCCCATGGGGCAGGAATGATAGGCGGCCTCGCCCGCCGGCGGGCGGGGTGCCTCGGCCCCGGTCAGTCCTCGGGGGCCTGCTTGGGCTGTGCCGTGGGCACGGGAATGGGGTTGCGCTCGATCACCCGGGGCTTCGGCTGCGACCACACGCTCTCGTCCTCGCCGATGTTGGCCTCGTAGGTCTCGTAGCTGCCGGCGCCGGGCCCCGTGGCCTTCACCACGTGCCGGTAGCAGCCCGCGAGGGCCGCCAGGTGCGCGGCCGCCACCAGGGCGGCGATGTTGACGGTGGCACGGGAGGCGCTTCGCTTCATGGGTTCACTCCGCGACAAGCGCGTCGAGTTCCTGCTGGGTCTTGACGGAGGCGAACAGCCGCTCGATCTTCATCAGCCGGAACAGGTCCGCGAGGTGACGGTTCATCCCGAACACCGCGGGGCGGAGCCCGGCCTTCTCGGCGGAGTTTCGGAGGTCGACGAAGGTCCCGAGCCCGAGGCTCGACACGAGCGACACCTGCGAGAGGTCGAGCACCAGCGAGCGGCCCGGCGCCGCCTCGCCCAGCCGCGCCAGCACCTGCTCGCGGATGAAGGGCGCCTCGGCCTGGCCGATGCTCGGGACGAGGATGCGGGCCACGAGGTTGCCGCCCGGATGGGCGAACTCCACGAAGTCCTTCTCGGCGTCGCGTGACCTCATGGCGTGCATGCTACCGGGCCGGTGCTGGGTCCCCGGCACCCACGTGGAACGCGCCCGCGCGCTCGAGCTGCGACGCCCGCAGCGCGGCGGCGATCCTCGACCGGCCGATCGCCTCCTCGCCAGCGCAGTGCTCGAGCGCCTTGCGCAGCACGTCCTCGGCGGAGATGGTGACGGGCGGCCGCGAGGGCACGTACGAATCCGTGGCGCCGCGCACCAGGAATCCGCTGCGCACCAGTTCCTCGAGCAGGTCGCCGGCGAGGCGGTCGTCGATGCAGAGCTCCACGGCCACCGAGTCGCGCGTGACGGGCCGGCCCGCGCGCCACTGCGCGGCCGCGCACTCCATGGCCGCGACGGTGAGCATCGGGTCCGCGGCGGCATGGTCGTCGGCGGCGGTGCCGGCATCGAGCCCGCGCACGCGCACGGTCTGCGCGATGGCGCTCACCTCGAGCCCACCGAGCACCGCCATCCACACCACCCACATCCAGAACATGAACACCGGCACCAGGCCCAGCGAGCCGTAGAGTCGGCTCATCCCGAACGCATGCAGGAAGTACGCGGCGAGCAGCCCCTTCAGCGCGATGATGATGACGCTTGCCGTCAGCGCACCGATCATCGCGGCCTGCGGACGGACGCGTCCCGCGGGGACGATCAGGTAGATGACCGTGAGCAGCGCCCAGAGCACTCCCACGTTCCAGACCGTGTCGACGAGCGTCACCAGCAGGCCGACGCCGGGCGTGTCGCGCGCGCCGTGCAGCACCGCAGACAGCAGCGGGATGGCCCCGATCAGGAGCGGGCTTGCCGTGAGGACGAACCAGTACAGGATCACGCGCTTCACCCATGGCCGTCCCTGCGAGGCGCGGTAGACGCGGTTGAAGCTCAGCTCGATGCTCGTCATCAGCCAGATGGCGCTCGCCACCGTCACCACCACGCCCACCCATCCCAGCGCGCTCAGGTCGATCTCCGAGGCCTGGCGGACCAGCGTCTCCACCCACGACCCGAGCGCGACGGGTCCGTTGCCCGTGGGCGCGCCATCGGAGGGCGGCACGATCTTCATGCGGTCGAGCCCCAGCGACCCGATGAAGCCCGCCACGAACGGCGCGAACTGCGCGCCCATCAGCGTCTTGGCCACGAGCGTCACCACCACGAGGATGGGGATGAGGCCAAGCAGCGTCTTGTATGCCAGCGCAGACGCCATGGCGGGCACGTCGTCCACCAGGGCGCGCCGGTAGAGCAGCGCGGCGATGCGGAGGATGCGGACGACCACCGCTCCGGTGCGTCCGTCGGCCCGGATCTCGAGCGTCCCGTTACCGCGTGCATGCGCGTCTGCCATTGCCCGAGTGTACGGCTACCTGCTCAGGAACACGCCCCACTGCGTGCGCGCCTCGGGCTCGTCGGCCTTGCCGGTCACCATGCCGCGGCCGTCGGTGCGCCCCTCGGCGGTCCATCGGTTCCGCCCGCCGTCGTCGCGAAGCACGCCGAGGCTGCCGCAGCGCGACCGTTCCCAGTGGTAGCGGTTGCCGTCGCCGGCGCCCTGCGCGGCCGAGCCGGCGCGGTAGTCGTCGTCGCCGCCGAGGTCGAGGAGCATTCCCACCGCCTGCTGCGCCGCCGCGCCCTGCGAGAGGCCGTCGGCCTGGTAGCGATCGTCGCCCGCACGCTCGAGCAGCACGCCCACGCCCTGGTCCCACGCGGCACCCTGTCCGGCGGCGCTCATGCTCCAGTAGAGGTCGTCGCCGCCGCCCTCGAGCATCGCGCCGAACGCCTGGTGCACGCCGCAGCCCTGCGCGAAGCGGTTGCCGTAGTAGAGGTCGCGGCCCGCGTCGTCGCGGAGCACGCCCATCGAGAGGTAGTAGCCGCAGCCCTGCGCGAACTCGCCCGCCTCGTACCGGTCGTTGCCGGCAAGGTCGACGAGCGCGCCCACGCCGCCCGCCGCACCGCTGCGGTAGCCGAAACCGACGCCCTGCGACGCCGACAGGAAGACGCCCGGCGTGCCGTAGAGGCTGGGCACGCCGCGGTCGGCGCGGTAGCGGTCGTTGCCCGCCGCGTCGAGGAGGAGCGCCGCGCCGCCGGGGCCGCCGCATGCCTGCGAGAAAGCCTCCGCGTCGTAGAGATCGTCGCCCGCGAGGTCGCAGAGCGCGCCGATGCCGCCGAATGCGCTCGCCTGGGTCCACTGGCCGCCTTCGTAGCGGTCGTTGCCTGCGCGGTCCACCAGGATGCCCACGCCGAACGTGGCCGCCCCGAGCGCCACGCGCGTGCCCTGGTAGGTGTCGTCGCCTTGCCAGTCGTCGATCACCGACACGCCGCACGCCGCGCCGGCGGCGCCGCAGGTTGGGGCGCTGCCGTCGGGGAAGGCCGTGCCGCGGTGCGCATCGTTGCCGGCCGCATCCACCACCAGGCGGCTGCCGAGCGTGCCTGCGCCCCAGTCGTAGCGGTCGTTGCCGGACGGGTCGAGCACTCCCGCGATGCGCGTCATGTCGTAGCGGTTGTCGCCGGGGCCGCCCACGACGAGCCATCCGAGTTCCGGGATCAGCTGCGTGGTGAGCACCGTGCCCTCGACGGCGCCCGCGAGCTCCTGCGGCAGTTCCTCGGGCGCGTGGGCGGTCCAGTCGCCCGTGACGTCGAGGCGCGCATCGAAGTGCAGCGCCGCGCGCACCAGGGCCGCCCGGTCGATGGCCAGCGCCAGGCGCATGGCCACCGCAAGCGGTTCGTGCGTGGGCCGTCCGCCGCCGACGGTCTCGACGGCACGCGACGTCGCCGCGCGCACGACGGGCGTGCGGTCCTCGGGCATCCCGGCGGCGGCGAGCGCCTCCTTCACCGCGAGGTTCGACTCGTTCAGCAGGAAGTCGAGCGCAAAGAGCGCGCGCTGCGGATCGGAGACCGTGAGCGTGCTGCGCTCCTCGACCGCACCCGACGGGATTCCGTATGCGTGCGCCGCAAACTGCGCGACCGCGCGGAACGGGCGGTCGCCTGCGTCCGCGACCGGGTCCGTGGCGCGCCGCGCGAGGTCCGGCAGCGCGAACGGGCGGGCGAATGCCGCGCGCACCGGCGCAGGAAGCCCGCGCGAGGGGAACACCGAGGGCGTCTGCGCAAAGAGCGCCGCCAGCGCGTGCATGTCATCGGCGTGCCCGGCCTCCGCGAGCATCGCCGCCACGGGATCCGCCGCATGCAGCGGCGAGCAATCGCCCGGCAGCAGGTCGCTCCCCGCGGGACCGCTTCCGGTGGCGGCAAGCAGCAGCGCGGCGGCGACGGTGAGCATGCCCGAACCATACCCACGCCGCGGCTACGATGCCGCGATGCGCCGCCGCACGTCGCCCACCCACCCGTTCCAGGATGATTCGCACGGCGACCGCATCCAGAAGGTGCTTGCCGAGGCCGGGGCGGGATCGCGCCGCGCGTGCGAGGCAGCCGTGGCCGAGGGCAGGGTGACCGTCAACGGCCACCGCATCGACGGGCTGCCGGCGTGGGTGGACCCGGCCACCGACGACATTCGCCTCGATGGGCGCCGGATCAAGGCGCCCGACCGGCAGGTGTACCTGATGCTCTTCAAGCCCAAGGGCTACGTCTGCACCAACAGCGACCCCGAGGGAAGGCCGCTTGCGATGGACCTGGTGTCGCACCCGTCGCACGCGCGGCTCTACCCGGTGGGCCGGCTGGACCTCGACAGCTCGGGGCTGCTCCTTCTCACCAACGACGGCGCGCTCGCCAACCGCATCACGCACCCGCGGTTCGGGATGCACAAGGGGTACGAGGTGATGGTGGGCGGGCGCGTGGAGGACGGCGAGGTCGAGCGCCTGAAGAGGGGCATCTTCTTCTCCGGTCGCGATGACCGCGAGGGCGCGCGCACGGCGCAGTCGCGGCTGGTGGTGCTGAAGCGCGATGCGGGACGGACGCTCCTCTACATCGAGTTGCGCGAGGGACGCGACCGCCAGATCGGCCGGATGCTGGCCAATCTCGGCCATCCCGTGCGCAAGCTGCGCAGGGTGCGCATGGGCCCGCTCCAGCTCAAGGGCCTCCAGGCCGGGCAGTGGCGCGAGCTCACGCCGAAGGAACTCGGCCTGCTCCGCGAGCAGGCGTTCGCCACGCCGCAGCAGCGCGCGGCGCGCAAGGACGACGAGCGGCCTTCGCCTGCCGCCCGTGCCGAGGCGCGCACCGGCCGCCGCGGCGGCTCCGCGCGCGATGCGCGCACCGCGCGCGGGGCGGGCTACGATTCACGGAGCACCCCGGCGAAGGGCCGCGCGCCGGCCCGCCGCGCCAAGGGTGCGCGCCCCCAGAGGAGCCGCTGATGCCGCAGTACGAGTACGTGTGCGAAGCCGACGGTGAGGTGATCGTCCTTCTCCGTCCCATGCGGGACGCCGACGCGCCCGTCGAGGATCCTGCCGGCAAGGGCCGCCGCTTCGTCCGCAAGCACAGCGTGTTCGGCGTGGCCGGCTCGCCCGTCGGTGCGGCGCACGTGCACTCGGGCGGCTGCTGCCCCTGCGGCAAGGTGCCCGGCCAGTGCGGGGGCGGCTGACCGGTGGCCGCTCCGGTCACGGCAGGCGCTCGGCAGGGCGTGATCCTGCACGGCGTTGACTTCTCGGGAGCCGATTCCGGAGGGGCGGCGAAGATCCGTGCCGTCACGCGCGATCTTGGCGCCCCGCGCGAGGCGGTCGTGAGCCTCGGGCGCATGGACCGGCGTGGACTGGTGCGTGCCGTCCTTGCCTCGCGCGACGATGGGCGTGCGCACCTCTGGCGCGTGGACGCACCGATGTCGGTGCCGGCGGAGATTGCGCGCGAGTTCGGTGCAGCGGGCGACTGGATGTCGGTGGCCCGCTGGATGCAGGGGATCGGGTCGCCGCGCCTGTGGCGCACCGCGGTCCGCGGCCTCACGCGGCGCGAGCCGCGGCGTGCGTGCGACGACGCGCTGGCCACGCCGATGTCGCCCCTCAACCTGCGCGTCTTCAAGCAGACCTGGACCTTCGTCTGCGAGGTGCTCCTGCCGCTGGCCGAGGCCGGCGTGCGCATCGAGCCGAGCGTCGCAGGCGCGCCCGGAAACCTGGTTGTTGCCTGCGAGGGCTGCCCGGCGTCCGTCCTGCATGCCCTCGGCTGGCCGCGTCGCGGCTACAAGGGTGGTGGCGATCCGCCCGCCCGCGTGCGTGCGGAGATCGTCCACCAACTGAGAGCCGGCGGGATGACCATTCCCGACCCGCTTGCAGCTGAGGCCGTGGGTGACGAGCAGGGCGACCTGCTCGATGCCTTGGTGCTGGTGACGCCGCCGTTCCACGCCGCAGTTCCCGAGGCTGGACGGCTGGAGGGCTGGGTGTTCTGACGGGCGGAATCTCGTGTGGTTTCGGCGCACCGCGGAGTAGGATCCTTGCGTGCAGCCGGGAGAAAGTGAACTCCAAGACCCTGCAGCGGTGAATCCCGCCGCTTCGGTCCCGCCGTCCGCGCCGCCGGGCGATCGCACGATGGCCGAACTCGACGGCCTGCTGTCGCGTGCGGCCGCCGAGGTGCAGCGAGGCCTTGCGGAGGGAAGCTCCCGCATCGGCCGCTACACGCTGGTCACCACGCTCGGGGAGGGCGGGTTCGGCACGGTGTGGCTCGCGTCGCAGGAGGAGCCTGTGCGTCGCCTGGTGGCGCTGAAGATCTTCCGGCGCGACCCAACGTCGCGCATGGTGCTCATGCGTTTCCAGAACGAGCGGCAGGCCCTGGCCGTGATGGACCACCCGAACGTGGCGACCGTGCTCGATGCAGGCGTCACGGACGACGGTCGCCCGTGGTTTGCCATGCCGTTCATCGACGGGCTGCCGATCACCTCCATGTGCGACGAGCGCCGGATGCCGCTGCGCGACCGCGTTCGGCTTCTCGCCTCGGTGTGCGACGGCGTGCAGCACGCCCATTCCAAGGGCATCATCCACCGCGACCTGAAGCCGGGGAACATCCTCGTGCAGCGGAGCGCGGAACGACCGGTGCCCAAGGTCATCGACTTCGGCGTGGCGAAGGCGCTCGAGCCTGCCGACGACGAGGGCCAGCGCACGGCCGATGGCCAGCGGCTGGGGACGCCGCAGTACATGCCGCCCGAGCAGTGGCTGCACGGTGCGGGCGTGGCCGATGCGCGCAGCGACGTGTATTCGCTTGGCGCGGTGCTTGCGGAGCTATTGGTCGGTGGTCCGCCGACGCGCGTCCCGCGCACGGCGCTTGACGTACCCGAGGTGGTGCCGCCGGTGGCGTGGCTCGCGGAACTGGCTGCGCGTGATCCGGGGCTGGCCGGGCGCGTGGCCGCTTCGCGTGTCGCCACGACCGCGGAACTGGGCGAGGCCGTGCGCGGCGACCTCGATGCAATCGTCCGCAAGGCCACCGCGACGCATCCCGAGGACCGCTATGCATCGCCGCAGGCGCTGGCCGACGACCTCCGTCGCTGGCTCGACGGCATGCCCGTGGCCGCTCGGCTCCTTGCGCCGTGGGAACGCATCAGCCGCGTGCTGCGGCGCCAGCGCGCGGCGTCGGGCCTTGCCGCGGTGGCGGCACTGGCCACGGCCGTGGCGCTCGCGGTCTGGGGCTTCAGCGCGGCCGCCGAGCGCCAGGCGCGGGAGCGCGCCGCGGCCTCGGAGCGGCAGTCCGCGCGCACCTTCAACCTTGCCAAGGGCATGATCGAGGACCTCATCGCCGAGCAGCGGCGGTCGCGCGACCCCGAGGGCGGTGCCGCGCGCTTCCGCCGCATCGAGCGGCTCCTCGAGGACATCGCCTCCGACGATCCGCTGACGTCGGGCCGCCTCGCGGCGATCGTCGCGCGGGGGCACCTCGAGGCATGGAACACGCGCCTCGGGTTCTCGCTGATGGACCGGGCATTCCGGCGCGTGCTTGCGGTGGATCCCGCAGGCAACAGCACGGCCTACTCGGAACTGCTGCCGGAGTACGTGCACCTTGCCGCAAAGCACGACCGCACGTCGATCCCGGCGCTGGCGCCGGTGGGGCTGCGCTGGGTGAGCGGCGGTGCGGGGGTGATCGATCCGTCCGTGGGCCGCACCCTCATCACCTCGCGGCAGCCGTGGCCGTTCTACCAGGACCCGGACGATCCGGGAGCGTGCCTGGCATCCGCGCAGATGCTTGCCGCCGGAATCGCCGACCCCATCGAGTCCAACCGAGAGCTGGCCGCAAACCGCGTGGCGTGCTTCCTCGCGCGCGACAAGCATCCGGACCAGGTCGCCGAGGTGTCGGCGGCGGTGGAGTACCTGCGGCGCAACTGCCACCCCGACGACCGGCGCCTGCTCATCGCCGAGAACTACCGCACCACCATGATGTCGATCCACGGCATGGACAGCGAGGAGCTGATGCAGATCATGGCGATGAACTGCGTCCGCACCGAGCGCGTGCTGGGGCCCGAGTCGCCGAGCACGGTGAACGCATACTGGAACCTGGCGTACAGCTGCGTCCACCAGGGCCACATCCAGGAGGCCTACGACGCATTCGCGCGCTTCCTCTGGCCGGAGTACTTCCGCCAGAGCCCCTCGGACGGGATGCGCGCGTGGTACCTGGCCTTCTTCTCGCCCGTGGCATTCGCCGCCTGCGACTTGGAGAACGCCTACGCGGCCGCGATGGCGCAGCTTGCGGACAATGTCCAGGCCGGTGGCGGCAAGGGCATGCTCGAGCGGCTTTCGGCCAGCGTGCTCGCCGGCGTGATGGCGCAATGGGGCGATGAGGCAGGGGCCGCCGACGTGGAACGCGAGTACGGGGTGGTGCGGATGCGCGAGGGCGCCACCAGCTGGTGAGCGGCCCGTGAAGGCCGGTCCTCAGCCTCCGTCGCGGCCCGCGCGGAGGCGGCGGGCGAGCGCCTCGCGTCCGGCGTTCCGTGCCCGATGGGCCGTTGCGATGCTCACGCCGAGCATGTCGGCCACCCTCTCCATGGGGATGCCCGCCACGTCATGCAGCGTGACGGCCTCCATCTCGCGGGCATGCGTGGCGGCGAGGGCGACCATCGCGCGCTGCAGCGCCTCGAGGTCGTCGCGCGACGTGGGCTCCGCCGGGCGTCCGGGGATGGTGTCCTCGGCCTCGGTGTCGAGGGGCTTGGTGATGCGCGTGTCGCGGCGGTCGGCAAGTCGGTACCGGCGCCGGTCGGCGATGACGCGGGTCATGAAGATGCTCGCCAGCCCTCGCAGGTGCAACTCGTCGGAAGGCACCGCATCCTGCCTCATCAGGCGCTCCACGGTGTCATGGACAAGGGATGTTGGGCCCAGCGCGGCGGGCCCGAAGCCGACGGTCTCGCTCTCGGCGCGGAGCGTCCGCTCCGCGAGCTCGCGCAGCGACGCGTAGTGGTCCGCCACCAGCCGCTCGAATGCGCCCCGCGGATCCATCAGACCCCCCTCGTGCGCGGGTCCCAGATCACCTTGTGGAGCTGCACCTGCATGCGGACAGGCAGCCGGTCCTCGAGGATCCACCGGGCGAGGTCGCGCGGGGCCAGGCCCTCGCAGCCGGCCACCTCGGTGCCCTTCGGCTGCCCCCAAGCCGGCGAGAGGAGGATGGCCGCCAGCCGCCGGTCACGCAACCGGGCATCCAGCCCACGCTCGGCGATGACTCGCCGCGCCCACTCGTAGTCGGCGCGGTCCACGACCACGAACTTCACCTCGTCCTGCGGCCGCAGGTCGTCCAGGTTCCGCCAGAGATTCCGTGCCTCTTCGCCGCTTCCCGGGGTCTTGATGTCCATGATGCGGATGGAGCGGGGGTCGCACGGCACGATGTCCACGGCCCCCGACGTCTCGATCAGCACCGTGAATCCGCGGTCGCAGAGCGCATGGATGAGGTCGAAGGCGCGCTTCTGCGCGAGCGGCTCGCCTCCTGACAGTTCCACGAGCGGGCATCCGATCTGCTCTGCCTGCGCGACGAGCTCGCCGACGGTGGCCGTGCGGCCCTCGCGGAACGCGTACTCGGTGTCGCAGTAGCCGCAGCGGAGCGGGCAGCCGGTGAGGCGGATGAAGGTGCAGGGCAGTCCTGCCCAAGTGCTCTCGCCCTGGATCGAGTGGAACACCTCGTTGACGCGCAGCGTCCCTTGCAGCGGGTCGGCCGGCGCATCCGCGCCGCGTGCCAGCACGGAACCGGCTGCAGCGGCCTTGGCGCCGGAGCAGGATGGCATCAGGTGCTGGAGCGGGTTTGGCTGCACTGGGGGCAAAATGTATGCGGGAGGCGCCGTCCGGCGCCTCCCGCGAATGCCCAGAAGAGGACTCGAACCTCCAAGGGATTGCTCCCACCAGCACCTCAAGCTGGCGCGTCTGCCAATTCCGCCACCTGGGCCGATGGCTCCCGCGGCACCGGGGTACGCCGCCGCGGAGGAGGGAAGAGTATAGCAAAGCGGCCCCCGCCATCGGGCGGGGGCCGCGCTTGATAACAGGGGAATGGTTGCGGCGGTCAGGGCGTCCACGCACCGAGCAGCGTGCCGACGTCGGCACCGTCCACGACGCAGTCGCCGGTGATGTCGGCGCCGTTGGTCCCCCATGCGCCGAGCAGCGCACCGAGATCCGCGCCATTGATGCGACCGTCGCCGTTGAGGTCCGGGGACCTGGGGTTGCACTGCACGCCGAACACGCGCACGTCGTCCACGCCGGCCTCCACGATGGATCCGCTGCCGGTGTCCTGGGCGCGGAAGCGCACGCGGACCTGCGCCGAGGGGGTCACGAAGTCGCGCACGCGGAAGGTCTTCTGCACCCAGACGTTGGCATTCTCCGTGACGTTCTCCATCTGCACCCAGGTGGCGCCGTTGTCCGCGGAGATCTCCACGGGCATGTTGTCGGCGTTGGGGGCCGAGCCCGCGTTGTTGGAGTACCAGCGCCAGTAGCTGATGTAGGTCTCCGCGAACGCGGTGCAGTTGAAGGCCGGCGAGAGCAGGGTGGTCACGCCGTTGTCCACGTCCGCGGCGCCGATTGAGCCGCCGGGCGTGCCCTGGCCCGTGATCCAGCATTGGGTGCCGGGGGCCGGGGTGCGGTCATCCTCGGGCTGCCCGATGACGGTGCCGGCGGCCGTGCCCACCGGGTCGCCGCGCACCCACACGCCGGTGGTGGCGGTGTCGCCGGCGACGCCGCCCGTCCACCCGGCGGCCGAGGCCTCGAAGTCGGTGGTGGCGACCGTTGCCAGGCCCGTGGCGAGCGTGGCCTTGTAGGGCGCTGCTGCTGACGGCTGGGTCTGCACCGCGCCGCTCGTGGCCTGCACCTGGAAGTAGTAGCTCACCTCGCTTGGGCACGTCCCGCCGGGCAGGCTGGCGGCGTACGTGGTGCCGGACACCTGCGTCAGCGGGTACTCGGTGAACGCGGGTGCACTCCCCACCCTGGCGAAGAGCCGCGCCGTCGCCGGCACCGGGGTCGACGACAGCGGGGTGATGCTCACCTGGACCGGGGTGCCGCCGCAGGGCGCTGCCAGTTCCGGAAGCGTGCCGAGGGGGCTGATGGCCACGGCCTGCAGCGCGGGGCCGGGCAGTCCGTGCACCGTGAACGAGTCGTTGATGAGCTGGTAGTTCGGCGTGCCGTCGTTGATGTTGCCGTTGTCGTCGTCGAGCGTCAGGAAGTCGATGGTGATATCCGACGCGATGGTGGAGATCGGGCCGTGCAGCAGCACCGAGTTGACGCTCAGGTCCGCGAGCATCTGCCGATAGCTGGCCGGGAACGCGGCCAGGAACCGGTTGCGCAGGTCCCACACGCAGCCCGAGATCAGCTGGCCGCACGAGTGGATGGTGCTGCCGCAGCTGGAGCAGCCGGTGGCGCTGTACTGGCAGGTGTTGGCTGCGGTGCGGATGCCGTTGCTGCAGGTCTGGAAGCCGATGCCGGTGCGTGGGTCGTCCGTGACCAGCAGGCCATGGACGTCGCTCATGCCCTCGCCGTAGGCGCCCTGGCCACTTCCGCCCTTGGCCACCACGTTGTGGCCGTACTCGTGGTGCACCACGGACCCGAAGGCCGTGTTCGCGCAGCCGCCGCCGGAGAGGTAGAAGTTGATGGTGTTGCCCGAGAAGTAGGCGTTGCAGGTCTGCGCCAGGTTGGCGTTGATCAGGAACGCGTTCGTCTGCGTGGACACCGTCGGGAACGAGGGAGAGGCGTCCACCACGAGGTCGCGGATGCGGTTGGACTCGAGGTAGGCGTTCACCTGGGCGCGGTCGGCCTCGACCGTGTTGGCGGAGTTGAAGACCGGGCTCCAGTTGCCGCCATCGGCCACGGGGGCACTGAGAGCGAGCGTGGCGGCGCCGTTGTTGGTGGTGGTGAAGTACTGGCCCACCAGTCTGGTCGAGTAGGTCGCGGATGCGGGAGCGGAGGCGAACGAGAAGTTGCCGTCCACGTCGGCGAACGTGCTCGGGCCCGCGCCCTGCGTCACCTGGACGTAGGGGAGCCCCTGCGAGACTTCCGGC
>VGXR01000032.1 GCA_016873255.1 Planctomycetota bacterium
TGATTTCTCCAGAGAAGTCGCCGTGGGGGCTTTGAAGTCGGGCGGTTGACGGGTCGCGGTGGTTCCGGCGGTGGCCGCGCCCCTTCGTTGCGCCGGGACCCCCGTCTCGCGCACGGCCTTGCTCCACCAGGTTCCGCTGCGGCCTCGATATGCATGCGTTCGTCCGGGATGCACCCGGGACTAATCGGTACCGCTGCTGCCGGACTTCTCGCCTGCATACGGCGCTGCGCCGGGGGTTCCCTTGCTCACTGCGGGGCGCTCGCCGAATGACGGTGGGCGTTGCCCACATTCGACAGCCTGCTGATGAACGACAGCTGGCGCTCGAACGCCTCCCGACGCTCAACGCCCCGAGCCGACAGCGAACGGTGGTGGCCTCATCAAGCGAGTTGTTGCACGCCCCGGCCGCGCGCGCCTCGCCGCTCATGTGCCCGTCGCGTGCAACTTGTCCGAGCGACTGAGGCCACCGCCGGTCGCCGAGGCGTCCAGTCCCGCCGCGAACCACGCACGCGGCCGCCCCCACCGCCGTTCGCCGAGGCGTCCAGGTTCGCGCCGCATCGCACCACGCGATCGGCATGTCCCCGCGACTTCTCCGGAGAGATCAATTGGTGGCAAACGAACCAGGAACGGATTTGTGCAGCACGGCGGCCCAGGTGCGGTCGTTGCGCAGGGCGGCTTCGGCGGCGCGCGCGCGGTCGGCGGAGGCCCGTTGCGCGAGCGCATGGAATTCGTCGTGGCGCCGGGCGCGGGCCGCTGACAGGTCGGCGTGCATCGCGCGCCATGCGTCGCGACGCTCGGCGCTCCCGCGCACGAGCGAGGCCAGGCGCTCGAGGTGCGCATGCTTGGCGGCGCTCGGGGCCGGCCCTTGCGCGTCCGGGTCGAACCAGCGTTGCCGTCGCTCGGCCTCGGTGAGCGGGGCAGGGCCCGCCTCCGGCGCGAACGGAAGGCGGACGGTGGCCGTCGCCACGTCGAATGGCGGCAGCTCAACACCGAGGAACGCGCGCGCGAAGGCCTCGGTCGCGCGTTCGTAGACCTCGCCCCCGAGTCCGTGCACGAAGCGGTCGCAGAGCACCGTGCGCGCGAGCACGCTCGTGAGGAACGCACGCGGCCAGAGCGGTGCCCCTTCGCGGAGCGCATCGCGGAGCGACGCTGCGGTGACGGCCCGGCGCGTCCCGTCGCCGGCGTCGGCCCAGAACGGCAGCTCCGTGCCGCCCGCGTTCGCGTGCGCGAGCGGCCGCGCCACGCGGGGCACCAGCGCCACGGCGTCGTTGAACGCCCGCGCGCACGCGTCCGGATCGGTCGCGGCGCGCTCCGCGATTGCCCGCCCGAGCGAGCATGCAAGCATGCGCGACGCCCGCACCATGCCGCCGCACGGCCCGAGTGCGGGCAGCAGGTCGCGTTGCGCGAGCGTGACCTGCTCTGCGGCATCGCCCGCATCCGCATGGCGCGCGGCGGCGTCCCACGCGGCCCGAAGCCCATCGGCCGCGCACGGGGGCTCGCAGCGGACGGCCACGGCACCGCAGTCGTCGGGGAGCGCCGCGGCTCGCGCGCAGGCCACCGTGCCCTGCGCGCGGCGCGCGCCGATCCGCAGCATGCGCGCCTGCAGCGCGCCGTCCTCGCGCACCGGAACGCGCATCGCCAGCGGGTCGCGCACGTCCGTGTCCACGATCAGCCACGCCGGGGCCCCGAGCCCCAGTTCCTGCGAGCGCCGGGCGGCCCACGCGAACTTCGCCACGATCCCCGGGTGCCACCACTCGGCCTGGTGCCCCGTTCCGCAGATCACCTCCGCCGTCAGTCCCAGTTCCTCGCGCGCAGCGTCGCGCCATCGCGCGAGCGGCTCGCCGAGGATCGTCCCCGAGGCCCGCGTCACCGGGCCCGCGCTCCGCACGACGGTGCCCGCCGCACCGCCCGCCGCGCTCACGCCGGCCCCCCGAGGGCATCGCGCAGCCGCTGCGCGCAACGCGCAAGCTCGCGCTCGAGCGTGGCCCGGTAGATGGCGAGCCGCCGTCCCGGGTCGTCGAGTCCCGCACCGAACGAGCGGTTCGGGTCCACGTAGATGCGCGGCACGGGGATCTCGTCCACGCGCAGTCCGTTCGCCACGGCCTGCACCCAGAACTGCATCGGGAAGTCGTAGCCATCGACGTCGAGGCGCAGTCCGCGGAGCGTCGCCACGCGGTAGGCCTTGAACCCGCAGAACGCGTCGGTGATCCCGGGGCCGAGCGCCGCACGGGTGCCGCTCGCCGACGGGACGCGGCCGAGCCGCTCGTTGATCTCGCGCGTGAGCTCGGCGTTCACCTCGCGCCGCCCCTGCGGCACCGCGTCGTCGGCGGGCACCGGCCGCAGGTAGCGGCTGCCGCTGACCACGTCGCAGGAATCCGCGCGGATGGCCTGCAGGAAGTCGGGGATCGACGCGGGCTCGTGCTGCTCGTCGCAGTCCATGGTGACGACCCACCCGAACCCGTCCGCGTCGGCGGCCCGGAAGATGTCCTGCATCGACCGCCCGTAGCCGCGGTTGGCGCGGTGGCGTATGACCTCCACCGGATGCGCGGCCAGCCGCGCGGGCGTCGCGTCGGTGGACCCGTCGTCGATCACCAGCACGTCGCGCACGAACCCGCGCACGGCGCCGAGCACCCGTTCGATCGACCGTTCCTCGTTGAAGACCGGGATGGCAAGCAGCACCCGCGGCATGCCGATCATCGCGCACCCCCGGTCGCGGACAGGCGCACGCGGGTCTCGCTGCGGTTGCGCGGCACGATCCCCATCACCAGCACCTGCTCGTCGCTGCGGACCGCCACCGGCCCGGTGCCCGGGCGCACCCACGTGCTGGTCTCGCGGCGGTTGCGCGGCACGATCCCCATCACCAGCACCTGCTCGTCGCTGCGGACCGCCACCGGCCCGGTGCCCGGGCGCACCCACGTGCTGGTCTCGCGGCGGAGGCTCGCGAGCGGGACCTTCATGGTGAGCGCGGCGTCCACGCGCACGGCGTCGAACTCGCCGAGCGGCGTGCGCACGCGATCGACCGACGCGATGCGCAGCGAGCGCTGCGCGCGCCCGCCGTCGTTGTCGCGCGCCTGGCCGCGCTCGGTGATGACGCCCGAGGTCGAGGTCGGTTCGTCGCCCGGCGCAAGACGCGCGGGCGCCAGCACGAGCGGCCCCGTGAACACCAGCACGGCGCCGTCGGACGCGTCCCTCTGGCGCTCGAGCGCGACGCCGCCGTCGGCAGTGCGCGCGAGCGTGCGCGTGGCGACCGGATCGCGCCGCTCGAAGCGCGGCGGGACCTCCTCGGTCGACACCTCGAACGGCGGCCCCCCGTCCGTCGTGAGCCAGCGCACCGAGCCCGCCGCGAGGGGTTCGATGTCATCGGCGCGCAGCGCGTCGGCCGCCGATGGTGCACGCGAGGCGAGGATCTCGAACGCGCCGGCGTCGCGCATCGGGGCCGGCGCGTCGTGCGGCCCGCCCGGCGCGGACGTGCACCCCGCGCACGCCGCGAGCGCCGCGGCCGCGAGCGGCCCCGCGACACGTGCGGTCGCCGCGCTCATTGCGTCGGCAGGCCCTTCTTCCGCCAGAGCGCCAGCAGCGCCTCGCCGGTGGTCAGCTCCACGACGCTCCCGTCGTCGCTCGCGCGCCGAACGAGGATCCCGCGTGCGTCCACGCGCTCGTCGATCACGGGGGACTCCAGCGTCTGCCGCGTGCCGATCTCGGCACCGTCGGGGAGCGCGCGCTTCAGGTCGACGCGCTGCGCCAGCCGACCGCTGCGGGAGTCGTACCAGTAGAACCCGTAGGCGGCGGGCGCATCGGCCCTCGGCAGGAGCCGCGGCAGCAGCAGCGCCTCGGCCTGCGAGAGATACCCGCGCTCGGGAAGCGCCCACCGCCGCGGCTCGCCGCCCGCGGTGGTCTGCGACACCTCGGTCACCTCCAGCATGGGCCTCGGCGAGCCGGGCTTGGGCTCGGTGCGGATGCCGAGCTGCGCCGATGACTTGGCGAGGCGTCCCTTGCGGAGCGTGGTGCGCACCGTCCAGAACTCGCGCGCCCGGTCCCAGCGGACCCAGTAGCGCCCGTCGGTGTCGCTCACCGACTCGCCCTTCGGGTCGAGCAGGGTGCGGAGCTGGACGCGCGCGAGCAGGCCGCGCTCCTTCTCCTCGGAGCTCCACGCCTGCTCCTTCCGGTCCGGGTTGGCCGCGCCCTGCGCACCGTCGATCACGGTGAGCGTCATGTAGCCAACCTCCTGCGCCTCGCCCGCGGGGTCCACGCGCGAGATGCGGTACCAGCGCGGCGCCGGCAGCGCCCCGTCCCTCGGGGCAGGGTCGAGCGCACGCCGCAGCGCCTCCTCGTCGAGCCCGTCGAGCAGGTGCTCTCCGCGCGCCATGCGCGCCACGCGCTCGGCGGCAAGCTGCTCCTCCGGCAGGATCTCCATGGTCCGGAACGAGCGCTCGAGGAGCGCCGGCACGGTCGCGTAGTCGGCCTCGGCCAGCAGGCTCGAGACGACCACGAACTCCTTCGGCGACACCTGCAGCATGAAGTAGCCCTGCACGGCGGAGACCTCGTCCTCGCCCGTGCCCTCGCGCAGGGCCGTGTAGAGGAGCCCCGCCGGCCGGCCGCCGAGCTCGAACTCCTTGCGCGACTTCACCGAGAACACGGCGCTGGGCGACGGGCGCTCGCTCACGCTCCGGACATAGGCGTCGATCTGCGCGCGCGGCGAGCTCGCCGCGTCGTCGGCCACCAGCCGCGAGATCCGCAGGATGAACCGCGGCGGGTCGGCCCGCTCGGTCAGGATCCAGGTGGCGGTCGGCCCGGTGCCCTCGCTGCGCATGATGGCCCCCGCCGGCGGCCGGAAGCGCATGCCGAGCAGTTCGAAGCTCAGCGGGGCCGGCTCCAGCCCGTCCTTGGCGGGTTGCAGCGGGGCGGGGCGGTCACCGGATTGGTTATGAGACGCTAAGGGGCGTTCGTTCGTCCGCTCGGCCGCCGCCGGGCAGCCAGCCCCGGCGATCGCAGCAAGGGCCAAGACCGTGCGCATTCTTAGGAGTAACCCATTCATGGAGCTTGGGCGGAGGCTACCGGAAGCCCGGACGCCCCTGTCCCGAGTGGCCCCCGCCAACTTCCCTGCAGCCGTTGACAGGCAACGGGCTTTCTGTATCCTTGGCGATTCGCGCTCTTTCCAACCGCGGCCTCCCGGCACCGTGCCGGACCGCGGAACGAGAGTCGCGGCGTCGGACCAAGGACAGTCACTCACCATGCAGGGCGGCAAGATTCGCATTCGGATGGAAGCCTATGACCACCAGGCGCTCGACGCGTCTGCGCGTGAGATCGTGGACCACGCCAAGCGCACCGGCGCGCGCGTCGCGGGCCCCGTGCCCCTGCCGACCCGCCGCGAGATCTACACCGTCAATCGCTCGCCGTTCATCGACAAGAAGAGCCGCGAGCAGTTCGAGATCCGCACGCACAAGCGCATCATCGACATCACCGAGCCGAACCACCGCACGGTCGAGGCCCTGAACCGCCTCGTCGTCCCGGCCGGCGTCTTCGTCAAGATCAAGGCCTGACGGCCTGACCCACGAGGCCTGCGCATCGAGCGCCGGCCTCGACCTTCACCAGCCGCGTCGCCCACCTGAAGGCAGAGCGACCTCCGGCAACTCACCAGGGCCAGCATCGGCCCGCAGCGCAGGAGCATGCACATGGCACGGACCGGCATCCTCGGCAAGAAGATCGGCATGACCCGCTTCTTCAAGCCCGATGGCACGAACATCCCCGTCACCGTCATCCAGGCCGGCCCCTGCGTGGTGACCCAGGTGAAGACCACCGCCGCCGACGGCTACGCCGCGGTGCAGATCGCCTTCGACGACATGAAGGCGCGCAACAGCACCCAGGCCCAGATCGGCCACGACGCCAAGGCCGGCGCCGGCCCCAAGCGGGCGCACCGCGAGATCCGCCTCGCGTCCGATGCCGAGGCCGAGGCCTACACGCTCGGCCAGGAACTCACGGTCGACGCCATCGCCGACCTGAAGTTCGTCGACGTGGTCGGCACCTCCAAGGGCAAGGGCTTCGCCGGCGTCATGAAGCGGCACCGCTTCAAGGGCATGTGCGCCACGCACGGCACCGAGCGCAAGCACCGCACCCCCGGCTCGATCGGCTCGCACGGCACCGACCGCGGCCACGGCGCCAAGATCAAGAAGGGCAAGCGCATGGCCGGCCGCATGGGCGACGAGCAGGTCACCGTCCGCTCGCTCGACGTGGTCAAGGTCGACGCCTCCAACAATCTCCTGCTCGTCAAGGGCGCCGTCCCCGGCGCCAACGACGGGCTCCTCCTCATCAAGTCCCCCGGACGTCTGTACAAGCGAAAGGTGCGTATCCAGGCTGGCGCGTGAGGCGCGCCAACCAGGGATCGCGAAGGCCGCTGCCATGAAGGCACGGAACCGCGCGGTCGCGACAAGTTGACGACGTGTCCGCAGGCGGAGCCCGCGGCGCATCAAGGAACCTGAGTCGAATCCTGCCCCGTGCCACCAATGACAGGCACGGGGAGGAGGAGGCGAATGCGGCTGACCCGCGAAGGTGAAACACATGATCGAGCTTCCGATTCTCAACTCCGAAGGCAAGCAGGTCGACGTCCTCAGGATCGACGAGGCCGTCCTTGGCGGCGAGATCCGCCATGCGCTCCTGAAGCAGGCATACGTCGTCACCCACGGCAACCAGCGCCAGGGCTCGGCCCGCACGAAGAGCCGCGGCTCCGTCGAGGGCTCCACGCGCAAGCTCTACAAGCAGAAGGGCACGGGCAACGCCCGCGTCGGCGCCAGCCGCGTCCCCAACCGCAAGGGCGGCGGCGTCACCTTCGCGAAGACCCGCACCCGCGAGGACTTCCGCACCAGCCTCACCAAGAAGATGCGCCGCCTGGCCAACCGCAACGCGCTGCTGGCCAAGCTGGTCGACAACGAGGTGAAGTGCATCGACAAGCTCGCGTTCGGCGAGCCGAGCACCAAGGCGTTCGCCGGCATGCTCAGGAAGGTCGGCATCGACCGCACCTGCCTGGTGGCAGTCGCCGCCGACAACCGCAACGCGATGCTCAGCGCGCGCAACATCGACGGCGTCGATGTCCGCCGCATCGAGCAGCTGAGCGCGTACGACCTGCTCAACCACCGCTACCTCGTCGTCGACAAGGCCGCGCTGGCCTCGTTCATCGACGAATCGTGCTATCCCGCCGCCGAGTCGAAGGCCTGACCCGAGGAAAGGCTGACCCATGGAACCCACCCACGTCATCAGGATGCCGATCGTCACCGAGAAGGTGACGGCTGCCGGCGACAGCAACCAGTACGCGTTCGAGGTCGACCAGCGCGCCACCAAGACCGACGTCAAGAAGGCCATCGAGGCCATCTACGGCGTGAAGGTCGTGGACGTCCGCACGCAGGTCCGCCGCGAGCGCGACCGCACCTACAAGTACGGCCGCATGCCGGGCAAGACCTGGAAGCGCGCGATGGTGCGCGTGGCCGAAGGCCAGAAGATCGAGCTGTTCTGAGCATCACCGGAGCTGAACAATGGCAATCCGCGTCTACAAGCCCATCACGAACGCCCGGCGCAACGCGTCGGTGAACATGCATGCCGAGGTGACCAAGAAGTCGCCCGAGAAGAGCCTGCTCCGCCCGCTCCACAAGACCGGCGGCCGCAACTGCCAGGGCAAGCTCACGGTCATCCAGCAGGGCGGCGGCCACAAGCGCCGCTACCGCCTGGTCGACTTCAAGCGCCAGAAGGACGGCATGAAGGCCGTGGTGGTCGGCATCGAGTACGACCCCAACCGCACCTGCCACATCGCGCTCGTGAAGTACGAGGACGGCTCGCTGCGCTACATCCTGGCGCCCAAGGGCCTCACCGCGGGCGACACCGTGATGAGCTCGGCCGACCAGATCGACCCGCGCAACGGCAACTGCATGCCGCTGAAGCACATCCCCACCGGCCTCGAGGTGCACAACGTCGAGACCGTCCCGGGCAAGGGCGGCACCCTCGTCCGCGCCGCCGGCATCGGCGCGCGCCTCACCAACAAGGAAGGCCGCTTCGCGACCCTGGTCATGCCCTCGGGCGAGATCCGCCAGGTGCTCCTGGAGTGCCGCGCCACCATCGGCGCCGTCGGCAACCCCGACAACGCCAACGTGGTCATCGGCAAGGCCGGCCGCGCGCGCTGGCTCGGCCGCCGTCCCCGCACCCGCGGCGTGGCGATGAGCCACCACCAGCACCCGCACGGCGGCGGCGAAGGCCGCTCGAAGGGCGGCCAGGAGCCGTCCAACGCCAGCGGCACGCAGTCCAAGGGCGGCCGCACCCGCCGCTACGGCAAGTCCACCGACAAGCTCATCATCCGCCGCCGCAAGAGCCGCCGCTACGGCCAGCTCAAGCTCTAAGCACCACAGGTCCAGGACCCACACGGAGAACACCCAGCAATGTCCCGCTCACTCAAGAAGGGCCCTGTCGTCGACGAGAAGCTGTTCCGTCGCGCCGAGGCGCAGCAGCAGGGCGGCGCCAAGCGCACCGCCATCAAGACCTGGCGCCGCGCCAGCACGATCGTGCCCGAGTTCGTCGGCCTCACCTTCGCCGTGCACAACGGCAAGGGCTTCACCGACGTCTTCGTGACCGAGGAGATGGTCGGCCACAAGTTCGGCGAGTTCGCGCACACCCGCCAGTTCAAGGGCCACACGAACAAGAAGGAAGGCATCGACGGCGCGTGACGACGCGTGACGATCGACCCGCCGAAGGAGCACAACCATGGCTTCCACCCAGACCAAGAAGTACACGGCCTCGCACAAGTTCGCCCGGATCGCGCCGCGCAAGGCGCGCCTGGTGGCGGACATGATCCGCGGCAAGGGCATCGAGGACGCGCTGTCCACCCTCGAGTTCAGCCCCCGCCGCGGCGCGTGGTTCATCAAGAGCGTCCTCCGCAGCGCCATCGCCAACGCGGAGGAGGCCAACCTCGACGTCGGCCGCCTCTTCGTGAGCGAGAGCCGCGTCGACGAGGGCCCGACCATCAAGCGGTTCCAGCCCAAGGACCGCGGCCGTTCGCACCCCATCATGAAGCGCACCAGCCACATCCACGTCGCCGTGGACGTCCGCTGACCCAGGAACACCAAGCAGGAAGCAACCGACCATGGGACAGAAGACCAACCCGTTCGGATTCCGAGTCGGCGTCACCGAGACGCACAAGAGCCGCTGGTTCGCCCCCAAGGCGCTCTTCGGCGAGCTGCTCGTCGAGGACTACAAGATCCGGAAGTTCATCGACAAGCGCCTGAACCGGACGCCCCCGTACGCGGCCGTCAGCGACATCTACATCGAGCGCACCCGCGAGGAGCTCTCGGTGATCATCAAGACCGCCCGGCCCGGCCAGGTGGTCGGCCTGAAGGGCGCCGAGATCGAGCGCCTGACCAAGGACCTCGAGGCCCTGACCGGCCGCAAGGTCGGCATCAAGATCATCGAGATCAAGAACCCCGAGGTCGTCGCCCGCCTCATCGCCGAGTCGATGGGCGAGCAGCTCAAGAAGCGCGCCAACTACCGCCGCGTCGTCAAGCAGCGCGCCGAGGCCGCCATGCAGAACGGCGCCAAGGGCATCCGCATCCTGATGTCGGGCCGCCTCGGCGGCGCCGAGATCGCGCGGTCGTTCGACACGCGCCTCGGGTCCATCCCCCTCACCACACTCCAGGCCAACATCGACTACGCGATCGCGCACTGCGAGACCACGTACGGCGTGATCGGCATCAAGGTGTGGGTCTACAAGGGGCTGTTCGAGCAGGTCGAGGACGACACCACCACCAACGCCGCCGGCGGACGGGCCCGCGCCCGCGGCCGTCGCTGATCCACCGCTGAAAGCAGGAACCACCGATGTCGAACCTGATCCCCAAGCGCGTCAAGTACCGCAAGCAGCAGCGCGGCAAGATGAAGGGCAACGCCACCCGCGGCAACTACGTCGCCTTCGGCGACTACGGGCTGCAGAGCCTCGAGGTCTGCTGGGTCTCGGGCCGCCAGCTCGAGGCCGGCCGCATCGCGGCGCAGCACTTCCTGCGCCGCCAGGGCAAGGTGTTCATCCGCGTCTTCCCGGACAAGCCCATCTCCAAGAAGCCGCTCGAGACCCGAATGGGAACCGGCAAGGCGGACGTGGACTTCTGGGCCGCGCGCATCAAGCCCGGCACCGTCCTCTTCGAGATCGCGGGCGTGCCCGAGGACCTCGCCAAGCAGGCCTTCGCCCGCATCGCCAACAAGATGCCCGTCCGCTGCCGCTTCGTCGGCCGCCGGCTGGCCGTGTGACCCACCCCGAAAGGCAGCCCACCGATGAAGGCAGCTGAAGTCAAGAAGCTCCGCGACGACGAGATCAAGGCCGAGGCGGCGCGCCTGCGCAAGAGGCTCTTCGAGCTCCGCGCGCAGTCCGTCACCGAGAAGACCAAGGACTCGTCCCAGTTCAGGAAGAACCGCAAGGACCTCGCTCGCGTCCTCACCGAGCGCAGCGCCCGCATGAAGAAGGCCACCAAGTGAGCAGCAAGGACAACATCGTCGTCGGCGAGGGCGCTCCCCGCCGCATCGGCATCGTCGAGACGGCCACCCGGGAGAAGACCCGCAAGGTCACCATCCAGTACGTCTCGAAGCACCCCCGCTACGGCAAGTACGTGCGCAAGCGCACCGTGCTGCAGGTGCACGACGCCAAGAACGAGACGGGCGTGGGCGACCGCGTCGAGATCGCGGAGTGCCGCCCCATCTCCCGAACCAAGCGCTGGACCGTGGTCCGCGTCGTCGAGAAGGCCCCGGCCAAGGCCGACATGGTCTTCGAGGTCGACACCGGCTCGAAGCGCAGCACCAAGAAGTGACCCCGAAGGCAGGAACCAGATGATCCAGAAGGAATCAAGGCTCGAGGTTGCCGACAACAGCGGCGCGAAGGTCGCAATGGTGATCGGCATCATGGGCGTCTCCACCGCCTCAGGCCGCTTCACCCGCGTGACCATGGGCGTGGGCGACCGCATCATGTGCGCCATCAAGGAAGCGATCCCCAACGGCCAGGTGAAGTCCGGCGACAAGGCCGAGGCCGTCATCGTGCGCGTCAAGGCGCCGACCCGCCGCGCCGACGGCAGCTACGTCCGCTTCGACTCGAACGCGTGCGTGCTCGTCGACAAGGAAGGCAACCCGAAGGGCACCCGCATCTTCGGCGCCGTCGCCCGCGAGCTCCGCGAGAAGAACTTCATGAAGATCGTGTCCCTCGCCACGGAGGTCATCTGATGCCAGCCCACGTCCGCAAGGGCGACATCGTCTACGTCCGCAGCGGCGCTGACCGCGGCAAGACGGGCGAGGTCGTCTCCGTCGACCCACAGTCCTCCACCTGCGTGGTGAAGGGCATCAACCTCCGCACCAAGCACCTCAAGCCCACCCAGCAGCGCCCGAAGGGCGCGATGGTGCGCACCGAGCTGCCCATCCACGTCTCCAAGGTCAGCCCGATGGCCGACGGCAAGCCCACCCGCGTGCGCTTCACCGTCAAGGCCGACGGCACCAAGGTCCGCGTGGCCGCGAAGGGCGGCAAGGAACTCGGCGCCGTGTCGCCGGCCCGCAAGTCCAGGAAGGCGAAGTGAGCCCAGCCATGACCACCACCACGACCAAGTGCCGTCTCCAGCAGGTGTACAAGGAGCAGGTCGCCCCGAAGCTCATGAAGGAGTTCGGGCTGAAGAACGTCAACCAGGTCCCGGTGATCGAGAAGGTCATCGTGAACACCGGCGTCGGCAAGCAGCTCGAGAACCAGAAGCTGAAGCCGGAGATCCGCGACACCATCATCGACACCTACCGCCGCATCACCGGCCAGAAGCCAGTGATGACGCTCGCCAAGAAGAGCGTGTCGAACTTCAAGGTGCGCGAGGGCGCCCCCAGCGGGTTCATGGTCACGCTGCGCCGTGACCGCATGTGGAGCTTCCTCGACCGCATGATGAACCTGGCGATCCCCCGCATCAAGGACTTCCGCGGCGTCAGCGACCGCTCCTTCGACAAGGGCGGCAGCTGGAGCTTCGGCCTCAGCGAGCAGGCGGTCTGGCCGGAGGTCAACATGGCCAGCGTCAACTTCTCGCACGGCATGAACGTGACCATCGTGTTCTCGAACAGCAACCCCAAGATGAGCCGCTACGCGCTCGCCGAGCTGGGCATGCCCTTCGAGAAGCCCGAGGACCGCAAGTCCTCCAAGAAGTGACAGCCCCGAGATAGCAACACATACGCCGGCAACCGCACCGGAACGAACCAAGGAACCAACGAATGGCCAGCAAGCGCGTCTTCGCCAAGATGAACCGGAAGTCGAAGTTCTCCACGAGGGAGCGGCTCCGCTGCGAGATCACCGGCCGAGGCCGGGGCAACTACCGCAAGTTCCGCATCTGCCGGCAGATGCTCCGGGAGCTCGCGCTCCAGGGCATGATCCCCGGCATGCGCAAGGCGTCCTGGTGACGCGCTGACCGAACCACCTACGGTCCAAGAAGACTACGGACCAAGAAGACCACGGACCAAGAAGGAAGCCAAGCCATGGCGCTTCAAGACCTGACCGCTGACATGCTCACCCGCATCCGCAACGCCTGCCGAATCCGGGCGAAGCAGGTGCACGTCCTCAACAACAAGCTCAACCGCGGCGTCGCGGACGTCCTCGCCAAGGAGGGCTACATCCGCGGCTACGAGGTGGTCGCCGACGGCCGGCAGGGGATCCTGCGCGTCGACCTCAAGTACGGCCCGCGCGGCGAGATGCTGATCCACCACATGGAGCGCGTCTCGCGCACCGGGTGCCGCGTCTACCGCAGCGTCGAGGAACTGCCGAGCCCGATGTCGGGCCTGGGCATCGCCATCGTCTCCACCAGCCACGGCGTGATGAGCGACCGCGAGTGCCGCGAGAAGCGCATCGGCGGCGAGGTCGTCGCGACCGTCGGCTGACCACGGACCACCGGATCAGGAGCACCACCATGTCCCGCATCGCACGCAAGCCCGTCATGATCCCCGCCGGAGTCAAGGTGGCCGTCAACTCGGCCGCCCGCACCGTCAACTTCGAGGGCCCGAAGGGCAAGCTCACCCTGAACTACCGCCCCGAGGTGGGAGTCAAGGTCGAGGGATCCAAGGTCGAGGTGACCATGGACCCCGCCATCATCGGCCTCGGCAGCAACAAGGCGTTCTGGGGCACCACCCGCGCCCTGATCGCCACCTCCATCGACGGCGTCCTCAAGGGCTACGAGAAGAAGCTCGAGATCATCGGCGTCGGCTGGGGCGCGCGCGTCCAGGGCAAGAAGCTGGTGCTCACCGTCGGCTTCGCCAACACCATCGAGGTCGGCATCCCCGACGGCGTCAAGGTCGAGGTCAACCAGACCATGGTGACCGTCAGCGGCCCGGACAAGCAGGCCGTCGGCGAGTTCGCCTCCAAGTGCCGCGCCAAGCGCAAGCCCGAGCCCTACAACGGCAAGGGCATCAAGTACTCCGACGAGGTCATCCAGCGCAAGCAGGGCAAGGCCTTCGGCGCCTGATCCCGCCTCCACAGGAACACACCATGGACAAGACCACCGCCAAGACCGTCCGCCGCGCCCGCCGCAAGCGCGGCATGCGCAAGACGATGCAGGGCACCCCCGCGCGCCCGCGCCTCAGCATCTTCCGTTCGCTGCAGCACATCTACGCCCAGGTCATCGACGACCTCGCCGGCCGCACCGTCGCGTCGGCCAGCTCGCTCGACGTCGACGGCGTCAGCCGCAAGGGCGGCAACGTCGACGCCGCCAAGAAGATCGGCATGGCCGTCGCCGAGCGCGCCAAGAAGGCCGGCGTCACCGCCGTGGTCTTCGACCGCAACGGGTTCCGCTACCACGGCCGCGTCAAGGCCGTCGCCGATGGCGCCCGCGAGGGCGGCCTGCAGTTCTGAGCCGACACACCAAACGACCAACCAAGAGTCCAAGCAATGGCCGAACTCATCGACGAATCCTCCAGCATCGAGTCCATCACCGTGGGCGTGTACCGCACGAGCGCCACGGTCGCCGGCGGACGCCGCTTCAGCTTTGCCGCGCTCGTCGTGGTGGGTGACAAGCGCGGCAGCATCGGCATCGGTTACGCCAAGAGCAACCAGGTCCCGCAGGCCGTCGAGAAGGCGCAGAAGGAGGGCCGTCGCAAGATGGTCTCCTACCCGATGCTCCGCAAGACCCTGCCGCACGCCGTCGAGGGCCACTTCGGCGCATCGAAGGTGCGCCTGGTGCCCGCGACCCCGGGAACCGGCATCCTGGCCGGCGCCGCCGTGCGCGCCGTCCTCGAGATGCTCGGGGTGCAGGACTGCCTGACCAAGGGCTACGGCTCGACCAACCCGAAGAACCTCGTGAAGGCCGTGATCAGCGCCCTCGAGCAGCTGCAGACCCGCGAGAAGGTCGAGTCGCTGCGCGGCGTGGCCATCGGCGCGACGCAGGTCGAGACCGCCGTCGAGCGCGGCATGGCGGCCATGCCGCAGGTCCGCTCGGGCGAGAAGATGCAGGCCCCGAAGAACACCGTCGGCGACGAGCGTCGCCGCGGCGGCCGCGGCGGACCGCGCGGTCCGCGCCGCAACGAGGAAGCACCGGCGCCGGCCGCGCCCGCGGCCGCTCCCGCAGCGCCCGCCGCCGAGGCGCCCCCGGCATCCTGAACCCACGAAAGACACCTGACCCGCCTCCAACAGGCACGGGAGATCTCCCACCATGATGATCCATGACGTCACCAAGGTCGTCGGCAAGCACCGCCCCCGCAAGCGCGTCGGTCGCGGCGAGGGCAGCGGCATCGGCGGCACCAGCACCCGCGGCCACAAGGGCGCCAAGAGCCGCGCCGGCTGGACCAGCCGTCCCGGCTACCAGGGCGGCGCCACGCCGTTCATGCGCCGCTTCCCGAAGCGCGGCTTCAAGAACGGCTTCCGAACCCTCTTCCACGTGGTCAACGTGCAGACGCTCGAGAAGCACTTCGACGCCGGCGCCACCGTCGACGCGGCCGCCCTCGCCAGGAAGGGCCTCGTGCCCGACGCGACGCTGCCCCTCAAGGTGCTCGGCCACGGCGACATCGCCAAGAAGCTGACCGTGGTGGGAGCCAAGTTCTCCGAGAGCGCCAAGGCCAAGATCGAGAAGGCCGGCGGAACCGCCAAGGTCGCCGAGTGACGGACTGAAGGAGCCCCCGGACGCACGAATGTTCAACGCCTTCGCCAACATCTTCCGGATCCCCGACCTGCGCAACCGCGTGCTGTTCACGCTGGCGGTGCTGGCGGTGTACCGGATCGGGTTCTGGATCCCGGTGGTGGGCGTCGACCAGTCGGCGCTGGTGGACAACGCCAAGACCGCGGCGCAGAACGCCACGGGCTTCGGCCGGCTGCTGCAGTTCGCCAGCGTCTTCTCGGGCGGCTCGCTCGGCCAGAGCACGATCTTCGGCCTGGGCATCATGCCCTACATCACGGCATCCATCATCCTCCAGCTGGTGCAGACGGTCTACCCGCCGCTGCAGGAACTGAAGAAGGAGGGCATGTCGGGCCAGCAGAAGATCCAGGAGTGGACCCGCTACCTGGCCGTCGGCCTGTGCGTGGTCCAGGGCTACATCTGGCTCAACTACCTGCGCGGCACGAACCTGGTGCAGCCGGTGTTCCTGCAGTCGGGCCCGCAGCTGGTCACGTTCTTCGTGGTGGGCATCGCCTCGCTGACCGCGGGCAGCCTGTTCCTGATGTGGCTCGGCGAGCAGATCGACAAGCACGGCATCGGCAACGGCGTCTCGATCATCCTGACCGCCGGCATCCTGAGCCGCATGCCGAACGCCATCGGCTGGGTCGTGGAGAACTTCGACCCGCGCCAGTCGGCCGAGCCGGGCAAGCTGGGCATCGCGGGCCTTGCCGTGCTGATCGCGAGCTTCGTGGCCATCACCGCGGGTGCCGTGGTGATGACCGTGGCGACGCGCCGCATCCCCATCCAGCAGGCCAAGCACACCCGCGGCCGCAAGGTCTACGGCGGCCAGAAGCACTACCTGCCGCTGCGCATCAACCACTCCGGCGTGATGCCCATCATCTTCGCCAGCTCGCTGATGATCTTCCCCTCGGCGCTGTTCGGCGCGTGGGACAACGCGGTGGCCCAGGACTCGGCATGGAAGTCGGTGACCGGCTTCCTGTCGCGCGAGAGCCAGACCGGCACCTTCCCGTACATCGTGTGCGAGATCGCCATGATCTACGCGTTCGCGTACTTCTGGACCACGGTCCAGATGAGCCCGGACGACATGGCCAAGCAGCTCAAGGAGCACGGCTCGTTCATCCCCGGCCTGCGCCCGGGCGCCCGCACGGCGGAGTACCTGCAGACCGTGCTGACGCGCATCACCTACGTCGGCGCCGGCTTCCTGGCGCTCATCGCGGTGATCCCGACGCTCGTCACCAACGCCATGGGCATCCCGTTCCAGGTGTCGCAGTTCCTGGGCGGCACGGGCCTGCTGATCGTCGTCTCCGTGGGCCTGGACCTGATCCAGCGCCTCGAGGCCAACCTGGTCATGCGCAACTACGAGGGCTTCCTCGGCCAGGGCGGCGATGCCCGGGGCAACCGCCTCAGGAGCGTCCGCGAGTGACCCAGCTGGTGGCCGAGTCCCGCACCGAGCGGCGCGCCGATGCGCGCGAGCTGCGCCACGGCGCGATCGCGCTGCGCACGGCCGCCGAGATCGAGGCGATCGCCCGGGCAGGCAGCGCCGTCGCGGCGAGCCTCGAGGCCGCCGAGCGCGCCGTCCGCGCGGGTGCCGCCACCGCAGCCATCGATGCCGCCGTCCGCGAGGCCATCGCGGGCCAGGGCGGCGAGGCAGCGTTCCTCGGCTACCCGCACGCCTCCGGCGGCGCGGCATTCCCCTCGGCCTGCTGCGTCAGCGTGGGCAACGAGGTCGTGCACGGCGTGCCCGGCACGCGCGTCCTGCGCGCGGGCGAGCTGGTCAAGATCGACGTCGGCGTCCGCCTCGACGGCTGGTGCGCCGACGCGGCCGTCGCGGTGCAGGTCCCCGGCGCGGAGGACCCGGCGCTCGCCGCGCTGGTGGCCGACGCGTGGGAGGCGCTGCACGCCGGGATCTCGGCGATGCAGCCCGGAGCCCGCTGGAGCGACGTGGCCGCGCGCATGCAGCGCGTGGCCGTCGAGCGCGGGCACGGCATGGTCGACGGATGGCACGGGCACGGCATCGGCCGCGGCGTGCACGAGGCGCCGCAGGCGCCGTCGCTCGTGAGCGCCGGACTCCGCGCCGAGCGCGACTTCACGCTGCTTCCGGGCATGGTGCTGGCGGTCGAGCCCATCCTGGTGATGGGCGCGCGCGGCGCCGTCGATGCCGACGGCTGCCTGGAGGGCCTCGTGGCCTCGGCGGGAGCGGACGGATGGACGGTCGCGCTGCCCGCGGGGCAGGTGGCCGTGCACGTCGAACACACCGTCGCGGTGACCCGGTCGGGCCCCCGCATCCTCACTTGCCGCTCGGCCGGTCGCCGCGGCACCGCACACGAACATCACGGAGGTTGCGGCCCGAGGGCCTGACGCACCATGGCGAAGGAAGACAAGATCACGCTCGATGCCGAGGTCGTGGAGGCCCTTCCGGACGCGATGTTCCGGGTGAAGCTCCAGAACAACCAGGAGATCCTGGCCTACGTCAGCGGCAAGATGCGCAAGTTCTTCATCCGAATCCTTCCCGGCGACAAGGTCACCATCGAGCTCAGCCCCTACGACATGACCAAGGGACGCATCGTCTACCGATTCTGACGGCGCACCCGCAACCGAACCCGAGCCACCAGCAACCACGAGGAAACCCCCATGAAGGTCCGCAGCAGCATCAAGCGCCGCACCATGGATTGCCAGATCGTCGTCCGCAAGGGCAAGCGCTTCGTCATCAACAAGAAGAACCCTCGCCTGAAGCAGCGCCAGGGCTGAGCCACCACCGAACACCGCAACGAGGAAGACCCATGCCCCGCATCGCAGGCATCGACATCCCGGACAAGAAGAAGATCCGCTACTCGCTCCGCTACATCTTCGGCATCGGCCCGAAGGTCTCGGACGACATCCTCCGCAAGCTCGGCATCGACGGCGAGCGCCGCGCGAACCAGCTCGACGACAAGGAAGTCGCCGCGATCGCCGCGGAGATCGACGCCAACCACCCGGTGGAGGGCGCCCTCCGCCGCCAGATCCAGCAGGACATCCAGCGCCTGAAGGACACCAAGAGCTACCGCGGCGAGCGCCACCGCAAGAACCTGCCCGTCCGCGGGCAGCGCACCCGCACCAACGCACGCACCCGCAAGGGCCGCAAGAAGACGGTGGCCGGCAAGAAGGGCGTGAAGGGCTGATGACCCGCGCGTCCCGCGCCTGACCGAACTCACAGGAGAACACAGACATGGCAAGCAAGAAGAAGGTCCGCAAGAGCGTCACGAAGGGCGTCGTCCACGTGAACGCGTCCTTCAACAACACGATGGTCACCATCACCGACGTGAACGGCGAGACGATCTCGTGGGATTCCGCCGGCAGCGTCGGCTTCAAGGGCGCCCGCAAGAGCACGCCCTTCGCCGCCAGCCGCGCCTCCGAGAAGGCCGCCGGCAAGGCGCGTCGCGTCGGCATGAAGGAGGTCGAGGTGCGCGTCAAGGGCCCCGGCCCCGGACGCGAGAGCGCCGTGACCGCGCTGGGCGCGGCGGGGCTGAAGGTCACCGCCATCGAGGACGTCACGCCGATCCCGCACAACGGCTGCCGTCCGCCCAAGAAGCGCCGCGTCTGACGCGGCACGAATCACGTCCCCCGCCGCAGCAGGGGGGCCCGACCGGCACCGGCAGCGGTCAGGCCCACCCGACCAGGGCGGGGGTTCCTCACGAGGGGCGCCGCGGACTGGCCGCACGCCCGAGGTCCTGCCGGACCGAGCCTGGAGGCAAGTCATGCACGTTCGCTGGCGTGGACTGGAACTACCGTATCGCGTCGTCAAGGACGACCGCTCCGCAACCCCGACCTTCGGCCGCTTCACCGCGGAGCCGTTCGAGCGCGGCTTCGGCACCACCGTGGGCAACAGCCTGCGCCGCGTGCTGCTGTCGAGCCTCGAGGGCGCTTCCATCACCAAGGTGAAGATCGCGGGCGTGTCCCACGAGTTCTCCACCATGGAGGGCGTGCTCGAGGACGTGACCGACGTCATCCTCAACATCAAGGGCCTCGTGGTCAGCGTCTCCGGCGAGTCCGACGAGCCCAAGACCATGCGCCTGATGGCCGAGGGCCCGGGCGAGGTCACGGCCGAGCTGATCGAGTGCGACCCGTCGATCACCATCCACAACCCGGAGAAGGTGATCGCCACGCTGACGGCCAAGCGCGACTTCGCCATCGAGTTCACCGTGCAGCGCGGCCGCGGCTACATGCCCGCGTCCGAGCAGCACAAGAACGAGGAGGACCAGGTCCTCGGCGAGATCGCCGTCGACGCCATCTTCAGCCCGGTGCAGCGCGTGCGCTTCCGCGTCGAGGACACCCGCGTCGGCCAGCGCACCAACTATGACCGCCTGGTCATGGACGTCTGGACCAACGGCACCGTGAGCCCGGACATGGCCATGGTCGAGGCCGCCAAGATCCTGCGCAAGCACCTGAACCCGTTCGTGCAGTACGACGCGCTCGGCAACGAGGTGGTCCCGCACGACATCTCCGTCGAGAACGACAAGGACCTCGAGCTCTTCCGCAAGCTCTCGATGTCGCTTGCCGACCTCGAACTGTCGGTCCGCGCCAGCAATTGCCTCGAGGGCGGCAAGATCCGCTTCGTGTGCGACCTGGTCACCAAGACCGAGAACGACCTCATGGAGCTCCGCGCCTTCGGCCGCACGAGTTTCCGCGAAGTGAAGAAGAAGCTCGAGGACATGGGCCTCAGCCTTGGCATGCCGCTCCCCGAGGGCTTCGAGCCCCCGGTGATCGCGTGATCCACGGCCGGGCCGAAAGGAAACCACCATGCGTCACCGTATCGCCGGATACCAACTCAACGTCAAGACGGACCACCGCCGCGCCATGCTGCGCAACCTGGCGGCCGGCCTGTTCGAGCACGGCCAGATCACCACGACGCTGCCCAAGGCCAAGGCCGTGCAGCCGTTCGTGGAGCACCTGATCACCATCGCCAAGCGCCCGTCGCTGGCGGCACGCCGTGAGCTGACCTCGCGCCTCACCGACCGCAAGGTGTTCGCGTGGGTGGCCGACCCCAACACCAAGGAGGAGACCAAGACGGCCCACAGCCGCCTCTGGGAACTCCCCGCGGCCGACGAGGTCGAGTTCAACCGCTTCGGCGAGCTCCGCAAGGCGCCCCGCCTCATCCAGCACCTCCTCACGAAGGTGGCCCCCCTCTACAAGGACCGGGCCGGCGGCTACACCCGCATCGTGAAGCTGGACAAGCGCCGCCTCGGCGATGCCACCGACCTGGTGGTGCTGCAGCTGGTCGGCGGCGAGGAGGGCCCGCAGGTGAAGGGTCGCAAGTCGACCCGCCGCGCCAACGCGGACAAGCGGACGGCTTTCGCCAAGAAGGCCAAGGAGAAGGCCGCGGCCGCGAAGGGCTGAGTCACTTCGACACCCACGTGAATCCACGCGGCCCGTCCCGGTTGGGGCGGGCCGCGGTGCTTTTCGTTCGCCTTTCGTGACCCGCGCCGCTCCCTTCGCGCACCTTCGTGACCCGCGCCCGCGCTCCGGTCGCTCCGATGAGCGCCCGACGCCCAGAGGCTCGGCCTCGCTCATCAGGGCGTGCTCGGGTTCTGCAGTCCCTGCCACCCGTTCTGGTAGCTCAGCCCCGCCGCCGAGTTGATGAGCCGGCGATCGATGTTCCCGTTCGACCATGCGCGGAACAGCACCGTACCGCTGCCCGAGCTCGGGGTCGGGACCGCGGCGATGCCCACCACGTGCGCCGCGCCCGCGGCACCTTGGGCCTGCGCGGCCTGGGCCGGGATCCCGTCGCGGACGCTGCCCTGGGACTGCGTCGGGTCGAGCGCGGCGGGGATGAAGACAGGGGTCCACGCGGCCTCGGCCTTCGGCTCCATCGAGCCGGTGCCCAGGGACATGAACGCGTGGAAAACGATCGCCCCCGCGAGGAGCGCGAGTCCGGTGCCGGTCGAGATGCTGGTAGTCATGGTGGCCGGACGATAGGGACCGCCCGTATCCTGACGCGGATGCCCGCTGACCTTGATTCCGCGCAGTCCGAGGCCTCCGCCGCGCTTGCGGCGGCCGGCACCCTCGACGCGCTCGATGCATGGAAGTCCGCCTGGATCGGCGGAAGCGGCCGCCTCAAGACCATCATGGCGGGCCTGAAGGACGTCCCCAAGGACCAGAAGCCGGCGTTCGGAAAGCGCCTGAACGAGCTCAAGGCGGCGCTCGAGGCGGCCTACGACGCGCGGCGCGCCGAGGTCGAGGCGACCGCGGGCCCTCGCGGACCCGTCATCGACGTCACCGAGCCCGGCGCGCCGCTCGCCGAGGGCCGCCGCCACGTGCTGAGCCGCACCATCGACGAGATCATCGACGTCTTCGGGCGCATGGGCTTCACGCTCGCCGAGGGCCCCGAGGTGGAGGACGAGTGGCACAACTTCACGGCGCTCAACATCCCCGAGAGCCACCCGGCGCGCGACGCCACCGACAACTTCTACATGGGCGAGCAGGGCGGGGTGAAGCGCCTCCTGCGCACGCAGACCAGCACCGTGCAGATCCGCGCCATGGAGACCCGGCCGCTCCCCATCAAGGTGGTCGCCACCGGCCGCGTCTACCGCCCCGACACGCACGACGCCACCCACTACTCGATGTTCCACCAGATCGAGGGGCTGTACGTCGACCGCGGCGTGACGATGGCCGACCTCAAGACCACGCTGGTGCAGTTCGCGAAGGCCTACTTCGGCGCCGAGGCCGAGGTGCGCATGCGACCGAGCTTCTTCCCGTTCACCGAGCCGAGCGCCGAGGTGGACATGAAGATGCGCATCAGGGGCGAGTGGAAGTGGGTCGAGCTCGGCGGCTGCGGCATGGTCGACCCGAACGTGCTGAGGGCCGTGAACGTCGACCCCGAGGAGTGGACCGGGTTCGCCTTCGGCCTCGGCATCGAGCGCATCGCGATGCGCCGCTACGGCATCAGCGACATCCGCTGGCTGTTCGAGAACGACGCGCGGTTCCTGCGGCAGTTCTGAGGACCGCGGCCGTCAGGTGGTGTAGTCGGCGTTCAGCTCGACATAGCCCTTCGTCAGGCCGCAGGAGATGAACTCCTCGCTCCCCGGGCCGCGGCCGAGGTCGAGGTGCACCTCGACCATGGGCTGCCGGAAGGCGGCCTCGCGGTCGGGAAGCGGCGTGTCCGCCGGACCGCCGCGCTCGAAGAGCCGGACGCCGCCGACGGCAAGCGACAGGTCGTCGAGGTCCAGCCGGACCCCGGCTCGCCCGGCTGCGGCGAGGATGCGGCCCCAGTTCGGGTCACCGCCCGTGACGGCGCAGCGCACGAGCAGGCTGCTGGCGACGGTCTTCGCGACCGTCAGCGCATCGGCATCGGTGGGCGCGCCGGTCACGCGGACGTGGATGCCGCGCTCGTAGCCCTCGCCGTCGCGCACGACCATCAGCGCGAGGTCGCGCGCCACCTCGGTGAACGCGCACCGCAGCGCGTCGGCGGGGAAGCCCCCGCCCGCTGCGCCGGAGGCAAGCGCGAAGACGCTGTCGTTGGTGCTGGTGTCACCGTCGATCGAGATGCGGTGGAAGCTGCGCTCGACGCCCGCGCGGAGGTGGCCGTCGAGCTCGGACGGGTCGAGGGCCGCGTCCGTCAGCAGCACGCCGATCATGGTGGCCATGTTCGGGTGGATCATGCCCGCGCCCTTGCAGCAGCCGACGACGGTGCAACGGCGCCCGCAGTGCTCGACCGTGCGCGAGGCCCACTTGGGGTAGGTGTCCGTGGTCATGATGGCGCGCGCGAACTCCTCGATGCTCCCGTGCTCCGCGGCGGCGGCCAGGGGGGCGACCTGCGCGAGCATGCGGTCCATCGGGAGCTGCACGCCGATGACGCCGGTCGAGTTCTCCTGCACCGCGACGGTGGCGATGTCGCATGCACGCGCCACGGCATCGGCCAGCTCGATCGCGTTGGCCATCCCGCGATCGCCGGTCGCCGCGTTGGCGCAGCCGGAATTCACGAGCAGCGCGCCGCAGTGGCCGCGGCTCTCCCGCAGGTGGCGGCGGCTCAGCTGCACCGGCGCCGCGCACAGCTGGTTTGTGGTGTAGACGGCGGCAAGCGTCGCGCCCGCCGGGCAGCGCAGGAGCGCCATGTCCGCGCGGCCGGGCTTCTTGATCGCGGCGCTCGCGGCGGACGCGGTGAATCCGGGCGGGAGCGCGGGCGCCGGGCCCGTCGGGCAGGGGACGCTCGCGGGGCCGGTCGCGGCGGGGCAGGCCGTCACGTCACTTCCCCCCGTTCCCGTTCACGGGGATGTCGTGCACCAGCGCAACCTCGTCGCACTGCTCGCGCTTGGGGCACACGGCGCAGTCCTTGAGGACCTTCTCCGGCAGGCTGTTGACGCTCACCTGGCGGAAGCCCGCCTTCTCGAAGAACCGCGGTGCGCGGGTCAGCACGAAGACCTTCGGGATGTGGAGCTGGCCGGCCAGCTGCAGGAAGTAGCGGACAAGCCCCTGGCCCACGCCCTTGCCATGGTGGTCGGGGTGCACGCCGAGCGACCGGATCTCCGCCAGCTGCGGGGTGTAGATCCAGAGCGCCGCGCAGCCGACGACCTTGCCGTCGACCACCGCGACGCCGAAGTCGAGGATCGCCTTGAGGATGTCCTCGCGGCTGCGGGGCAGGTTCTCGCCGTGCTCGGCCCAGTGGTCGACCAGCCAGCAGATGGCGTCGAGGTCGTCGGCGCGGGCCTGGCGGAACTCCGCCTCCCCGGCCACCGCATCGGCCACCGCGCGCTCGCGCAGCATGCGCCGCACGCGCTCGATGGCGTCCTCGACCGCGCTCGCCGCCGTGCCGCCCTCGACGGCGCGCTTCTCGAGCGTGGCGCCGACGGTGAGCTGCGCGTAGACGTCCTGGTTGGCGCGCGGGGCCTGCTGGCGGATGACCTCCAGCGGGAGCTCCTCGAGCGCGCGGTCCTGCTCGATGGCCGTGCGCACCAGCCGCCCCACCTGGTGGTGCGCCTCGCGGAACGGCACGCCGAGGCGCACCAGGTAGTCCGCGAGGTCGGTGGCGTTGGTGTAGCCCTCGGCGGCCATGTGCAGCGCGCGGTCGCGGTCGACCTTCAGGCCCGCGAGCATCGGCGGCAGCACGCGCAGGCACATGGAGAGTTGCCGCATGCTGTCGAAGAGCGGCTCCTTGTCCTCCTGCAGGTCCTTGTTGTAGGCGAGCGGCAGCGCCTTCACGGTCACGAGGAGCGACACCAGGTTGCCGACCTGCCGCCCCGACTTGCCGCGGATCAGCTCGCACGCGTCCGGGTTCTTCTTCTGCGGCATCAGGCTGCTGCCGCTCGTGAAGGCATCGGGCAGCTCGACGAGCGCGGCCTCGCTGGTCGAGTAGAAGATCAGGTCCTCGGCCATGCGCGAGAGGTGCAGCGAGCACAGCGCGCATGCCGAGAGCGTCTCGACCACGAAGTCGCGGTCGCTGACGGCGTCGAGCGAGTTGGCGGTCGGCAGGCGGAAGCCAAGGTCCTTGGCGAGCGCCGCGCGGTCCACGGGGTACGCGGTGCCGGCGAGCGCACCCGAGCCGAGCGGCGACACGCGCACGCGCTTCAGCGCGTCCGAGAGCCGTTCCGCGTCGCGGCGCAGCATCTCCACGTAGGCGAGGCACCAGTGCGCGAGCAGGATGGGCTGCGCGTGCTGCAGGTGCGTGTAGCCGGGGAAGGCGGTGACCTTCTCCCGCTCGGCGAGGTCGACGAGCGCGGTGATGACCGCCTTGACCTCGGCCTGCCGGAGCCGGAGCTGGCGCGCGGTCCAGAGGCGAAGGTCCGTCGCCACCTGGTCGTTGCGGCTGCGGCCCGTGTGCAGCTTCTTCCCGAGGTCGCCCACGCGCATGACGAGCTGGCGCTCGACCCACGAGTGGACGTCCTCGTCCTCGGCCTCGTCGATGACCGACGGGTCCTGCCGCCATGCGGCGAGGATCTCGCCGAGCGCGGCCTCGATCTCGCGCTGCTCCCCGGCCGTGAGGATGCCCGCGCGGACGAGCGCCTTGCTCCACGCGATGCTCCCCTCGATGTCCTCGCGGACGAGCTGCCGGTCGAAGGGCAGGCTGTCGTTGAACTCGCGGAAGAGGTTGTCGGCCTGGCCCTCGAGGCGGCCGGCCCAGATGGCGTTGGTCATGGTGGTGTGCCTCGGGTCAGTGGGCGTTCGCCGCGCTCGTGCCGTTGCCGGCGGACTTCGGCTGGCAGCCGCAGCCGCCGGTTCCGCATCCGCCGGCCGCGCCGCCGGACTCGCTGGCCTTCTGCTGGGCGCCGCCGCAGCATCCGGTGCCGCCGAGCCCGTGCTCGGCCGCGATGCGCGCCGCCATCGCCGCGGTCACCTTGGCATCGTCGCTCAGGCCGAGCAGCGCGCGGATGCGCATCGGCAGGCTGAAGAGGCGGATGAAGCCCTCGCTGTGCTTGTGGTCGTAGACCTCGTCCTCGCCGAAGGTGGCGAAGCCGTGGTGGAAGAGGCTGTTCGGCGAACGGCGCTTCACGGCCTCGGCGCGCCCCTTGTGGCAGCGCACCACCACCTCGCCGTCCATCACGCCCGCGATCGACTCGAAGCTCGCCCACATCGCCTCGCGCAGCGGGCTGTACCACGTGCCGTTGTAGATGATCTTGGCGAAGTCGAGCGCGAGTCGCTCGCGGTGGTGCAGCGTCTCGCGGTCGAGCACCAGCTGCTCGAGCCCGCGCAGCGCCTCCATGAGGATGGTCCCGCCCGGCGTCTCGTAGACGCCGCGGCTCTTCATGCCGACGAGCCGGTTCTCGCAGATGTCGACGCGTCCCACGCCGTTGCGGGCACCGATCGCGTTGAGCTCGGTGAGCAGGGCAACCGGGTCGAGGGCCTTGCCGTTGACCGAGGCGGGGTAGCCCTTGCTGAACGTGATCGACACGTCCTCGGCCGCGTCGGGGGCGTCCTTCGGGCTGGTGGTGATCATCCACACGTCCTCGGGCGGCGCGTTCCACGGGTCCTCGAGCTCGCCGCCCTCGTGGCTGATGTGCCAGATGTTGGCGTCGCGGCTGTAGATCTTCTCGGCGCTCGCCGTGGTCGGCACGTTGCGCGCCTTCAGGTAGGCGAGCATCGCCTCGCGGCTCTTCAGGTCCCAGATGCGCCAGGGGCTGATCACGGGCAGCTGCGGCGCGAGCGCGGCGTAGGTGCTCTCGAACCGAACCTGGTCGTTGCCCTTGCCCGTGCACCCGTGGCAGAGGGCATCGCAGCCGGTGGCCAGTGCCACCTCGACCTGCGCGCGAGCGATGATCGGCCGGGCGATCGAGGTGCCCATCAGGTAGCGGTTCTCGTAGACGCTGCCTGCGATCGCCATCGGGAAGGCGAACTCTCGCAGGAACGACTCCTTGAGGTCCACCACGATGCACTCGCTCGCGCCGCTCTTGGTGGCCTTCTCGCCGATGCCGTCGAGCTCGCGCTCGCCCTGGCCGACGTCGGCGACGCAGGCCACCACCTGGCAGCCGTAGGTCTCCTTCAGCCAGGGGATGATGCAGGAGGTGTCGAGGCCGCCGGAGTAGGCGACGCAGACCTTGGTGGGGACGATCTTCTTCGTGGTCATGATGCGGTTCCTTGGTGCGTGGGTGTCGGTCAGCGTGCGGCCGCCGCGGCCGTTGCGCGGCCCGCGGCGTGCTTGGGTGCGAGCAGGTGGCAGAGCAGCGCGTTCTGCGCGTGCATGCGGTTCTCGGCCTGGTCGAAGACCAGCGAGCCGGGCGAATCGATCACCTCGTCGGTGACCTCCTCGCCGCGGTGCGCCGGCAGGCAGTGCATGAAGAGGGCCTTCGGGCCGGCGACGGCCATCAGCTCGCGGTCGACCTGGTAGGGCTCGAAGCAGGCCTTCTTGGCGGCGCTGTCGTCCTGGCCCATGCTGGTCCAGGTGTCGGTGTAGACCGCGAACGCGCCGGCGATGGCGCGGACATCGTCGGTCACCTCGATGCGGGCGCCGGTGCGCATGCTGCGCGCGACGCACTGCCCGACGATGCCGGCGTCCGGCTCGAAGCCCCTCGGGGTGACCACGGTGATGCCGAATCCGAGGATCGATGCGGCCTCGATGAGCGAGTGGCAGACGTTGTTGCCGTCGCCCACCCAGGCAAGCCGCGAGTGGTTGAGGTCGAACCCGCGCTCGAGCAGCGTCTGCAGGTCCGCCAGCGCCTGGCACGGGTGGTGCAGGTCGCAGAGGGCGTTGACCACGGGCACGCGCGTGGCCGCGGCCAGGCCCGTGACGGTGGCGTGCGAGTGCACGCGCGCCACGATCGCATGGCACCAGCGCTCGAGGTTGCGGCCGTAGTCGGCGACGGTCTCGCGCCGGCCGAGCGGGCTCTCGCGGTGGTCGAGGTAGATGGCCTGCGCGCCCATGCGGAAGCAGCCGACCTCGAAGCTCATGCGCGTGCGCAGGCTCGGCTTCTCGAAGAGCATGCAGACGCTGCGGCCGGCGAGCGCGCCCGCGGCAGCCTGCGGGCTGCGCTTGAACTCGGCCGCGGTGGCGAGGATGTCCGAGATCTCGTGCTGGGCGAGGTCGCAGAGGCGGGCGAGGTCCTTGGTGCCGACGGGGTCGAGCGAACTCATGTCGATGTTCCTTGCAGGGCAGTGGCGGTCACGCGCGTGCCGACGGATGCGCCCGCGGCGAGCGCCTCGAGCGCGGCGGGGTCGGCCCAGGAGGCGATCACGACGGGGACGCCCGCGCGCCGCGCCGCGTCGACGGCGCCCCGCACCTTGGCGATCATCCCGCCGGTGACGGTGCCGTCGGCCACGAGCGCCTCGGCGCGCGCCTCGTCGAGCTCGGGGATCACGGCGCCGTCCGCGCCCCTCACGCCGGGCACGTCGGTGAGGAGGAGCAGGCCGCTTGCGCCGACGATGCCCGCAAGCTGCGCCGCCGCGTCGTCGGCATTCACGTTGAGGAACCCGCCCGCCTCGCACACGGCGATCGAGCTCAGGACCGGCAGGTAGCCGCCCGCGAGGAGGTGGCCGACGAGCGCGCCGTCGCCTCCCGCCAGTTCGCCCACGCGCCCTGCGTCGAAGCCGAGGCGCGTGGCCTTCGCGGCGCGCGACAGGTGGCCGTCGGAGAGCGTCAGGCCCACGGCCGACGCGCCGCGCGAGAGCAGCAGGCCGAGGAGCTGCGTGTTCATGGTGCCCGCGAGCACGGCGGTGACCTGCTCGACCGCCTCGGGCGGCGTGATGCGGATGCCCTCGCGGCGCTCGGTCCGGATGCCGAGCCGGTCGAGCTGCCGGTCGACCGCCTTGCCGCCGCCGTGCACGATCACCAGCCCGCCCGGGTGCAGCTGGTGCATGCGGGCAAGCGCGTCGAAGACGCCGGGGAAGCGCGCCGCGTCGTCGAGCAGCGCGCCGCCGAGCTTGACGACGAGCGGCCCGCTCATGAGGCCGCCCCCGCCGCGGTGCGGCGCGCGATGCCCAGGCCGGCGGCCTCGTCGAGGCCGAAGCGCACGTTGAACGCCTGCACGGCCTGGCCGGCAGCGCCCTTCACGAGGTTGTCGATGGCGCTCGAGACCACGAGGTGCGTTCCCGAGTCGTCCGTCCCGAGGGCGATGTCGCAGCAGTTGGTGCGCTCGACGGCGGCGATCGACGGCCAGCGGCCCGCAGGCAGGAGGCGCACGAACGGTGCGGCGGCGTAGGCGCTCTCCAGGCACTCGCGCGCATCGGCAAGCGAGCGGCCCGGCGCGAGGTCGGCGTGGATCGTGGACAGGATGCCCCGGTCGAGCGCCACGAGGTGCGGCGTGAAGAGCACGCGCGCGCCGGTCTCCTGCGCCATCTCGGGCTGGTGGCGGTGCGCCAGCACGCCGTACGGCTGCAGGCTCACCTCGCAGAACAGGCTCTTGACCGCGGCCGAGCGGCCGGCGCCGCTCACTCCCGAGGCGCTGTCGACGATCACCGGGCGCGAGGCATCGATGATGCCTGCGGCGACGAGCGGGCGCACCGGCAGGATCACCGACGTCGGATAGCAGCCCGGGCAGGCAACGAGGGACGCGCCGCGGAGCGCGTCGCCGGCCACCTCCGGAAGCCCGTACACCGCGTCCGGAAGAAGCGCCGCGTGTGCGTGCGTGAACCCGTAGTGCTTCGGGTAGAGGGCTGCGTCCTTCAGGCGGAAGGCGGCGGACAGGTCGAAGACCGTCACGCCGGCCTCGACGAGGCGCGGTGCCAGTTTCTCGCTCGCCTCGTGCGGCGTGGCGAGGAACACGGCATCGGGCTCGCAGGCCAGGATGGCGGCGGCGTCGGCCGCGCGCACCGGCAGGTCGCAGGTGCCGGCCAGCCGCGGGAACAGGTCCGACATCAGCTCGACCGTGCCGTCGGCGCCGCGCCGCTCGCTCCCGAAGAGGCCGACGAGCTCCGCGTCCGGGTGCGCGGCGAGGATGCCGGCAAGCTCGGCGCCGGTGTAGCCGGGCGCCCCGACGATGACGATGCGAAGGCGGTCTCCCATGGTTCGGTCCACTCCGGGAAGTCGTTGCCGCGCGTCAGGCGGCGGAGCGGGCGAGCCGCTCGAGGGTGCGTGCGAGTGCCGTGGCCGCGTCGGCGTCCTTGGCGGCCACGAAGATGGTGTCGTCCCCCGCAATGGTGCCGAGGGCGCCGGGAAGGCCCGCGCGGTCGAGCTCGATGGCGAGCGAGTTGGCGTGCCCGGAGGGCGTGCGCAGCACCACCATGGTGCCGCCCCGCGTCACCGCCAGCAGGTGCTGGCGAAGCGCGGTCGCGAGCGTCGCCTCGCGGTCCCCGGAGGGCAGGGCGGCGGTGGCGCCGGGCAGCATGTAGCCCGTCGGGCCCTTGACCACTCCGAGCTCCGCCAGGTCACGCGAGAGCGTCGCCTGCGTGACCACGATCCCGTCGCGCCGGCGGAGGAGCTCCGCCAGTTCCTGCTGGCTCCAGAGCTGGTTCGCGCCGATCAGGGCGGCGATCCGGGCACGGCGCTGCAGGGGGCTTGGGGCGGTCGCGGGCATGGGTGCATGAATATACACAGTTGTGCATGATTATGCAAGCACATCCGCGGCGGATTTCCCCGGGCGCTGACGAGCCGTCGATTGCGCGGCGCTCCGCGGTCAGCCCGGGGGCAGCGGCCGCGAGCGCCGGTCGGCGCCGATGGCGACGTAGGTGAAGGTTCCCTCGGTGACCTTGACGGTCCCGCTGTCGTCGTGGCGCCTCGCCCAGGCCTCGACCTCGACGGTGACGCTCGAGGTGCCGACCCTGGAGATGGTGCAGTAGCAGCTGACCTCGTCGCCCACGAAGACCGGCAGCCGGAAGGTCATCTGCGCGACGGCGACCGTGGCCACCCGCCCGTGCGCCCGACGGCGCGCGAGGCTGGCGCCCGCGATGTCCATCTGCCCGAGGAGCCAGCCGCCGAAGATGTCGCCCGCGGGATTCGCGTCCGCGGGGAAGGCGAACGTCCGGAGCATCAGCTCGCCGTGCGCCGCCTCCGGACGGCCGGGAACACCATGGACCTCGGCGCCGGGCCCGGGGCTCACTCGTCGTCGCCCTCGTCCTCGGGCTCGTCCTTGACCTCGACGGCCTCGATCTCGCCCTTGCGTCCGGCGGCCTGCTCCTT
>VGXR01000033.1 GCA_016873255.1 Planctomycetota bacterium
CCCGTACAGGGTGTCGCCACGCTGCACCGTGTAGGTGTTGCCGCCCGAGGACTTCATGGTCTCCGTGGTCGCAGCGGTCCCGGACCCGGCGGAACCTGAGGCGGCGGAACCCGAGGCGGCGGAACCCGAGGCAGGAAGCTTGATCTTCTGGCCGATCTTCAGCGCCTTCGGGTCCAGGCCGGGGTTTGCCGCCACGATCGCGTTCCACTTCTGGCCGCTGCCAAGCTCGGCGCGTGCGATCGCCTCAAGCGTGTCGCCCGACTTGATCGTGTACTCCCTTGCGGACGACTCGCCGGCGGGGGCCGCCAAGCCCGCGGGGTCGGGGCTGTTGGTCACGATCGGAACACCGACGACGGTGGTGGGGGTCGTCGGGGCGGCGCCGGTGGGGCGCGCGCCGCCGGGGGCAGCCGAACCGCCGCCGATGGACGCGCCGGCCGCGCCGCCGACGAGCGTGCTCGAGGACGCTTCGGGCGTCGCGGGGATGGCCGGCGCGATGGTGCCGCTGGGGGTGCCGAAGGCATCCGCGGGAGGCACCGCGGGCGCGGAGGCCGACGATGAGCCGGCGAGCTCTCCGAGCCCTTCCGCGGGAGCAGGCTGCGTGAGCGACTCTGCGCCGGCCGTGGCCGCAGCGGGCTGCGACGGCGAGGTGAGCGCGAGGTAGAGGCCGATGGCCGCCACCGCGACGACGACGATCACGGCAGTGAGGCGGGCTGCGTTTGACATGGCGAATCTCCTTCCATGGCGATTCAGGACAACCGAGGCCGTCAGGCGGCCGCGGCGGTGGCGTTGGACGCAGTGCCACCGGCCTGCTCCGGCGATCCATTGCCGGGGACATAGACAAGCGGGGCCGCGATGGCGACGGACGAGAACGTGCCCGCCACGAGACCCACGAAGAACGTGTACGCGAACGGCTGGATGCTGGGCCCACCGAGGTAGAAGAGCACGATCGGGGTGACCGCCGTGCATCCGCCGGTGAGCAGCGTCCTGCTGAACGTCTGGTTGATGGAGTCGTTGATGATTCCGCGCGTGGCGTACGGCAGCTTGCCGCGGTTCTCGCGCACGCGGTCCAGGATGACGATGGTGTCGTTCAGCGAGTAGCCGATCACGATCAGGAGCGCCGCGATGACGTTGAGGTCGATGCGGAAGTCCTGGATGCGCAGCGCGTGGCCGACGCCCGTCTCCCCGATCCAGCCGGTCATGGCCAGCAGGCCGAGGCACACCGCGACGTTGAACACCACGCCCACGATGGTCGCCACCGAGTACAGCAGGCTCCCGAAGCGGATCCAGATGTACACGAGCATTCCCACGAAGGAGAGGACCACCGCGAAGGCTGCCTGGCGGGCCAGGTCGCGGGCCACCGAGGGCGAGATGCTGGACACCTGCTCGAGCGACGCCTGCTGGCTGAGCGCGCCCGACACCAGGCGCCATTCCAGGTCGGCGTAGTTCTTCTGCCACGCCGCATCGGACACCTTGCGGCCGGCGAGGTCCGGGTCGGCCACGACCACGGCGATCTCCGTGAAACGGCCGTCGCCCGACGGCTTGAGGCCGACCACGTCCACCGAGCGCCCTGCCACGTCGGAGAAGTCCGGCTGGCTGCGCAGGCGGCGGATGCGCTCGGCGGCATCGGCAGGCGCGATCGGAGGCTCGATCGACGCGACCACGATGGCCACGCCGCCGATCGCCTCGTCGGTGGGGACGTCGAGGCCGGTGCGCGAGAGCACGTCGCCGAGGTTCGGGCGGTCGATCCGGAACGCGCGCCCGGCGGACGAACGGTCCGCGGCGCCGTCGAAGGACACCGGACGCCGGATGTCCATGTCGTCCTTGAAGGCGTCCACCACCGCGGCGGTCAGCGCCGGGGCCACCTTGGCCTCGTCGCTGATCCCCGTGGGGTTCGGCACCTTGATCTGGAAGCCGGTCGAAGCACCGCCCTCGCCCGCCTCGCCGACGGTGAGGACCACCGCGTTGCGGAGCTCGGACAGGATGGGATCGGATGCGCTTGCGGCACCTGCCGTGCGCAGCCGCTCCTCCACCGCGGACCGCTCGAGCATGATCCGCCCGGCAGCGGCGGCCTCGCCCTCGCGCGCGGGACGCGTCGACATGGTCATCGACGTTCCGCCGCGGAACTCGGTCTCCAGGATGTCCTCGCCGCGGCTCACGAGCGCCGCCACGCAGACGATGCCGAACACCAGGCTTCCCGCCCAGAACACGTGCCGTAACCGCAGCCAGTCGATCTTCGGGCGCAGCGCGGTGGCGAGCGCCGGCACGGCGATCGGCAGCATGCCCACCGTGCGCGCGCCGGTGCCCAGCGCGTAGGCGCGGAGCAGCACGTGCGTGACGATCAGGCCGGCGGCGAGCGTGGTGAAGGTGCCGATGCCCATCACGAGGGCGAAGCCCTTCACCTCGGCACCGGCGAACCAGTACAGCACCACGACCGCGATCAGGTTGGTGATGTTGCCGTCGATGATGGCGCTCGCGGCGCGGCCCATGGCGGTCTCGACCGCGTCGGCGAGGCGCTCGCCCTTGTCCACCAGCTCCTCGCGCAGGCGCTCGTAGATGAGCACGTTGCTGTCCACCGCGATGGCGATGGTGAGCGCGATGCCCGCGAGGCCCGGCAGGGTGAAGTTGGCGTCCACCAGCACCATGCAGAAGAAGATCGCCAGCGCGTTGACCACCAGCGACAGGTTGGCGATGAGGCCGGGGATGAAGTAGTAGACGAGCATCACCGCGAAGGTGACGAACAGCGAGATCTTCACGCTGTCGAGCCCGCGCGAGAGGTTGTCCTTGCCCATCGCTGGACCGAGCACGCTCACGGACACGGGCTCCGGCGAGAGCCGCGCGCCGAGCGAGCCGGAGGCGAGCACGCGCACGAGGTAATCGATCTCCTTCTCGGAGAAGTTGCCCTCGATGATGCCGCTGTCGCTGATCTTGGAGTTGAGGTTCGGCGCGGTGTAGACCTGGTTGTCCAGGACGATCGCCATCGGCTGCCCGACGTTGCCTCCCGTGAGGCGCCCCATCTCCGAGCCGCCCGTGTCGTCGAGGCGGAAGCTGACGGCGTTGCGGCCGAGCGCGTCGGCCGTGCGGCCGACCTGCTTGATGGCCCACTCCTTGCCGCCGGGCTCGTGGGTCAGGCTGCGGTCAGGGGTGGTCCAGAGCAGGACATAGATCTGCCGGTCGGGGCCCGTGCCCGCCACGAGCCCGCGCATGGACGCGAAGTACTGGACGGGGTTGGCCTCGAGCGCCGTCTTCTGCTCCGGGGTGCGCGCCCACTCGTCGAGCGAGTTGATGCGGAACCAGCGGGCCACGGGGCCCTCCGCCGCGAGCGCACCGCCCTCGGCGAGCTGCTTGCGGAGGTCCTCGACGTTCACTCCCAGCGAGTTCTGCGGCGTGACCGCGATCCGGAAGTCGAGGACGCCCGCCCCGCGGAGGAGGCGCTTCAGGTCCTCGGGGTCGTCGAGCACGGTCCGCAGGCCCGAGTAGGAGTCCCACGCCTTGAGCGCCGCGTCGATCTCGCCGACCGCGGCAGGGAACTCCGCCTTCAGCGCGGCGATTGCGTCGGTGCGCTCCTGCGGCTTCTTGCCTGATTCGCCGAGCGCCAGGGCGCGCTGCCATCGGCTGGCGGTGAGCGTGCCGGTCTGCACCGACGAGCGCTGCGACTCGTACGACACCTCCGCGGCTGCGGCCAGATCGGCCAGCCGGTCGAGGTCCGAGCCCTGCGTCCCGGCGCGCTGCGCGTCGTCGAACGCCTTGCGCGCGTCGCGGGCCGCGGTCCACGCGGCCTGCAGCCTCTCGAGCTGCGCGGCACGGGCGGCGTCGCCGCGCGCGAGCTCGGCGACATTCCCGGCGGCGAGCGCGGCATCGAGCTCGCGGGGCGTGAGGCGCGCCTTCTCGAGGAGCGCGCCGAGCGCCGCGTTGTACGACTTCTGCGCCGTGCGAACCTCGTCGCCCGGCAGCGGCATGACCACCTCGATGCGGTCCTCGCCCTGCGGCGTCATGGTCAGGTCGAGGACGCCCTGCGGGTTGACGCGGTTCTTGAGCGTCTTGATGGTCTGCGTCAGCAGGTCGGACTTGGCCTGGGAATCGGCCTCCGGCGGCATGTTGACCGCGTAGATCAGGCTGACGCCGCCGCGGAGGTCGCGGCCGAGCTTGATCTTCTGGTCGAACGGCACGATGGCAAGGAACATCACCATGCACGTCGCCGCGATGACGATGACGTCTGCCAGCGAGCGCTTGAGCGGTGCGAACGACTTGCGCACCCCCGCCACGTAGACGACGAGGAGGAGCGGGAGGATGAGCGTGTGGAAGAGCAGTTGCATCAGTGGCGTCTTGGGCGGCGGGCGTCGTGCGCGGGAAGCGGGCAGCCGGTCAGGTCGTGGCGCCCTGCTGGATCACCTGCGAGATCGCGGTCTTCGTGAAGGTGATGCGGGTGTTGGACGTCTCGTCGACCTTCAGGACGACCGCATCGTCCTTCATCTCGACGACCGTGCCGACGACCCCGCCGATGGTGAGGACCTTGTCGTGCTTCTTGATGTTGTCGAGGAGCGCGGCGCGCTTCTTCTTCTCGCGCCGGGCGCTGACGAAGCTGAAGAGGATCATGGCCCCGAGGAGGACCACCATCATGATCATGAAGCCGGGACCCGCGGGCGCCGCCTGCGGCGCCGCGGCGCCGGCGGCGGCCGCATCCGCACCCGCCGCCGGCGCCGCTGCGGGCGCCCCGGGGAGCGAGGGACCCTGCGAGGCCTGGGCGAGGATGGACTGCACGAGGAGCGAGGCGGTGGTCATGGTCTGTCCGAATCGGTTGCAGGCTGCTGCCGGCCGAGGCACGGCCAGGACGACAGGAGCCACGGCCACGCATCGTCACGGATCGCGGCCCGGACATCCATCATAAGCCGCTGGAAGTGGCGGATGTTGTGGATGCTCACCAAGGTCGGGCCGAGCATCTCCTCGGCCGCGAAGAGGTGCCGCAGGTAGGCCCGGCTGAAACCACCGCCGCAGGCCTCGCAGTCGCAGCCGGCGTCGATCGGCCGGGGGTCCTCGGCATGGCAGGCGTTCCGGAGGCGGATCGGTCCCTCCCGGGTGAAGGCGTTGGCGTTCCGGCCGTTGCGGGTGGGAAGCACGCAGTCGAACATGTCGACCCCCGCGGCCACGGCCATCACCAGGTCCCGCTCGTACCCCACCCCCATCAGGTACCGCGGGCGGTCGTCGGGCAGGAGCGGCGCGGTGAACTCCACGACCGTCCGGATGGCGTCGGTCCCCTCCCCGACCGCGACGCCGCCGATGGCGTAGCCCGGGAGGTCGAAGGAGCAGACGCCCTCGGCGGAGCGCCGGCGCAGGTCGAGGTCGGTGGCGCCCTGCACGATGCCGAAGAGCGCCTGCTCCCGCGGGCGGGCGTGCGCCTTCACGCACCGCCCCAGCCAGCGGAGCGTGCGCTCGTGCGCCTCGGCAAGCCGCCGGGCGTGGTCGGCCACCCCACGGGTGCGCGCGAGGCGCCGCTCGTCGCCGTCGTTCGGCAGCGCCGCGGGCGGGCAGTCGTCGAAGGCCATGATGATGTCGGCCCCGATCTGGTTCTGGACCCGCATGCTCGACTCGGGCCCGAGGTGCACCCTGGAGCCGTCCACGAAGCTGCGGAACGTGACGCCGTCCTCGTCGAGCCGGGCGGTGTCGCTCATGCTGTACGCCTGGTAGCCGCCGCTGTCGGTGAGCATCGGCCCGTCCCAGCGCATCAGTCGCCGCGAGCCTCCGAAGCGCTCCAGGAGGTCGCCGCCCGGACGGAGCATGAGGTGATAGGCGTTGTTCAGGATGATCTGGCTGCCCGTGCCGCGCACCTGCGCCGGCGTCAGCCCCTTCATCGCCGCGGCCGTGGCCACGGGCATGAATGCCGGGGTGTCGAACGAGCCGTGGGGCGTGTGCACTCGCCCGAGCCGCGCACGGTTGGCGCCGCAGCGCGCGAGGACCTCGAAGCGGAGCGCGCTCACCGGGACCTGCGGCTCGCCTCGCGGAGGGTTCGCTTCTCGTCCTCGCTGAGCGAATGCAGCCCCTGCGCGGTGATCTTGTCGAGGATGCGGTTGACCTCCGCGGCGCCCGGGTCGCGCCCCACGGGGCCGCCGACGGAGCGTCGCATGCCGGCGCGTGCGCGCGCCACGCGGCTGGTGGGGTCGTACTGGCCGACGAAGTCGAGCAGGCCGTGCAGGTGCGCGGGATTGCGGATGAGCCACCACCCGGCAAGCGCGCCGCCGATGTGCGCAGCCTCGCCGCCCGCGTTGGACCACCCGAAGATGACCGCAAGCAGCGCGAAGCCCAGCAGACCGTAGGCCAGCGTCCCCAGGCGCATGGGGATCACGAAGAAGAGCGCCACCTCGGCGTTGGGCGCCAGGTACGCGCAGGCCATGATCACGCCGAACACGCCGGCCGATGCACCGACGAGCGGCGTCGTCGGGTCGTTGAAGAGGAGCCCGGGAAGTCGGAACGACTCGCCGAACGCAGCCTGGCCGCCGATGGCCAGCCCGTTGAGGAGCAGGTAGCAGAGCGCGCCCGCGACGCCGCACAGCAGGTAGAAGGCGACGTAGCGCTTGGTTCCCAGGAACCGCTCGACCATCGGCCCGAAGAACCAGAGCGTCAGCATGTTGAACAGCAGGTGCGTCTGGTTCGCATGCAGGAACTGGAACGTGATGAAGCGCCAGACCTCGTAGCCCGTGGAGCCGAGGATCGGGTCCGTGCCGTACACGGCGCGCGCCGTGGAGAAGTAGCCCCATCGCTGCAGCGGGTGGTTCACCCGGTACTCGACCTCGCCGAGGAGGGTGGCCGACCCACTTGCGGGATCCACGTACCCGGCCTGGCCGATGGCCACGTCGCGCGACACCTGCTGCGGGACCTGCAGGCGGACGTTCGATGGATCGAGCGAACGCAACTCTGCCGCGGTCAGTCCGTCGGCAAGGCGCGAACCCACCGGCTCGACGCCCTTGGGAAGGAACCCGTCCACCACGAATACCGCCACGCACAGCGCGATGATCCAGACCGTGGCGCTCCAGCCGTGCGGCAGCGGATGCCTCGGTGGTTGGCCGCTTCCGGCGCGGTAGTACGGTCGATCGTGGATGCCCATGGCGAAGCGAGGACGATAATCGGAATGCCCCGTGCGTGCGCTCAGCGGCGGTCCCCGCGGCGCCGCTCGGTGGCCCGGGCAAGCGTCGCGCGCTCCGCATCGGTCAGGCGGTCGGCGCCCTCGCGGGCGATCTTCTCGAGGACGGCATCGACCGCCCGTTCCTCGGCGGCGCGGGCGGTTCGCTCGCGCTCGGCGCGCTCGCGCTCCTCGCGGTCGTCATCGTCGCGGGGCGGCATCCACTCGGGCCGCGCGGACACTGCCACGGAGTCTCCCGCACGCAGCCGCCACAGCTGCACCGCCGCAAAGCCCGCGCAGGCGATCGCCACCGAGAGCAGCGTGGGGTACACGCGGACCATCGCAACGATGCCGAGGACGCCGCTGGCGACGAGCGAGAAGGTGGCGGTGACGCGCGGCGCGTCGAACTCCCCGCGCGAGCGCATGGCGATGGCGGTCACCACCCTGCCGCCGTCGAGCGGCACCAGCGGAAGGAGCGCGATCAGGAAGACCTGCACCCCGGTCCACTGGGTGATCCACAGCACTTCCATCCACGCGGGGTGCGGGTTGCTGAGCCACGATGCGTCGAGCGGGTCCGGGACGGCCACGGCGGCCCACTCCCCGGTGGCGAGCCCGAGCGGGATGCCGACCACCGCAAGCAGGACAAGCGACGCCGCCGGGCCAGGCGCAGCCGCCAGCAGCGCGGCACGCGCGCCCGGCGCGGGATCGATGCCGCGAAGCGAGCCGAGCGGCCACAGGATCACCTCGTCGGCACTGCCGCCGGCGGCGCGAACCACCAGCGCGCGCGCCGCCTCGCGCACGAGCACCACCACGAACAGCGCCGCGATGGCCGTGACGTTCGAGGCGATGCCGAGGAGCGGCGTGCCCCCGGGCGGGCCGAATGCCGCCATGAGGAGCACGAGCGCCGCATAGGCGAGGAACGTGAAGTGCACCCGGAACCGGATGCCCGCGAAGCGCACCAGCGGCACGCTCCAGGCGAGGAAGCCCGCGGGGTCGGGATCGGGCCGTTCCCAGCTCATCGGGCCTGCGCCCCCCCGAGCGTCCAGAGCGTGAACGCACCGAGCGTCTTGCCGTCCTGAAGGGTGCCGCCGGCGATCATCCCGCGGAGCTCCTCGACCGAGCGGACGGCCACCTCGATCTGCTCCCCTGCCTCGAGGCGGCGCGGCACGGGCGCCAGGCCGCGGGCCTCGAAGACGTGCATGCGCTCGTCGGCGAACCCCGGGCTGGTGAAGAAGGTGCCGACCTTGCGGATGATGGCGGCACGGTACCCGGTCTCCTCCTCGAGTTCACGCGCTGCCGCCACGGCGGGATCCTCGCCGCGCTCAAGCTTGCCGGCGCAGAACTCGTCGAGCCAGCCCGACACGGCCACGCGCCAGTTGCGGATCATCACGAGGCGTCCGTCGTCGAGCACCGGGATCACCGTCACCGCGCCCGGATGGCGCACCACGTCGCGGACGAGTTCGCGGCCCTCGTCGTCGCGGTACGCCACGCGCTCCACGGCGAACACCGCGCCGCGATGGATCTCGGCATGCCCGTAGGGGGTTCGCGGCGGGACCGGTGTCGACGCTCCGTCCATGGATCGCGCGGGGATGGTACGCCCGGCGCGTTGCCCGCCGGGCCGAGATGCGGGATGATGCCCGGATGGACCCAGACCGCGCACCCACCTCCCGCGACTTCGCGATCGGGCTGACCGCCATCGGGGCGCTCGCCGGGCTGGCGGGACTGCTGCTGGCGTTCGGGAAGCTGCAGCCGCTCCTGGAGCGGCGCTTCCCGGTGCTGGTGGAGACGGTGTCGGCGCAGGGGGTCCGCGCGGGAAGCCGCGTGACCCTGCACGGCGTGCCGGTGGGGACCGTGACCGCCGTGGCAGCGGACCCCGCGTGGGACCCTCCCGTGCGCATCACCGTGGAGCTGCGCGAGGATGCCCGAGTCCCTGCGTCGGCATCGGTGCGGCTTGCGGAGTCGATCGTCGGCGGGGCCTCGGAGGTGTCGTTCGCGGTCGACCCCGGCGCACCGAGGGATGGACCGATGCTCGCACGCGCAGAGCCGCCGATGAGCGTGCAGGGCCGTGCGCTTGGGCTGCAGGAGCGGCTTGACCTGGCGTTGGCCGGCGCGCAGTCGGCCATCGACCGCGCCAACGGATGGCTCGGCGACGAGGCGCTGCGCGCGGACGTGCGTGCGGCCGCGGCGAAGGCGGGCACCCTCTTCGACGAGGCCACGGACACGGTGCAGATCGTCGGCAACCTGGCGCAGTCGGTCGGCGAGGACGCGCGCAGGCTCTCCGAGCGGCTGGTCCGGGCCGCCGACTCGCTGGCTTCGGCGATGGCGCAGGTGGACGGCATCGTGGCACGCGTGGCGCAGGGCGAGGGAACGGCCGGCAAGTTCGTGGCGGACCCCGCCCTCTACGACGGGCTTGCCGACAGCGTCCGCCGACTTCGCGAGGCGCTCGACCAGGCCAATGCCCTGCTGATGCAGGTCCGAGAGAAGGGCCTGCAGATCAGGGTGCCCTGAAGCGACCGCGACCGCGCCGAACGGACGACCGGGCTTGAAACGACCGGGCCTGAAGAGACTGGGCCTGACAGAGACTGGGCCTGAAACGACCGGGCCGGCCCCGCGACGCGGGACCGGCCCAGGGCGTGAATCGGGAGGGGCCGTCAGTTCTTCTTGGCGGACGAGGAGGTCGTTCGGCCGTTCGAGGCCTTTCGCAGGCTCGACGGCGCGCCGCTCGACTTGCCCGTCGTGGTGCGGGCGGTGGACTTGGCCGCGGCCGGCGCATCGTTGCGGGGTTCCGCGGTCGACCCAACGGCGGGCGCGTCCTTGCCGGTCACGATCACCTCGACGCGGCGGCTCTTCTCCTTCGTGCCCGCCGGGCGATCGGGGCCGAAGCTCATCAGGCCCATGTGCGGCCCGGCGACGCCCTTGCGGTCGAGGTAGCCGCGCACCGCGAACGCGCGCTCGAAGCCGAGGTGGTAGTTGGTGCTGAAGGCCGTGCGCCGGATCGGGTCCGTGTCGGTGTAGCCCACGACGAGGATCTCGCGGTCGCCGTACTTCTCCTTGATGGCCGACGAGATCTTGTCGAGCGACTTCTTGGCCCCGTCCTTCAGCACGGTCTTGCCGGAGTCGAAGAGCAGGCTGTTGGCAATGGTGAGGTGGATGTCGTCGCCGTGGACGGTGGCCTCGACGCCCTCGATGCCCTGGAAGTCCTTGGCATCCGCCACCACGACTTCCTCGGCAGCGGGCATGGGCGCGGCGGCGCGCTGGTTGCACTCGTCGAGCTGCGACTGCAGGTCGTTGGCCTGCTGCTGCACGCGCGCAAGCTGCTCGCCGAGCGCATTGAGGCGATCGTCCTTGTCGGAGAGCTGCTTGGCGAGGTCTTCGTTCTGGTTGAGGAGCTCCGACTGCGCGTTCTTCTGCGCGTCGTTGCAACCGGCGAGCGTCGCGACGAGGGCGAGCGCGGGTGCGGCGATCCAGCGGGTGTTCATCATGGCGTGCTGAGTCCTTTCACGGGGCAAACGGTCCGTCGGGGTGCGCTGCACCCCTGCCCGCATCCTTGCGGGCGCCATCATTCAACCCGGGCAGAATGCCCCTGTAAAGGGCATGGCAGGCGTTTTTATGGATTTCCGACAGGTGGACGGGCCACCAGCATGAAGACCCCGACCGCCACCACCGCAAATGCGAGCACCCGGAGGATCCGACGAAGCGCAGTCCGGGGCCCCGGATCCTCCTCGAGCCACGAACCGCACAGCACGCTGCCCACGAGGCTCAGCACCGCGAGGATGGCGCCCGATGCAGCACCCAGGCCCGCCCGGCTCGGTGCGGCGAGGATCCAGCCGACCACGGCCGCCAGCATCAGGACGATGGACGCCGCGGCCGCCAGGCCACCGGACCGGCGGGCCATGGCTGCGGCCACCGTGGCCGCCGTGCCGAGCACCAGGCACACGCCGAGCGCCTCGCCCGGCGACGAACGGGCGTGCCCGCCGAGGTCGGCCATGGACGAAAGGCCCCACGCGATGACCGCCGCAAGCGCGGGCTTGAGGAGCCACGCCACCACCGATCCGACGGCAAGCGAGGGTCCGTACGGCACGCGCATGGGCGCGCGCCGGAACAGGTTGACGAGCCACCATGCCAATCCCACGAAGGGCGCCACCAGGAACCCGGCCACGGCCACCTTCCAGCCGAACACCGCCCCGACGCAGGCCATCAGGTGGACATCGCCGAGGCCGAGCGCCTCCGAATCGAGGAGGAGCGTCGCCACGATGCGCAGCGCCCAGACGATCGCCCCGCCCACGAGGAAGCCCGTGGCCACGGCAAGGAACGCCCCAAGCGGCGCCGGAAGCGGGCCTTCGTGGGGGACGTGCGGCGCCAGCGCGGCACCGGCAAGCGCAAGCAGCACGGCGGGGCCGACGAAGGCGACCTCCTTGACCATCTCGCGGCGTGCGAACGGGTAGTCGGCATAGACGTCGCCCTCGTGCGTGGCGAAGTCGTCCCAGTCGGCGAAGGACCGGGGCAGCACGCCGGCGGCGAGCAGCACGCGCGACACGGCAAGGCCTGCCATCCCGCCGAGCGCCGCGATGCACGACGCCCAGGACGGCGTCTCGAGCGGGAACGGCGGCGAGCCATCGCGCTGCAGGAGGGCCGCGAGCGGCCAAAGCACGAACGCAGCCACGGACGCGAACGTGGGGATGGCCACCGGGATGAGGAAGCTGCGCGCATCGGTGGCGGTCATCGCCGCGAGCGCCGCGAGCCCGGTGAACACCGCGAGGAAGGCGGGCATGCCGTGCACCAGCCCCTGCTCCGACCACCACCCGTGGCCCACCTCGTGCCATGCGCTGCCTCGCACCGGGAACGTGAGCACCGCCACGGCCAGCGCGTACAGGAGCCCCATCCCCACCTCGCTCCAGAGATAGCGGGATGGAATGCGCACCCCGCACGCGGCGCACCGCCCGCGCAGGCGGAGGTACGCGACGATGGGCACGTTGTCGTACCACGGCAGGCGGAACCCGCAGGTCGGGCAGCGGGACGGCGGGCTCACGACGCTGATCCCGAGCGGCACGCGGTACGCGGCCACGTGCACGAAGCTGCCGGCGCATGCGCCGAAGGCGAACGCGAACGCGACGTTCACGAACGTCGGCAGCGCGATCGCCACGTCGGTCCAGTCCTTCATGCGCGGCCGCGCGGCGTCAGCCGCCGTTCCCCTGCGTGCGCGGCTCGGCGCCGGCGTCGAGCTGCGCGCCGCCGATCGACTCGATGCGCTGCTCGGCCTGGTCGAGCACCTGCCGGCAGCGGCGCACCAGCGCAGCGCCGCGGGCGTACTCGCGGAGGCTCTCCTCGAGCGACGACTCGCCGCCTTCCATGCGCTCGACGATCCGCTCGAGCTCCTCCACCGCCTCCTCGAAGCCGAGCGCGGCGACGGCGGGATCGTTCGGGTCGGGCTCGGTGCCCTTGGCGGTGGACTTGCGGGCGGGCTTGCTCATGGCATGGACTCCGGCGTGGAAGGACGTTACCCGTTGCCGGGCGCGGCGGGATCGACGGTGGAGCGGACCTCGCCGTCGGCGAGGCGCGTGACGAGCGCGGTGCCGGGGCGGGCGTCGGCCACCCTGCGCACGAGCCGCCCGGACGCGTCGAACGAGAGCGACCATCCGCGCGCGAGCGTCTCGCCCGGCCCGAGGATGCGCAGCTGCCGGTCGAGCGCGTCGGCGTGGCGGCGGCGGTCGGCGGCACCGCGACGGGCCGCGGCGTGGAGGCGGGAGGCGAGCGCCTCGACCCGACCCGCGGCGGCCGCGTGCCGGGCGGCGGGCCGGAGCGCGTCGAGGCGGACGCGAAGCGCGGCGAGCTGGCGCTCGGCCGTCCCGCGGCGGAGCTGGGCCGCGGAGCGAAGCCGCGCCGACAGGCGCTCGACCTCGGCGCGACGGACCTCGAGCGCCGCGCGCGGCGAGCGGAGGAGCGGGTGCCGGGCGAGGTAGGCAAGGCGCGTGCGCGCCTCGGCGATCCGGCGCCGGGCCGAGCGCGCCGCGCGCCCCGCAAGCGAGTCCACCCGCTCGGCCTCGGCGGCACGGTCGGGAAAGAGCGCCATCACCGCCTGCGTGGGCGTCGATGCGCGGTGGTCGGCGACGAAGTCGAGGATCGTGGTGTCGGATTCGTGGCCGATCGCGGAGACGAGGGGCACCGTGGCCCGGTACGCGGCCTCGGCGACGACGCGCTCGTTGAATGCCCAGAGGTCCTCGATGCTCCCGCCGCCGCGGGTGACGATGGCGGCATCGATGCCAAGCTCGTCGGCGCGCCGGTCCACCGCGGCGATCGCCTGCGCGACGGCAGGGGCGGCCTCGGGGCCCTGCACCGGGACCCCGACCACGAGGATGTCGACGAAGGGGGCGCGCATGCGCGCGGTGCGGAGGACGTCCTGCAGCGCGTCGGCCCCGAGGCTCGTGATCACCGCGACGCGCCGCGGGAAGGCCGGGAGCTCGCGCCTGCGCGCGGGATCGAACCAGCCGAGGGCCTCCAGCTCGCGCCGGAGCGCGTCGTAGCGCGCCTGCAGCGTGCCCTCGCCGCGACGCTCGATCGACGACACCTCCAGCTGCGTGCGCCCGCGCGGTCCGTAGTGCGTCACCGTTCCCGTGACCACCACCTCCGTGCCGTCGTCGGGGACGAACCCCGCGGACGCCGAGCGGGACGCCCACATGACGCAGTCGACCTGGCACTCGGCGTCCTTGAGCGTGAAGTACCAGTGGCGCCGGTTGGCGAAGTTGCTCACCTCCCCGACCACGCGCACGCGCCCGAGCGCATCCACGGCGCCGCGGATCCGCTCGGAGACCTGCGTGACGGTGAGCGGCGGCGGCGATCCCTGGGCCGGGGTCTCGGCGCCGGGCCGCGCGGGCTGCGGATCGAAGAGCCCGCCCCGCGCGAGGCTGGGATCGAAGGGTCGCCTTGCCACGCCGTTACGATACGTCCGCGCAGGGAGCACCATGCCGGACAAGGAACTTCGGCCGTCGACACCGATCGAAGCGGTCCCCGGCATCGGGCCGCGGACGGTGCCCGCGTTCCGCCACCTGGGGATCTCGACCGCGGGGGACCTGCTGCGCCACCTCCCGATGCGCTGGGAGCGCGACCGGGGCGAGCGCACCGTCGCGGAGCTGGCGGAGCTGTGCGCACGCGGCGAGTCGCCGATCGCGGCCGTCCGGGTGGAGGCGGCCTCGGTGCGGCACGCGCCCCGGCCGAAGCCGCGCACCGAGGCCACCTTCGAGGACGCCACCGGCACGGTGCGTGCGGTGTGGTTCAACGCACCGTGGATGCGGGGAAGGCTTCACCCGGGCTCGCGCGGCGTGCTGCAGGGGCAGGCGAAGCTCCGCGGGAAGTACCTGGAGCTGGCGAACCCAAGGTGGGAGCCCGAGGTCGGGGAGCCGGCCGCCGCCCGGGAGGAGCGCCTTCGCCCCGTCTACCCCGCGAGCGAGGAGCTCTCGAGCGCGCAGGTCGAGCGTGCCGTGCGTGCCGTGCTCGAGCCGCTCGCGGCGCAGATGGAGGATCCGCTCCCGGCCGAGTACCGCGCCTCGCGCGCGCTGCCGCCGCTCGCCGACTGCTACCGGCGCATGCACGCGCCGCGCGAGCAGGACGAGGTGCTCGAGGCGCGGCGGCGGCTGGCGCTCGAGGAGCTCCTCGTCCTGCAGCTCGGCGTGATGATGAAGAAGCACCGCATGCGCACCTCCTCGCGCGCCCGCGCGGTGCCGGTGACCGCGGCGGTGGACGCCCGCATCCGCGCGCGCTTCCCCTTCGCGTTCACGGACGACCAGGTGGCGGCATGCGCCGAGATCGCGGCGGACATGGCCGGGACTCTCCCGATGAACCGCCTGCTGCAGGGGGACGTGGGAAGCGGCAAGACCGCGGTGGCGCTCTACGGCATGCTCGCCGCGGTTGCATCCGGCGGGCAGGCGGCGATGGTGGCGCCGACGGAACTCCTCGCGGAGCAGCACTTTGCGTCGATCTCTCGGTTCCTCGCGGGCAGTGACGTGCGGGTGGAGCTGCTCACCGGGAGCCTCGGTGCCGCGGCGCGGCGCGAGGCGCTGGCGCGGCTTGCGAGCGGCGAGGCGCAGATCGCCGTGGGCACCCATGCGCTGCTCCTCGAGGGCGCGCGGTTCCGGTCGCTGTCGCTTGCCGTGATCGACGAGCAGCACCGCTTCGGCGTGGAGCAGCGGGCCGCGATGCGCGCGAAGGTCGCGGCCGACTCGGGCGAGGTCCCGCACGTGCTGGTGATGACCGCGACGCCGATCCCGCGCACGCTGTCGCTGACGGTGTTCGGCGACCTCGACGTGTCGGTGATCCGCTCGCGCCCGGCGGGGCGCCAGCCGGTGACCACGCGCGTCGTGACGCGCGAGAGGGAGCAGGAGGTGTACGCCTACCTGCGCGGGCGGATCGACGCCGGCGAGCAGTGCTACGTGGTGGTGCCCGCGGTCGAGGAGAGCGCCACCGGGCTCAAGGACGCGGAGGGCACGGCGTGCACGCTCGCCGCGGGCGCGTTCGCGGGAGCGCGGATCGGCGTGGTGCACGGGCAGATGCCCCGCGACGAACGCGAGGCGACCATGGACCGGTTCCGGCGGCACGAGATCGACGTGCTGGTGGCGACGGTGGTGATCGAGGTGGGCGTCGACGTCCCCAACGCGTCGCTCATGGTGGTGGAGCACGCCGACCGCTTCGGGCTTGCCCAGCTCCACCAGCTGCGCGGGCGCGTGGGACGCGGCACGCGCCGTAGCCTGTGCGTGTTCATCGGGGATCCGCTGACCCTCGATGCGGTGCGCCGCCTCGAGGCCGTCGGGCAGACCGACGACGGCTTCGAGATCGCGGAGCTTGACCTCGCCATCCGCGGGCCGGGGGAGCTGTTCGGAAGCCGCCAGAGCGGCCTGCCGCCCTTCCGGGTGGCGGACCTCGAGCGCGACGCCGACCTCCTGCGCCTGGCGCGCCGCGATGCCAAGGAGTGGATCGACCGGGACCCCGACCTTGCGCTTCCCGAGCACCGCGCCGTCCGCCGCAAGCTGATGCACGCCTACGGCAGCGCGCTGGGGCTTGCGGACGTGGCGTGACCGCGGGAGCGGCAGCGGCGCGCGTAGACTACGAAGCCCATGGCCGATCCACCGCTGCGCATCACGGACCTGGCGTTCGCGTTTCCCGGCGCCGACTGGTCGCTCTCCGTCCCCGTCCTGTCGCTCGCGGCGGGAGAACATGCTCTCCTGGTGGGAGGCTCGGGCCGGGGAAAGAGCACCCTGCTCCAGCTGGTCGCCGGGCTGCGCGACGCGTCGGCCGGGTCGGTGGAGGTGGCCGGCGTGCGGATCAGCGCCTTGCGGGGCGCGGCGCGCGACGAGGCGCGCGGCCGCCGCATCGGCATGATCTTCCAGACCTTCAATCTGCTGCACGGGTTCTCCGCGGCGGAGAACGTGCTTGCGGCGCTCATGTTCAGCGAGCTGCCCGCGGCCGAGCACGGCGCCCGCGCGGAGGCGCTCCTGGGGCGACTGGGCATCCCAGACCCGGATGCCGACGTCGACCGCCTGTCCGTGGGGCAGCAGCAGCGCGTGGCGGTGGCGCGCGCGCTCGCCGCGCGGCCGGCGCTGGTGCTCGCGGACGAACCGACCGCGAGCCTGGACCCCGCCAACGCGGCCGCGGCGATGGACCTGATCCAGGAAGCCTGCCGCGCCGACGGTGCCGCCCTGCTCTGCACGAGCCATGACCCGTCGCTGCGGTCGCGGTTTGCGCGAACCGAGTCGATCGACCCGTTCATCAAGGGAGGTACCTCGTGAGCGCACGGACGCTGACCGACTGGCAGATCGTGGTGCGCAGCCTCCGCGCGCGGCCGCTCTCCACCTGGGTGACGGTGGGCATGGTGGCCACCAGCGTGGCGCTGCTCCTGGTGCTCCTCGGCATGCGCAGCTCGGCACGGAGCGCGTTCGACCGCGGATCGGGCAACATGCACCTCCTGGTGAGCTCGGACCCGAGCCCGCTGGTGGCGGTGCTCAACGGCATCTTCTACGCCAACCCGCCCGCCAACCCCATCACCTGGGCGAAGTACCAGCAGATCAGGGGGTCGTTCCCGTGGCAGTGGGCCATCCCCACGCAGCAGGGCGACAGCTACCGCGGCTACCCGACCATGGCCTCGACGCGCGACTTCCTGGAGAAGTTCGAGCCGGTGGCGGGCGAGCCGTGGAAGCTCGCCACGGGCCGCGCCTTCAAGCGGCCGTTCGAGATCGTCCTCGGTGCAGCGGCCGCGCGCGGCACGGGACTTGCGGTCGGGCAGCAGGTGTTCCTCACGCACGGGTCCGGGCAGAGCCGCGAGGGCGCCGACGACCACGCCGGCCACGTGCACACCGAGTACCCGTTCACGGTGGTCGGCATCCTCGAGCCGACGGGCAGCGCGCACGACCGCGCCATCCTCATCGACCTCGAGTCGAGCTGGATCCTGCACGCGTTCGACCGGCGCGAGCGCGAGGGCAGCCACGCGAAGGTCACCGCCGCGGACCTGACCGAGGCCGATCGGCTGGTGACCGGCATCCTGCTGCGGCTGCCCACGCGCGCGGGCAGCGAGGCGAGCGCCGCGATGCAGCAGCAGTTCGACACGCTCCGGCGCGACACGTCGATCGTGGTGGCGCAGCCGGCGCAGCAGATCGAGCGGCTGTTCGCCATCGTGGCCAACGTCGACGGGCTGTTCATCGGGATGGCCGTGGTGGTGCTGGTGTCGAGTGCCGTGAGCACCATGCTGGCGCTCTACAACTCGATGGCCGCGCGCAGCCGGCAGATCGCGGTGCTCCGCGTCCTGGGTGCGAGCGAGGGGCGCGTCTTCGGCCTGGTGCTGACGGAGAGCCTGCTCATCGCCATGGCGGGCGGCGCGGCAGGGATCGTGCTCGCCCTCGTCGGCGGCATGGCCGCGAGCGCGTGGCTGCGCGCCGCGGTCGGCCTGGTCATCGACCCGTCGCTTGACCCGCGGTCGTCGGTGATCGTGCTCGGCGGCACCATCGCGCTCGGGGCGCTGGCGGGCGTGCTCCCGGCGTGGCGCGCGTACAAGGTTCCCGTGGCGGACAGCCTGAGGCCCGCGGCATGAGGAGCGCGCGCCGATGAACCCGATGCGGCTCGTGTGGACCGTCGGCGGCATCATCGCGGCGGCCGCGGTGGTGCTTGCGCTGATGGGTGACCCGGCGACGAAGCGGACCGAGGCCTCCGCCGGGGCGCCGGGCGATCCGCTGCCTGCACCCGCGACGCCCGGCCCCGCGCCGTCGACGGCCACGCCCGCGCCGTCGACGGCCACGCCCGTGCCGGCGACGAGTCCCGCGGAGCCCGTGAGCCCAGCAGGTGCGCCCGCGAATCCCGCGCCGGCACCCGCGGCGCCCCGCGCACCCGTGCAGCGTGCGCCCGACGCCGTGGATCTTGGCCTCGACGCGAAGATCAAGGAAGCCACCGTCGTCGCCGGCAACATCGTGCCGAAGAAGGACGCCAAGACGGGCGAGGAACTGCTGTACGCCGACGGCAAGTACGAGATCCGGGGCAAGGGCACCCCCGAGTCGCCCTATCGCATGAGCTGGGAGTGCCTGGCCAGCGCGTCGGAGAGCTACATGCCGCGGCTCAACGAGCGCGAGATCCCGCAGCGCGTGGCCATGCTCGACGGCAAGGTGGTCGAGATCGAGGGCTACCTCGCGTTTCCGCTGATGGTGTCGGAGACCAAGGAACTGCTGGTGATGCTCAACCAGTGGGACGGATGCTGCATCGGCGTCCCGCCGACGCCCTACGACGCCATCGAGGTGAAGCTCCTGGAGCCCGCCAAGCGCGGCGGCCGCCACGCGACCTTCAACTTCGGCGGCGTCCGCGGAACGCTCCGCGTCGATCCGTACCTCGTGGAGAACTGGCTCGTCGGCCTGTACATCCTGGAAGGCGCGCGGATGGTCGAGGGCGCGAGGCCGGAACTCTGAACGGACGGGCACGCGGCCGCCGGCCTGCTGCCCAGGACACACAGGAATCACATGATGCTCACTCCCTTCACGCTCACGCTGACACTGGCCACGCTTGCCGCACCCCTGCCCCAGGAGGCGCAGCCTGCGCCGCAGGCTCCCGCCGCGGCACCAGCGCCCGCGGCGCCGACTGCGCCGGTGCGCACCGTGGTGCCTGCCGAGCGCCGTGACCGTGCCGCGCTTGCCGGCGCCGTCGCCGCGCTCCAGGCCGCGCACCCGGGGCGCGTGTCCGCGGCGAGCATCGGCAACAGCGCGCGCGGGGAGCCCATCGCCGTGCTCACGCTCTCGCGGGACGCGGCGACGGCCGACGCGCGACCGGCCGTCCTGCTGGTTGCCGGCATGGACGGCACCCGCTGGTCCGGCACCGAGGCGGCGCTTGTGGCCGCGGAGTCGCTCCTCGGGACCGCGCACGAGGCGCTCCTCGGCGACGTGACCCTCTACGTGCTGCCCCGGGGCAACCCCGATGCCGCCGACGCGTTCCTCCGGGGCCCGCGCCGCGACTATTCGGGCGACGGCGCGGTCCACGACAACGACCGCGACGGCAAGATCGACGAGGACGCCCCGCGCGACCTGAACGGCGACGGGCTGATCACGCAGATGCGCGCGAGCGGCGTGCTCCTGCCCTGGCCCGCCCCGACGCTCGTGGCCGACCGCGGCGAGCCGCGCCTCCTGCGCGCGCCCGATGCCGCCGCGGGCGAGGTGGCCGTCTTCACCGCGTGGACCGAGGGCATCGACGCCGACGGCGACGGCCGCATGGCCGAGGACTGGCCGGGCGGGATCGACCCCGAGCGAAACTTCCCGCACCGCTGGCCGGAGTTCGAGGACGAGGCCGGCGTGTACCCGCTGCTTGCGCCCGAGTCGAAGGCACTGGCCGAGTTCGTGGCGGCGCACCCGAACGTGTTCGCATGCCTGGTGCTCGGCCGCCACGACACGGTGGTCAACGTGCCCGACGCCAAGGCTCGCACCGTCGGCGGCATGCCGGCGATGATTGCCCCGGAGGACGAGCGGGCCTACGCGGACGTGGCGAAGGCGTGGCGCGAAGTCGTCGGGCAGAAGCGCGCCGAGGGCCGCGACGCGGCGGGCAGCTTCGTGGCGTGGATGAACGCGCAGCGCGGCGTGCCGACCTTCGCGTCCACGCTCTGGGGACGCCCCGACGTCCCCGAGCCCACCGAGGAGGAGAAGGCGCGGCGCAAGGACCTGCCGAAGCCCGCGGACGCGGAGGCGGCGGCGTGGCTCGACTACAGCGACCGCATGCGCGGCGGCAGCGGCTTCGTGCCGTGGACGCGCGTGGAGCATCCGCAGGTGCCGAACATGGAGGTGGGCGGATGGGTGGCCGGCTTCCGCGAGAACCCGCCGCTGGAGGAAGTGGCCGCGCTCGGCGAGCGCTGCGCCGCATTCCTGGCGAAGCTCGCGGAGCACCGGCCGATGGTCCGCCTCTCCGCACCGACCGTCACCTCCATGGGACCGGGCCTGTGGCGCATCGAGGCCACCCTCTCGAACACCGGCCGGCTGCCGACCGTCATGCGCGGCGGGCGCGCCGAGGGCGTGATCCCCGCACACGTGGTTCGGCTCTCCGTGCCCGTCGACCGCGTGAAGAGCGGCCGCCGCATCGACGTGGTTCGCGGCATCGACCCGGGCGAGGTGCGCCGGCTGGCCTGGATCGTGCAGGCACCGCCCGAGGAGGAGGTTGCCGTGGAACTGCTGCTCGCGGGCAACGTGGTCGAGCGCCATGCCTTCACCGACGGCGCGCCCGCCGGGACGGGAGGTGGCAAGTGAACGCAACCGCACGCCTCGCATCCTGTGCGCTGGGCACCATCGCGGCGCTCGCCGCCCCCGCTTCCGCCCAGCAGCGGATCGCGTCGAGGGCGGACATCCCGTTCGACCGCTACTACGACGCCGACCAGGTCGATGCGCACCTCTTCCGCCTGGCGGAGGCGTACCCCGAGCTCTGCCGCGTGGAGCGGATCGGGACCAGCACGCTGGGCCGGCCGATGCTTGCCCTGGTGGTCAACAACCGGCGCACCGGCGACGAGGGCTCCAAGCCCGGCATGTACATCGACGGCGCGATCCACGCCAACGAGATCCAGGCCGCGGAGACGGTGCTGTACACCGGCTGGTACCTGGTGTCGGCGTACGGCAACGTCCCGAAGGTCACGGAGCTGGTGGACCGCTCCACCTTCTACCTGCTGCCGATGGTCAACCCGGACGGGCGCGTGGAGTGGTTCACGAAGCCCGGCACGCCGCACTCCTCGCGCACCGGCCTGCGCCCCACCGACGACGACGGCGACGGTGCCGCCGACGAGGACGGGCCGAACGACCTCGACGGCGACGGCAGCATCACGCAGATGTGGCGCAAGGACCCGTTCGGAAGCCACCGGCGCGACCCGCGCGACCCGGACCGCATGGTGCCGGTGCCGAACGAGCCGAAGGCCGACGGCACGCGCGAGTACGGCGACTGGTCGCCCGCGGGCATGGAGGGGATCGACGACGACGGCGACGGTGCGATCAACGAGGACGGCACCGGCGGCTACGACATGAACCGCAACTTCCCGGCCGGATGGGAGCCGGAGAACATCCAGGGCGGCGCCGGCCGCTGGCCGCTCTGCTTCCCGGAGACCAAGGCGATGGCCGACTGGGTGCTGCAGAAGCCCAACATCGCCGCGGCGCAGGCCTACCACAATGCGGGCGGCATGATCCTCCGCGGCCCCGGCGCGGCGCACCGCGAGGGCGACTACCCGGCCGAGGACGTCGGCACGTACCGCCGCATCCAGGACACGGGCGCCAAGATGCTTCCCTTCTACCGGTCGATGGTGATCCACCGAGACCTCTACACGGTGCACGGCGGCGTCGTGAACTGGTTCGCCGAGAGCCTCGGGATCATCACCCTGACCAACGAGCTGTGGTCCGACAAGCGCATCATGCAGGACGGCGCGGACCCCGACGAGGAGGAGCGGCGGCTCTGGAACGAGCGCGTGCTCCTCGGGCGCACGCGAACCGCGATGACCGAGGTCCCCCACCCGCAGCACGGGACCGTGCTCGTGGGAGGCGGCACCAAGTTCTCCGCGCGCATCCCGCCCACCTTCATGATGGAGGAGGAGATCCACCGGAACTTCGCCTTCACCATGTACCACGCGGACCAGATGCCCCTGCTGCGGTTCGAGTCCGTGGAGGCGACCGCGCTCCCCGGCGGGCTCTGGCAGGTGACCGTCGGCGTGGCCAACGACCGCGCCATCCCGACGCGGACCGTGCGCGCGGCGACCGCGGGCATCGGCCTCGACGACGTGCTTGCGCTCGAGGGCGCCGAGGCGGTGTCCGCCGGGCGGCTCTCGCGCCGCACCGAGCAGGCCATGGATCCGCAGTGGTTCCAGCCCTCGCAGCTGCATTTCCCGCGCGGGGTGCCGGGGCTCGGCGCCGCCTACGGGCGCTTCCTGGTCAAGGCGCCCGCGGGCACGCCGGTCACGCTCCGCTGGAAGTCGCAGAAGGCGAAGTCCATCGAGACGACCCTGCGGCTCGGCGAGCAGGTGCTTCCCCCGGCAGGCGCGAAGTGACCGAGACGCGAGGCGTCGAGGTCGCGGTGGTCGGCGCCGGTGCCGCCGGGCTGTTCGCCGCCATCTGGGCGGGCCGGGCCCAGCGCGCCGCGGCAAGCGCGCCGTCGGTGGCGGCGTTCGACGGCGCAGCGCGGCTCGGAGCGAAGATCCTCGTCGCAGGCGGCGGCCGGTGCAACGTCACGCACTGGCGCGTGGACGAGGGCGACTACGCAGGCAGCACCGCGCCCGCCATCCGCAGGGTGCTCCGGAGGTTCGGGGTGGACCGCACCACGGCCTTCTTCGCGGAGCTCGGGGTGCAGCTCAAGCGCGAGGAGACGGGAAAGCTGTTCCCGGTGACCGACAGCGCGCGCACCGTGCTCGATGCGCTGCTTCGTGCCGCGGCCGACGCGGGCGCGCGAGTCCGGAACCCCGACCGCGTGGAGGCCATCGAGCGATCGGGCGACGGGTTCGCGGTGCGGTCGTCATCGGGTACCACGCTGGCGCGGCGCGTGATCCTGTGCACCGGCGGGAGGGCGCTGCCGAAGTCGGGCTCCGACGGCGCGGGCCTCGGATTCGCGCGCACGCTCGGGCACTCCGTGACCGACCACCTGATCCCGGCGCTCGTTCCCCTCCGCCTGGCCGACGGGCACTGGATCACCGCGCTCAGCGGACTGACGGTGCCTGCCGAGCTGGTGCTGCGCGGCGGCACCGGCAAGCGCCTGGCCGCGTATGCCGACAGCACGCTGTGCACTCACTTCGGGCTGTCCGGCCCGAGCGTCCTCAACATCAGCCGCCACTGGACCCTGGCGCACGCGGACGATCCGGCCGCTCGGCTCGAGCTCAACTGGCTCCCGGGAGAGGACGTGGATGGCTTCGACCGGGTGCTGGTCGAGGCCAAGGGACGGGGCATGCTCTCGGTGCTCCGCGAGCGCATGCCCGAGCGTCTCGCCCGGGCGATTCTCGAGGCCGCGGGCGTCGACCCCGCCGCCACCGCGCAGCAGCTCGGACGCGACCGCAGGCGCGCGCTTGCCTCGACGGCGTGCGCGACCCCCCTTCCCGTGACCGGCGACCGGGGGTTCACCTTTGCAGAGGCCACCGCGGGCGGCGTCCCGCTCTCCGAGGTGCGGCTCGAGACCATGGAGAGCCGCATCGTGCCCGGGCTGTTCCTCGCGGGCGAGGTGCTCGACGTCGACGGCCGGATCGGCGGCTTCAACTTCCAGTGGGCGTGGGCGAGCGGCCACGTCGCCGGCGTGTCGGCTGCGGCGCAGGCGCCGACGCCGTCCTGACGAGGGCCGCCAGCGCGCCCGCCGTCCGCAGCACGATCGCGCGAAGCGCCGCAAGCCCGACCGGCGCATCTGCCCGTGCGGCTCCGCGCGCGGCCTTCCGGGCGGCAGCCGTGGCGCGCTTCTTCCGGAGCACCGGCACCAGCTGCGCGAACGCGGCGGGCGCGTGACGGCGCACGAACTCGATCTCGTTCTCGGTGGTCTCCACTTCGCTGAAGCGGCGCCGTCCGTCCCCCGCGGCGCCGTGCTGGACGGCGTGCGTCAGCTCGTGCACCAGCACGGCCCCCGCGAGGACGCGGACATCGAGCTCGATGCCGCCGGGCGGCGTGCCGAACCGGGCGCGCGCGCGCCGGTAGGTGTGCCACCGCGCCGTGGCGCCGCGCGGCACCCGCAGCAGGATGTGCGGGCGGTCGAATCCATGGGCCCGGCGAGGGTAGTAGGCGCTCGAGCCGCTCCCGCGCCGCCAGCGGATGGGAATGGATGCAAGGTCGGCAAGCCGTGCCTGCGTGAGCCGGTAGCGCTCCCCCACGAACGCGAGCGCCTCCATGCGGATCCGGCTCCGTTCGCCCTCGGTGAGCCGCAGCGACGGCGCCGCAGCCGAGGCGGGCGCGGATCGGGGCGGGGACTGGCGGGCGGCATCCATGCCGAGGGGAAGCGTAGCGATCAGCCGATGGGCTCGGCCGCGAGCCGCGTCCGCAGCCCTGCGACGAAGCGGGCCACGTCGCCCGTGTCCGCGGCTGGCCGCTCGCCGCGCTCCACCGACCGGTACCAGTCGGCCACGTTCCATGCGCGCGTGCCGTCCTCGCGGTCGAAGCGCGGCACGAGATGCACGTGGAGGTGCGCGGCGCCCTGCCCGAAGGCGATGGCATAGACCCGGTCGCACCCGGTCAGGTCGCGAACGGCCCGCGAGACCGTGCGGATGGCCGGGCCGAACGACGCGGCCTCGGCATCGTCGAGGTCCGCCGGCCCCTGGACGTGGCGCGCGCTGCAGAGGAAGGTCCACCCCGCCAGCGGGGATGGCTCCGGATGGTGGCGCACGATCCAGCGCGCGCCGCGATGGCACTCCCAGCGTCCGTGACCCGCGGCGTCGGCATGGATGGCGCACACCCCGCAGCCCGCCGTCACTTGGTCCCCTTCGGCCCGCCGTCCGCGAGGTACTTGGCGCGGATCGCCTCCTCCAGGTCAATGCCGGCGATGTTGGCCAGCGTCGTGAGCCAGGCGAGCACGTCGGCAAACTCCTCGGAGAGGTTGGCGCGGTCGGGCTGGCCCTTCTCGAGCTTGCCGAGCGCATGGGCCAGCTCACCCACCTCCTCGGAGAACCACAGGAAGGTCTTGCCCGCGCCGCGCGCGCTGTCGGTCGCGTGGTAGCGCTCGTGGATCATCCGCTGGAAGTCGCGGATCGCCATGGGCGCAGCGGACGGGTGCGCGTTGGCGGGTGGTTCGGTGGTCATGCCGGTGGAAGGACGGGGCCTTCGGGGAAGCGTCCTCGGCGGGGGTCGAACCCACAACCTCCGCCTTCGGAGGGCGGCGCTCTATCCAATTGAGCTACGAGGACTTGTCTGGCCGAACGACGCGGCCAGGCGGGGAGTGTAGGCCCGCGGCAAGCGCGTGCGCAACCGCGCGGTGGCCACGGCAGCACCCTATCCTTGCGCCCCCTTGCAGCCTGGCCGCACAGAACCCGACGCCACGCCCGACGGTCCCGGCGTGCCCGCGTGGGCGCTCCTGTCCGTCACGTGGCTCAACTCGCTCGGGAGCGGAATCCTGTGGTCGGGCGTGCCGTTCGTCACCGAGCGCCAGTTCGGCTTCACGCAGACGGAGAACCTGCTGCTCGCGCTCGCCGAGAGCGTGATCTACGTGGCGATGGCGCTCGGGTCGGGACCGGCACTGCGCGCGCTTGCCGCACGGGGGATCCTCACGGCGCGCGGATGGCTGGCGGGCGTGCTCGTCGTGCAGCTCGGCGCCTCGCTCCTGACGCTTGCAGGGGCTCGAGGAGTGGTCGTGGCGGCGTGCGTCCTCAGCGCGGTGGGCGCGGCGCTGTGGCCGGTCATGGAGAGCTACGTGTCGGCAGGCCGCCACGGCGGCGACATGCGGCGCTCGATCGGGCGCTTTAATGTCACCTGGATGTCCGCCACCGCGGCATCGCTCTTCCTCATGGCACCGCTCGTGGCACGCGGAAACGCGGCCGCGGCGCTCCTCGTGATGGTTCCGGTGAGCCTCGCATCGCTGGCGCTCCTCCGCTGGTTCCCGCGCTCGCCGGCGGCGCACGCGGCGGAGCACGCGCACGCCCACATCGCGCCGCAGTACCCGTTCCTCCTGCTTGCCACCCGGTTCCTGGTGCCCGTCAGCTACGTGCTCATCGCGGCGATTGGGCCGGTGCTTCCGTTCCTGGTGCGCGACCTCGGCGTGGACGACTCGCTCAAGACGCCGCTTGCGGCCACGTGGATGGTCTCGCGCGCCGTCACGGTCCTGTTCCTCGGCAGCGCCGGGTTCTGGCACGGCCGCTGGGGGACGCTGGTCGCCGGGCTCGCGCTCCTCGGCGGCGGGTTCGCGGCAGCGGTGCTCGCGGGCAACGTGCCGCTCGCGGCGGTCGGGCTTGCCGCCTTCGGGGCCGGCCAGGGCATCCTGTACCTCGCGGGGCTGTACTACGCCATGAGCGTCGGCGGCGCCGAGGTGGACGCGGGCGGGCGATTCGAGGCGCTGATCGGCGTCGGCTACGTGGTGGGCCCGGTCGCGGCCCTCGCCGTGGGCGGCACGCCCGCGGGCCTGGTGGCGGGGGCGCTCCTCACCGCGGCGGCCGGGGCGCTCCCGGCGGCGGGCCCGTACCTAGCATGGCGCCGCGCCCGGCAGCGCACGCCCCGATGATCGTGACGCTTTCCATCCTCGCCGTCCTGCTCCTGGTGAATGCCGTGCTGGCGGCGAGCGAGCTGGCGATGATGACGTCCCGGCCCTCGCGGCTACAGTCGCTCGCGGACTCCGGCCACCGGGGCGCACGCCTCGCCGTCGGGCTGGCGCGCGAGCCCACCCGCTTCCTCTCGACCGTCCAGGTCGGCATCACCCTGGTGGCGATCCTCCAGGGCGCTTACGGCGAACGGGCCCTCGTCGGGCACGTCTCCGAGTGGGTCGCCCAGTGGGAGCCGCTCGCCTCGCACTCCGAAGTCATCGCGCTCGCGCTGGTCGTGATCGGCCTGACATACGCGATGCTCGTGCTCGGCGAGCTGATCCCGAAGCGCATCGCGCTCGCGCATCCGGAGGCGGTGGCATCCCTGATCGCCCCGGCGCTGTCCGTGATTTCCTGGGTCGCGGCCGGGCCGGTCTGGGTGCTGACCGCCTCCACCGAGCGGATGCTCTCGCTCCTCGGCATCCGGGCGCGCCGCGACGAGGTGAACGAGGAAGACGTCCGGGCGATCGTGGCGCGTGCCGCCAGCACCGGCGTCTTCGACCCCATGGAGCACCGCATCTTCGAGAGTGCGCTGCGGGTCGGCGACATGACCGCGAAGAGCCTGATGGTCCCGCGCGGGCAGATCACCTGGATCGACGCCGGGATGCCGGCCGAGGACGTCCGCGTTCTAATCGGAACCGCTCCGTTCAGCCACTTCCCCGTCTGCGACGGGTCGATCGACCGCCTGAAAGGCGTCGTCCACGTCAAGGACCTGATCTCCTACGGCCTGCTCGCCGGCAGCGACTTCAAGGTCGGCGCCGTCATGCAGGATCCCACCTACGTGCCCGACACCATTCCGGCGCTCAGGCTGCTCCAGGTCTTCCAGCAGAATCGGACGCGGATCGCGTTCGTGGTGGACGAGCACGGTGGCCTAGAGGGGCTCGTCACCGCCAACGACGTTGTGCAGGCGCTGCTCGGCGACCTCGGGCGCGGGGGCGAGGAGGAGCTCCCGCGAGCGACGCGCCGCGACGACGGATCGTGGCTGGTCGACGGGCGCGTGCCGCTTCCCGAGCTGCTTGCCACGCTCGGGCTGGCCCCGGATGCCGCGGAGGACCTGCCCGACGTGGCCACGGCCGCGGGGCTGGTCACTGCGCTCCTCGGCGACCTGCCGCGGACCGGCGACCGTGTCTCGTGGCATGGCTGGATCTTCGAGGTCGCGGACCTTGACGGTCGGCGCGTCGACAAGATCCTCGTCAGTCCGGCCCCTCCGCACGGCCGGCCTTCGCACTGATCGACGACAGCGCCGCAAGCGCCTCCTCGCGGGCCTTGGCATGGTCCACGATCGGCCACGGGTAGTCCTCGCCGAGGGTCACGCCCGACATGGAGAGCGCCAGGGGCGGGGCCTCCCACGGCGCATGCAGGTGCTTGGGGGGAACCTTCGCGAGCTCCGGCACCCAACGGCGGATGTACTGGCCCTCGGCATCGAACTTCTCGCCCTGCGTGACCGGGTTGAAGATGCGGAAGTACGGTGCGGCGTCCGCGCCGCAGCCGCCCGCCCACTGCCAACCCAGCGTGTTGCTGCCGAGGTCGGCGTCGACGAGCGTGTCCCAGAACCAGCGCGCGCCGTGCATCCAGTCCATGCGCAGGTGCTTGGTGAGGAAGCTCGCCACGACCATGCGCACGCGATTGTGCATGGTGCCGGTGTGCCAGAGCTCGCGCATGCCGGCATCCACGAACGGGTACCCCGTCCGGCCCCGCTGCCATGCACGCAGCTGCGCAGCGTCCGTCCGCCAAGGGAAGCGGCGGTACTCCGTGCGCAGGGGGTCGTCCGAGGTTCGCGGGAAGTTGGCCAGGACGTGCGCACCGAAGTCGCGCCAGCCGAGTTCCGCACGGAACTTCTGCACGCCGCCGGCGAACGCCGCACCACGGCCGCGCGCGGCATCGCCCGCGGCGTGCCAGGCCTCGCGCGGGCTGACCTCGCCGAAGTGCAGGTGCGCGGCCAGGCGCGAGGTGCCCGCGACCGCGGGGATGTCGCGATGCTCGGAGTACTGCCCCACCGGGCCCGCGACGAATGCCGCCATCCGCTTGCGCCCCGCCACCTCGCCCGGCGTCCACGTCGCGCGCAGGCCGGCATCCCACGCAATGGTGGGGTTGAGCCGCAGGGCATCCACCGAGACGCAGGTCGGCCACGCCGCGGGCGCAGGGATGGCGGCCGGTGCCGGGCGCGGACGGTCGGGTTCCGGCCGTGCCATGCACGCCTTCCAGAACGGCGTGAACACCTTGTAGGGCGTGCCTGACCCGGAGCGAATCTCGAAGGGGTCGAAGAGGAGCGTGGAACCGATGCGTTCCAGCCCGAGGCCCTGCGCCTCGAGCGCATCCGCGACTCGCTCCTCCTCGCGCATGGCATCGGGTTCGTAGCGCCGGGAGCAGACCACCCTGCGCGCACCGGACGCAGCGGCGACCTGCGCGAGCTCCGCGGCCGGGTCGCCGGCGCGCACCACGAGCCGCGACCCGCGCTCGCGCAGCTGGGCGTCCAGCGCGCGCAGCGAGCGGTCGAGCCACCAGCGCTGCGCCCCGCCGAGCGGCCAGCGCCCCTCGCCCTCCGGGTGCCACACGAACACGGGCACCACCGGCCCGCGGCCGCATGCGTCGAGCAGCGCGTCGTGGTCGCTGACGCGAAGGTCCTGCCGGTACCAGAGCACGGTCGTCATGAGAATCTCCCGGTCTCGAAGCGGAACGCCTGCTCAAGGTCGCCGAGCGCCCACTGGAATCCGAGCGAACGCAGGCGCGCGGGGCGCACGTACGCGCCCTCGAGGAGGAGTCGCTCCCCCATCTCGCCGAACATGGCGCGCACGGCCGGTGCCGGCAGCGGGGCCACCGCCGGCCGGCACAGCGCGCGCCCGAGCGCCTGCCCGAATGCGCGGTTGGAGCACGGCTCCGGCGCGACCGCATTCACGGCACCGCGGACATCCGTGGACATTGCCAGGCGCACCACGCCGAGGAGGTCGTCGAGGTCGATCCAGCTCATGCCCTGCTCGCCGCTGCCCACCGCGCCGCCAAGCCCGGCGCGGAACGGGGGAAGGAGCTTCGCAAGCGCCCCGCCGCGCGCGCTGACCACCACGCCGATCCGCAGGTTGACCACGCGGATCCCGGCATCCCGGGCGGCATCGGTTGCGCGCTCCCACGCCTCGCAGGTCTCGGCCAGGAAGCCGTCGCCGCGGGGGCTGTCCTCGTCCACCGTGGCAGGCCCCGGGCGGTTGCCGTACCAGCCGATGGCGCTCGCGCACACGAGGACCCGCGGCTTGCGCGCGAGGCCCGCGAGGGTCCGCGCCAGCGCGGCGGTCGGGCCCACGCGGCTGTCGACGATCTCCTGCTTGCGAGCCGGCGTCCAGCGCGCATCCGCGATGCCGGCGCCCGCGAGGTGCACCACGGCATCGAGCCCCTCGAGCGCGCGCGCGTCGAAGGTCCCCGCGCGCGCGTCCCAGGCGATGTCGCCGCGCGCGGCATCGGGCGCGCCGCGAACGATGCGCCGCACGTCGTGGCCGCCGGTGGCGAGGAACGGAACGAGCGACCCGCCGACCAGGCCGTTGGTCCCGCTCACCGCCACATGGAGCCGCTCCCCGAGGAACGGCGCGTGGTGATGCAGGTCGTGGCGGGTGCGGGCATGGCGCCACGCGAACATGCGCGCGAGGTCCGCCGCGGCCAGGCCGCCGCCGAACGCGCGGCCGAGGATGC
>VGXR01000034.1 GCA_016873255.1 Planctomycetota bacterium
TGCTTGCCGCCCTGTTGCTTCTTGCGCTGCTGCTGCTGGCCGGATTGGCCGCCTTGCTGCTGCTGCTGCTGTTGCTGCTGCTGCATCCGCTGTGCGGTGGCGATCAACTCGTCGAGCTTGCGCACCACCGACTCCTGTGCGCGCTGGGTGGGCAGTCCGCTGTCCTTGGATTCGAGCAGGGTCGCGCTGCGGCGCATGTCATCGATGGCCGAGGCAAGGATGTCCCGCGGCTTCGCGCCCTTCAGGCTGCGCTCGAGGCCGGAACCGTCATCGACGGGCGGTGCCGTGCGCGACTCGGGCTCGAGCCCAAGCGCATCGTCGAGCGAGGGCTCGGCGGGCGGGGCATCCGCAGGCGGTGGTGCGGGTGGGACGGCTGCCCGCTGCGCGGGCGCGGCCTGCAGCATGAACGCAAGGAAGAGCCACGTCATCCCTCGCCTCCTGCGGGGGCGTCCGGTGCATCCGATGCCTCGGGAAGATCGGGGGCGTTGCCGGGCATCGGTTCCGCGCGCGGTTGCTGCTCCTGCATGGCCTTCATCCAGCGCTCGCCGAGCTCGAGCAGGCGTCGCTGCCGGTCGGCCACGCGGCCAAGGTACGCGGCGCGGTCGGCATCCGGAAGCTCGCGTGCGGATGCGGTGTCGTCGAGGACGCGCTGCGCGAGCGTGCGCAGCAACCGAAGCTCCGCCATGGGTGGCACGCGATCATTCCCGTTGCCGCCCTGGCCGCCGCCGCCCTGCTGCCCAGGCTGCTCGCGGCCAGGTGCCTGCGCGAAGGGGTCGTCCGCCTCCGGCGGGTCGGAGAGCGCCTCCATGAGCGCGGCGATCGACTGCTCCACCTCACGCTGCAGCAGCACCATGCGCCGCGTCGCGGCTGCGGCGGAGAGGCCCTGCGCCGCCTGCATGCTCGCACCGACCATCTCCTGGTTGCTCGCCAAGTAGAGGTCGCTGCCCGAGATGTCCGCGCGCTTGCCGATGGCCTCCAGCAGACCCGTGACCGCGGATTGCTCCAGCGCGATGCGCTTGCTCTCCACGAACGCACGACGGTCGGCGGGCTTCCCGGGCGGCGGCAGGATGGCTTCGGTGGCGGCCCGTGCGCTGCGCTGTCGCTCGAGAGCCTGCCCGTACGCCGCGCGCAGTTCCTCGCGGCGCCTGTTCTCCGACGCCTCCTCCGCGTCCTTGCGTGCCTTGTCGGCCGCGGCCAGCGCATCCTGCAGCGACTGCCGGGCCGACTCCAGCGACGTGCGCCCGGACTGCAGGTCCACGGGCTGCGACCGCAGCGCCCCGGCCGAGGAATCGAGCTGGCTTGCGCCCTGCAGCACGAGCGACGCGGCGCGGCGAAGTTCCTGTCCGGCGGCCGCGGTCCGCTCCCCGACGCCCGCCGCGTTCTGCGAGAGGCGAAGCACCGCCGCCGACTCGCGCGCGATGTCCGAGGGTCGGTCCTCCGCAAGCCCCTGCACGGGGAGCGTGCGCTCATCCACGTCGGCAAGCAGCGCACGGATGGCATCCACTGCCTCGGCAACCCTCCGCTCGAGCTCCTCCATCCTGCGCTTCTGCTGGTTGCGCATGGCCTCCTGCATGGCCTGCAAGGCCTGCTGCGCCTGCTGCTGTGCCTGCTGGGCCTGCTGCGCGCGGTTCTCCTGGGTGGCCTGCGCGGCCTGCTCGAGCTGGCGCGCCAGGCCTCGGTCGTCGGCCTCGCGCTGCGCCTCGCGCATGGACTCCGCGGCCGCCGCATCGCCCTGCTCCTCGCGGTCGACCTGCTCGGCGCGCTCACCGAGGTCCTCTGCCAGCGCGCGGGCCTCGGTGGCCGCCTCGCGCTGGGACTGCGCGGCGCGGTCGAGGCGCGCCCGGGCGTCCTCGGGAAGCTGCTCGCGCGACTTGCCGGCCGATCCCTTCGATGCCTCCGCCGTCTCCTTCCGCGCCTCCTCCACGCGCTCCGCCAGCCGATCGATGCGGCGGGCAAGCTCCGCGGTCTCGCGGTCTCGCTGCAGCGATGCCTCGAGGTCCGCGAGCGCCTGCTCGGCCTCCGAAGCGGACCGTGCCGCATCCTGCGCGCCGTCCTCCTTCGGTGCGCGGTCCGCCGCCTGCTGCGCCGCGGTTGCGGCGTCCGACGACCGGCTGCGCGCCTCGTCGATCGACGCGCGGAGTCCCTCGTCGCCTGCCTTGTTCCGCTCCAGGCGCTCCGCGAGTTCCTCGAGCGACCGCTCGAAGGACGCCACTCGGTCGGACATCCGTGCCTGCGTCCCGGAGAGCTGCGTTCGCTCCTGCTCCGTGGCCGCGGCTCCCTCCTGATCGGTGCGCTTGGCCGCCTCGGCGAGCGAGCGGGCGATGCCGGCCTGCTCCTCGCGGAGCCGCGATGCCGCCTCGCGCATCTGTCCGAGGCGCGAACGCACCTGGTCCGCAAGCTCGCTTGCGGCGATCACCCGGAACACGCGCGGCGTGCCCGCCACGGGTTCCCGCCGTGCGCCGTCGCGCTCGAACGCATCGATGGCCCTCGGCACGCACACCACGCGGTCGCCGGGACCCGCGCCGGTGGAGCCGATGTCGACGGTGCGCTCGACGCGCGCCTCGGTGCCCGGCTTGCCGTCCTCCACGAACGCAGGCTCGCTGCCGCCAGCGGCGCGCACCACCGACACGTCGAGCCAGATGCGCGTGACCATGAGATCGTCGCGGGCCTCCGCCACCACGAGCGGCCGCGCGTCGGGTGTCACCGCCTCGTCGGCCGCGGGCTCCACGACCGCCACGGTGGGGGGAGCGTCCTCGGTCGCCGGAACCTCGAATGCGATGCGCTCGCTCGGCACGACGCCGAATGCGCCCGTCGGCAGCAGCTCGACCACCCCGCGCCCCGAGGCGTTCCAGCGGATCGTCCACCGCGCGGCGTCCTCCGGATCGACGGACGCCGAGGGAACCACGGCCCCCTCCGCACCCGCATCGATGCGAACGGTGCGTGCGGCCCACGCGGCGAGCTCCGCCGGATCCACGGGCGGCGGTGCGGCATCCTTCATGACCAGCGAGAGCTCGATGCGCGAACCGGCGAGGAGCGGCGGCGACAGCGTCGACCGGCGATCGGTGCCGGTGCCGAGGTCCGCCTCGCGCACGCCCACGGTCGCGGCCGCATAGGCCGGTGGCTCGGCACGAAGTCGCGACGACGCCACCGACGGCGGGTTCACCAGCCTCACCCGAACAGGCAGCGTCTCCATGTCCTCGGTGGCAAAGGAAACCTCCAGCTCGTCGCCATCGGTCTCCACCAGGCGCTCGAACGACCCGTCCGGCTGCGGGCTGAGCGACACCGTGCGCCATGAACCCTGGCCCTGCGCGGTGACCCGGTACCTCGCATCCACCCGCATCGACTGCGGGTCGCCGCGCACCGTGCGCGCCTTCAGCGCGAGCGCCACGCCGCGGGGATGCACGTCCCGGTCCATCGCGGACTCGACCATGGTGCGCGCAGGCCACTGCACGTCCGCGAACGGAACCAGCAGCCGGAGCAGCGCGGTCCGTGCCGTGCCCGGGGACAGCACCGCCACCGCCGTGGCCATCGCCACCGCGAGCATCGCGTTGCGAACCGCGCGGCGCATCGGCGATCGATCGATGCGCGAGGCATCGATGGCCGCAGCCGACGACTGCGCGCGCTCGATCGCCTGTGCCACCAGGCCCGACGTGCCCTCGATGGATGCGTCGCGCGAGGACGCAAGGTCCACGCCCACCGCAAGCCGGCCGCGCGCCGCCTCGGAGCCGCGCTCGATGCGAAGCGCGACTTCCACGTCGGGCGGGCGGAACCGCAGGGCAGGCACCACGCGAAGCCACGCCCACGCAATGCCGCCGCCGGCAAGCGCCGCAAGCTCCAGGACCCGCACCGCAGGCGGGAGGCGAAGCGCCCGGTCAAGGAGCACCGCTGCCACCAGCGCCGCGAAACCGAACGCCACGGCCTGGCACAGCCGCTCCGTGACCAGCACCCGGCGCACCGAGGCCGTGAAGCCCCGTATGCCAGCCACGACCGGGGATGATCCGGGAAGCTCGCTCATGCCAACCTCGCGGTCCGGCGCATCGCCCATTCGGACCCGAAGATCGCCACGAGCAGCAGCAGCGCCAGCGGGCTGTTCCAGATCGGGTCGCGGATCGGGTTCTCCGTGCGGATCGATCGATTGGGAAGCGACGCGACCAACGACGGCAGGCCCTCGGGCCCGACGACGCGCCCGCCCGTCTCGCGGGCCAGCTGCTCAAGGAGCGCGCGGTCGGCCTCCGCGTCGCGAAGCTCGCGGTCGCTGCGGACGACCTCGATGGACGCCCCGTCCCCGGCCCGCGACGCAAGCGCCGGGTCTCGCGGACGGATGCGCCACCGGCCCTCGTGCGCCGGTTGCCATTGCGCAACCAACGGGCCGCCCTGCGACGGTGCTGCCTCGAACTCCGCGGTCGCCCGTGAACCGTCCTCCGGGATTGCCTCAAGCGCGAAGATCGATGGCGGCATGCCGGCAGGCAGCTCGACCTCCACGCGAACCGTGTCACCCATGGTGGCGCGACCGGGTTCGGCGGCAATGCGAACCTCCTCGCGCCCGGTGCCGAGCGACGGGCGCGCGAGCGAACGAAGGAGCTGCACCCAGAACCGCTCGGGATACGTCTCGCCGCGCCCGTTGCGCCAGCGCCACACCTCGTCCGTGGCCACGTAGAGCACGGTGCCCGCGCCGTAGCGCATCGACACCACCAGCGGCGACTGCTCGCCGCCCGAGCGCTGCACGCCCTGCGCAAGGACCTCCGCGGCGGGCTTCAGCGCCGATTGCGCGATCCGCTGCGCCCACTCAAGCTGCGCCCATGGCTGCTCCCGCAATTCCGCGGGGAACGGGCCCTTGGGGTCGTCCGCCAGGCGCAGCACGCCGAGGCGCGCGGCCAGCGCGGTGGGTTCCATGTTGACCGGCTCCGGCAGGCGGTCGAGCTCGAACGGACCCGCGAACGGAAGCAGTTCCTCGAGCGCCGTGCCGGGCCATGTCCTCGGCGTGCTCCGCGACCCTCCGATCCACGCGAGGCCCGCGCCGCGGTCACCAACGGCACTCCGGATCTCGGCCAGCTGCTCCCCGGTGAAGAATGACGACGGCAGGTCGCCGAGGACAAAGAGGTCGAAGCGGTCGAACTCCTCGCGCGTGCGCGGAAGCCGGGCGATTGGGGTGTTTCCCTCCTGCGCGAAGTCGCGGTCCGCGGAGAGCAGCATCACCGCGCTCTCGACGCTCCGTTCGCGCTGGAGCAGGTTCTTCAGGTACCGGTACTCCCAGCGCGGGTAGCCGTCGATGTACAGGACGCGCAGGGGGCGGTCGACGATGGTCAGGGGCACCTCGCGGCGGTCGTTCGCCGAGATGAGGTCGCGCGACGCGTCCTCCGTGCCGACGCGGACCTCCCACCGGAGGTCGCCGGCCGCAAGAGGCGTGGCAACCAGCTGCACCTGGTCGCGCGCAGTGCCATCCCCGTCGCCGAGGGCCGGCAACTCCGCGCGGTCGAGCACGGTGCCCGTGGCACGGTCGACGAGTTCCACGCGCAGTGCCCGGCCGCGCGCGGGCCCCCTCCGCTCGATCGTGGCCTCCACCGGCACAAGGTCGCGGGCGAATGCCCTGCGCGGCGCCTCCGACGACACCACCGCCGCATCGCCCATCGCGGCGGAAGCACCGAGCGCGACCGCCGAGACAGCGATGCCCTCGGCCTGCAGCCTGCGAACGAGCGTGCGCGAGGGCGGATCGGTCGTCCGGCCGTCCGTCATCAGCACGATGCAGCTCACGGGCCGGCCCGCATTGCGCGCAAGCGACTCCTCGATCGCGCGTGCCAGGGAGGTGCGGTCGCCGTCGGCGCTTCCCAGCCGAACGCCGGCACCGTCCGGCGCCAGCGGCACCAGGCCATCGGCGAAGCCCTGCCAGACCACGCGGTGCTCGTCGCCCGCGGCCGCGAACGGCGTGCCCGGGCCCGCGATCTCGCGGAGCGCGGCATCGCGCGAACGCATCGCACCCGCATCCGCCGGCATGTCCTCGACCTCCATCGAGCGGCTCCGGTCCGCGAGCACGATGACCGCATCCGGGTCGATCGACTCGCGCGGAACCTCGAGCACCGGCCCAGCGAGGAGCGCAAGGATCAGCGCAATCCCCGACCACCGAAGCAACGCCATCACGGTGCGACGGCGCGGCGCAACATCCATGCGTCGATAGGCGGCCCATGCAACCGCGGCGGCCGCGGCCAGCAGGCACGCCGTGATCCACGTCGGCACGGGTCGTTCCCACGCAAGGCGAACGTCCGCGGCATCGGCGGCCACGGACTCAAGCCCAAGCAGCCATCGAACGACGGGACTGCCGATCATCGGCCTGCTCCCGTTGCCAGGCGCACGGCGCCGCCGCCACGGGCGGTGCTGACGCGGAATGCATGCGAGAAGCGCCGGGCGAGCACCGATTCCAGGAGCGCAAGCAGCAGCGCCGCTCCCAGGAACCACGGGGCCAGCGATACGCCGACGGTGCTTGCGACGGATGCTGCGCCGGCCTCCGTGCCCGGGGCATCGGTCACCGCACCGGCATCACCATCCCACGCGAACGGCCCGGCCGCGGACATCCATCCCCTGATCCGGTCGGGTTCGATCGGCTCCACCGATGCCGATGCCGGGTCGACCCATGCGGCAAGCACGCCCTGCACCGCGCCGGCGGAATCGACCATCTGGTAAAGGCCCGAGCGCTCGATCGCCGCACCGGCCCGGCCACCCGCCCCCACGGCGATCGGGCGCACGCCATCGAGCGGTGATCCGTCGGCTGCGATCGCACGGAGTTCGACCACGCCGGCCCGGTCGACCACCGGCACCGATCCGACCGGCACCTGCTCCGCGGCCGTGGCGCGGCGGCGACCCTCGGCCACCAGTTCCTGCCAGAGCGGAACCATGAACGGCTTGAGCGGAAGCGTGGTCCATGCAAGGTCCATCGCCACGGAGAGCACGCACACCGTTCCGCGCGCGCCCGCCGGGCGGAGCGCCAGCAGGAACGGCGTCCCGTCGCGGAACGCGAGTTCCGTCGCGCCGCGATCCGCCCCCGCGTCCACCCGAAGAACGCGGAACGCCTCCACCGACGGGGCCAGCTGCCGCAACTCACCCGACACCGCGCCGAGCATCGCCGCGGAGGGCTGTTCCTCGGCAAGCGCCACGCCGGCATCGGAATCGACGGCCTCGAGCGAGAAGGTCCACGGTGCGCCGAACGTGCGCACGAACGCAGCCGTCCATGGCTGTGCCCGCTCGCGGGCCGCGGGCATGAACGCCGCAAGGCCGCCCTGCGTCACGAACGACGACAGCAGCGACCACTGCGGCTCCGTGAGCTGCTGCGGCTGCACCACGATGACCGCGTCGGCCGCTGCCGCGGTTCGCGCGTCGAACGCCGCCGGATCCACGAACACCGCCTCGATCGGTGCGGGATCGGACGGCGCAAGCGCGCGGGCGATCCATTCGCCGGGCGACAGCCGGTCGATCCCGGAACCCGCGTCGAAGCTCCGTCGATCGACGATCACCGCGCGGATCCGGGCGTCGGCAGCCAGCGCGACGCCGCGGGAATCGTCGACCGGCTGGGCATCGGCACCGACGGTCGCGGTCACCGCGCGACGGGACTGCGCTCCCTGCGCGGCCGAACGCTCGGTGAAGGCGATGGACACGGTGCGCTCGCGCTCGCCTGGCTGCAGTTCCACCGTGCGCTCGACGGGCGCGGTGAGCGACGGACCGTGCGCACGGACGGCGGTGCGCACGAGCGAGTCCCCGCGATCCCTCGCAACTCGCACCTGCACCGACGACACGCTCCCTCCGCCCGCGATGCGCTCGGGCTCCACCGAAGCCACGCGCAGGTTGGGCCCGATGGCCTCGGGCGGCGCGGTGGCACGGATGCGCAGTCCATCACCGAGCGTGGGCAGCGGCGCCATCGCCCCCACGGAGCCGGCACGGAATGCGCTCGCAAGCAGCACCTCGCGGACATGGCCCTCCGATTCCGGTTGCGACGCGATGGCCGCGGCGGCGGCCAGTGCGCCGGGAAGGTCGCACGGCAGCTCGGTGGGCGACATCGACGAGAGCATCCGAAGCGCACCGGCGCGATCGAGCGAAGCCGCCTCGCGCGCAACGGACGATGCCCTCGACGCGGCGACCACCGCAACGCGGTCGCCGTCGCGCAGCGACTCGACGGATGCCCGGGCCGAATCCACCGATGCGGCGAACGCCGTCCGGTCGCCGAGCGACTCGTTGGACGCAGCGGAGTCGTCCACCACCACCACCAGCGTCCGGCCCGAGCGCGACCCTTCGGCGGACTCCCCGATGAACGGTGCGGCGATGGCAAGCCCGGCCGCGGCGATGAGTGCGCACCGGACCGCAAGGAGGAGCAGCCGCTCCACCCGGCGACGGCGCTCGATTCGCCGCAGCGCCTCGCGCAGCAGCTCCATCGCCGCCCACTCGACGGGCAGGCGGCGGCGGCGCAGCAGGAGGTGAATCAGGATGGGCAGCAGCACAGCCGCGCAAGCGGCAAGGGCCAGCATCGGAGAGCCGAACGCCAGCCCGGGCATCAGGATGTCCCCCTGAACAGCATGTCGCGCCGCGCGAGCAGCGCGGCGAGCGCGGGTCCCACGGATTCGTGCGTGTCCAGCCGCACCAGGTCGAAGCCGAATCCGCGCACCATTCGCTCGAGCGCGCGCTCGTCCTCGGCGAGCACCTCGAGGTACGCCTCGCGCACGGACCGCGCGTCGACCTCGAGCGCCGGCTCGCCCTCGAGGCCCTGGAAGGGCGCATCGTCGAGCGCGTCGAACGAGAGCTCCTGCCGGTCGAGCACCCGCACCAGGATGGCATCGTGCCCGCAATGGCGGAGCCTCGCCAGCGAATCGCGCACCATCGCCTGCGGCAGGAGGAAGTCGCTCACCAGCACCATGAGCGAGCGGTGCGGCGCACGCGCCAGCAGCGCGTCCACGGCGCGCCCGAGGTCCGCCTTGCCGTCCACCGGGTTGGTGGCCAGGCAGCGGACGATGGAACGCCAGTGGCCCTGCGCGTTGGAGCACCGCGTCGCCGCGACGGTGCTCCCCGCGAACATCTCCGTCGACACCCGGTCACGCTGCGACAGGCCGAGGAAGGCCATCGCCGCCGCCGCCGCCGTGGCGTGGTCGAACTTGGTCCACGTGGCGGGCTTGCCGGTGCGCGTGCCGCCCCAGCCGTCCTTCGTCCCGAGCGACCCGTAGCGCATGCTCCCCGAGCAATCCACGAGCACATGGATGTCGAGGTTGGTCTCCTGCTGGAAGCGCTTGAGGTACAGCTTGTCGCTGCGGCCGAACACCTTCCAATCGATGTGCCGCACCGGGTCGCCGGCCGCGTACTGCCGGTGCTCGGCAAACTCCACGGCCAGCCCCTGGTACGGCGAACGGTGCATGCCGCTCATCACGCCCTCGGCGATGCGCTTGGCGCGCAGCTCGAACGGCCCAAGCTGGGCCAGCGTCTCGGGGGCCAGGTACTGCTCGGCGCGCACGGGGTTCCGTTCAGGCCCCCGCCGGCTTCACCAGGCGGTCGAGATCGCGAGCGCCCGGCGCGGACGAATCCTCCAGCGGAACGCCACGCAGCATCTCCCCGATCACCTGGTCGACGCCGACGCGGTCTGCCTGTGCGTTGAAGTTGAGCTGGATGCGGTGCCGCAGCACGGGCCGCGCCACCGCGCGCACGTCGTCGGCCGTCGCCGCGGGCGATCCGGCGAGCAGCGCGCGCGCCTTGGCCGCAAGCACCAGGAACTGGCTCGCGCGGGGCCCGGCACCCCAGCTCACGTATTCCATCACCTTGAGGGGCTGACCGCCCGCCGCAGGATCCTGGCGCGTCGATCGCACCAGGCGCAGCGCATAGCGCACCACGTGGTCGGCAACCGGCACCTCGCGCACGAGCGCCTGCATGGCGCGCACGTCGTCGGCCCCGATCACCGCGACAGGCGGCTGCGTGCGGGTGCCCGTGGTGCGCCGCACGATCTCCGCCTCCTCGTCGGCCGTGGGATAGCCGATCATGATCTGCAGCATGAACCGGTCAAGCTGCGCCTCGGGCAGCGGGTAAGTGCCCTCCTGCTCGATGGGGTTCTGCGTGGCCAGCACGAAGAACGGCTCGGGGAGCTGGTGGTTCACGCCACCCACGGTCACCTGGCGTTCCTGCATGGCCTCGAGCAGCGCACTCTGCGTCTTGGGCGGCGTCCGGTTGATCTCGTCGGCGAGGATGACGTTGGAGAAGATCGGGCCGGGCACGAACCGCAGCCTGCGCGTGCCGGTGGACCGGTCCTCCTCGATGACCTCGGTCCCCGTCATGTCGCTTGGCATGAGGTCGGGCGTGAACTGGATGCGAGAGAAGCCCAGCGACATGCTCCGCGCCAGCGTCGAGACGAGGAGCGTCTTCGCGAGGCCAGGCACGCCCTCGATGAGCGCATGCCCGCCGCACACCAATGCCACCAGCACCTCGTCGATCACCCGGTCCTGCCCGACGATCACCTGGTGCACCGCGGCCCGAAGCCGGTCTGCGGCGGCCCGCGCGTCGGAGGGCGACTGGATTGCCTTCGACGCGTCGGTTTCCTGCATGGCAGAAGTATAGTTCTGCGCCTTGCCCGAACTCGCGGAAATCGAGGTGATCCGCCTGGCACTCGAGCCCTTGGTGGTGGGTCGGTCGCTGCGCGTCGAGGAGATGGGTCCGCACGACATGCGAGCGCGCGGCGAGGGACGCGGCACCGGGCGCACGAAGGCCTGGATCGATGCCGCCGGCCTCCTCGACGGCGCAAGGGTGTCGCGCCTCGAGCGTCGCGGGAAGCGCCTTGCGATGGTGGCGGCGGATGGCCGAGTGCTGGTCGTGCAGCTGGGGATGAGCGGTCAGCTGATGCTTGCGCCGGACGCGGCCGCCACGCACCGGCACGTCACGTGGCGCGTGTCGGGACAGCGGCATCCACTGGTCTTTCGCGACCCGCGCCGCTTCGGCGGCGTCACGCCGTACGCATCGCCCGAAGCGCTGCACGAGGCCTGGGATGCCGAGCTCGGCGTCGATGCGCTCTCGGTGACGGGACCGCAGCTTGCGGCCGTGCTCCGCGGCACGCGTGCCGTGAAGGCACTGCTCCTCGACCAGCGCGCCATTGCGGGCGTCGGCAACATCTACGCGGATGAATCGCTGTTCCTCGCCGGCATCGATCCACGCACGCGGTGCGCGAAGGTCGGCCGGTCACGGGCACGCGAACTCGCGGATGCCATCCGGACGGTGCTCCGCCGGGCCGTTCGCACCGGGGGAAGCACGCTGCGAGATCACCGGACGGCACTTGGAAAGCCCGGACAGGCGCAGCAGCTCCATGCCGTCTACGGAAGGTCCGGAGAACCCTGTGTCCGCTGCGGTGCGTTGCTTCGCTCCGCAACGCTTGCCGGACGAACCACCGCCTGGTGTCCCGGCTGCCAACGGCGTTCCGGGGCTGTTCAGAAAGGATGAAGAGATACTTCTCTCCTCCTCGTAGAGAGCCCTGTCAGTCTGTGGACAACCGGAAGATTTCACGCATAAACCATGTCGCCGCAGGCTGCTGCATTGCAAGCAGCTCGGTGGTTGCCCTGTCAGTTTGCATTCATTAAGGTGCGGTTTGGAGCGGTTGCCCGGACACGCGGGCGGTCACCCCGATGAACCAGTCACCGGCCCGTCGTTATCACGCACCTTTGACCGTCACGCAGCCGTCATCAACCGACAGGCTTGTCACCGGCCGTCCCGGCCACCGGACATGCCTGCAGCGACTGCTCGATCCTCGTCACGTCGTTGGACAGCGCCGGGTCGGACTGCGAGCGTGACCCCACCGTGCGCACCGCATGCATGACGGTGGTGTGGTCGCGGCCGCCGAAGTAGCCGCCGATCTCCTCGAGCGAGAACCGCGTGTGCTTGCGCGCGAGCCACATGCACACCTGGCGAGGGAGCGCCACGCTCTTGTGCCGGCGCTTGGACATCAGGTCGCTCAGCTTGATGTCGTAGTAGCTGGTCACCGCGTCGATGATCTGCTGGATGGTCGGCTGCGTTCCTGATGTGGCGCCACCCTCGGGCCGGCCATCCGCGAGCGCCTGCTTGGCAAGGTCGAGCGTGATCGCCGAGCCCGTCGCCATGGCCAGGCCACGCAGCCTGGCGAGCGCGCCTTCGAGCTCGCGGATGTTGGAGTCGATGCGCGCTGCCACGTATGCCGGTACCTCGTCGGGCAGCTGCAGGTCGTGGAGGGCGGCCTTCGTCCGCAGGATCGCGATGCGCGTCTCGTAGGCGGGCCGGTCGATGCGCGCCACCAGGCCGCTGTTGAAGCGGCTCACGAGGCGCTCCTCGAGGTCCGGGATGTCCGCCGGCGCCGCGTCCGAGCTCAGCACCACCTGGCGCCCGGACTGGTAGAGCGCATTGAAGGTGTGGAAGAACTCCTCCTGCGTCTGCTCGTGCTTGGACAGGAAGTGGATGTCGTCGATCACCAGCATGTCCGCGGTGCGGAAGCGGTGACGGAACTCCAGCATCCGCCCAGCGCGCACTGCCTCGTGGAACAGGTCCATGAAGGTGCTGCACGAGATGTACGTGATCCGCGCGGCGGGGTTGCGCGCCAGCATGTCCTGGCAGAGCGCCTGCAGCAGGTGTGTCTTGCCCATGCCGACGCCGCCGTGGACGAAGAACGGGTTGTAGGCCCGGCCCGGCTTCTGCGCCACGGCCTGCGCGGCGGCGTGCGCCAGCCGGTTGTTCGGGCCCACCACGAACGTGTCGAACACGTAGTCGGGCGAGAGGACGATCCGGTCGTCGAACAGCGCCTCGGCGGGCGCCGGCTGCGAGGCATTGGTGGCCGTGGGCGCCGTGGGCACGGGTGCCCCGCGCTCGGACACGAACTGCACGCCGATGAGCCGGTCGGCGGCGGCGCAGGCGGCCTCGGTGAACTGCGGCACGCAGCAGCGCTGCAGGTAGGAGAGGCGCACCGGGTCGGTCACCAGGAGGGCGAGGTTCGCGCCGTCCATGCCCACCACCTCGATCTGGTCGAACCAGTGGCGGCAGGCGTCGGGGTGGTTCCGCCGCAGGTGGCCGAACAGCCGCTCCCTGATCTCGGAGTGCTGCGTTCGCTGCGTGCTTGCGGTGGTGCGCGTGGCCATCGTGCGTCGTTCGGTCCCTGCGTGCAATCCCGTCACGGCGCGATGCCGGGCGCGCCACGGGCCCACGCGGGCCGCAAGCGATCCCGGCGGCCATCGGCGCCGCCTTCCGAGCGCGTCCTGCGCTCCCTGGCCAAGCCAGGTCGTGTCATCCTGTTGTGCGCGGAGAAGCTTGCCCACCACGCCGCGCGTCCATTTCGTGGGCGCACTGTATGGCCCCGCCGCGCAGGCGTCAACACGCTCCGCATGTGCGGAGCGCCGCAGCCCGGCCGGCATGGGCGCCGCTCACTCCGCGGCGGGCTCCGGGTCCGCGCGGGTTCCCGCCGCCGCGGCTGCCTTCTGCTCCATCACGGCCACCTGTGCGTCGTGCCGCGCCCTGTTGGCGCGGTGGTCCATCAGGAGGTGCACCGACTGCGCGCGCTCCTTGCCGGCCACTGCCTCGATGCGCTCTCGCGCGAACGGCATGAGCGTCCGCCGCGACACGTGCGCGATCACCACGTCGCGCGCGGTCCATGCCTCCAGCAGCGGGCGCAGGTCGTCCACGTGGATGTGCTTGCCGATGCGCGCGCGGTCGCGGTGCTCGTCCTCGAAGAACGTGCACTCGGTGACCACCACCTGCGCGCGCAGGAACTCGTCGCGAAGCAGGAACGGCCCCGGCTCCGTGTCACCCGTGTAGGCCACGAGCGGGATCTCCAGCGTCTTGGTGATCTCCTCGCCCCGGGCACGGAGCTCGCGCAGGCGGTCCTGCGACAGGCCATGGAACTCCTCGCGCAGCTTGCTCCGGCGCTCGATCACCACGAAGGCAAGCGCCGGCGTGGTGTGGCTCACCTCGATGGCGCGGATCACCGTGTTCGGGCGCAGCTGCCACTCGCCGTCCGGCTCGATCGGCACGATCTCGTGCGGCGTCTTCTGGCGCTCGAGGTCCACCCACGAGGCCATCATCCGGCGCAGGGGCTCCACCATCTTCGGGTGTGCAAGGCAGCGGGCCGTGCCCGGCATCTTCTGGAAGAAGCGCTGGCTGAACCAGTACGGCAGGCCGGCCACGTGGTCCATGTGCGTGTGCGTCAGCGCCACCGTGGGCGACGCCAGCACGGGCCGGGGGCACAGGCCGATGTCGAACACCACGTCGAGCTCGGGCACATGCACGACCGCCTGCTCCCCGGCGACGGAGATTCCCTGGATGCGCAGCGGTGGCGAATAAACGAAGCCAAGGCGGGCCTCCGACGGAGGCGGGCGTGGGATCATCGGTCTGAATCTCCTCTCGCAGCGCTTTCGCGCGGCGGGGTGCGGGTCGGTCGAACGGGAGGATGCTACAAGCATGGGTCCGCTGCCTGGTTATGTGAACCCGATCGCGCAATTCGTTGATTTTCGGTCCCAATCCGCTTCCACCGGTGCTCCCTGGAACGGATCGTTGCGGCGTGCCATGAGGCTGTCGCCAGACTTGAACACCGTGCGGAGCGAGTTTGCCGGCGATCCCGATATGTCGGAGATCGTGGCGCTCTTCGTGCGTGAGCTGCCGCAGCGCATCGCCGCGATGCACTCGGCGCTGACGGCCGGCAACCTCGAGCATCTCCGCCTCCTCGCGCACCAGCTCAAGGGCGCGGCCGGCGGCTACGGGTTCCCCAAGCTCGGCGAGGCCGCCGCGCTGGTCGACCAGGGAATCAAGGACGGATGCGATGCAAACGTCATTCGCAGCCGTGTCGGGATGCTCGCGGCGTTCGCCGCGCGCATCAGGCCGTGAAGTTCAGGCCACCTAGCATGGTGATTCGCGAATGAGTCCTTCCGACGTCCCGCTTCCCAAGGTCCTTGCGATCGATGACTCGGAGCTGATCCACCGCCTGCTGCGGGTCCGCCTGCAGTACGAGCAGCTTGAGCTGCACGGCTCCACCAAGGCCGAGGACGGGCTGCGCCTGGCGCGCGAGCTGCGCCCCGACGTCATCCTGCTCGACATCGAGATGGAGGGCATGGACGGATTCCATGTCCTGCAGGTGCTGAAGTCGGACATCGACCTGCAGGACATCCCCGTGATCTTCATCTCGGCCACCGCCAGCATGGAGGACCGCGTCCGCGCCCTCGACCTCGGCGCCATCGACTTCGTCGGCAAGCCGTTCGAGGTGGTGGAGCTCAAGGCGCGCGTCCGCAGCGCGCTCCGCGTGCAGCACCTCGTCAAGATGCTCGCGCAGCGCGCGCAGGTGGACGGACTCACCGGTCTCTGGAACCGCACCTACTTCGACCGCCGCCTCCTGCAGGAGGTGTCCGAGGCCACGCGCCACAACCGCAGCGTGTCGCTGGTGATGTGCGACGTCGATGGCTTCAAGAGGCTCAACGACGAGCGCGGCCACCCGTTCGGCGACATGGTGCTCGAGCGCGTCGCCAAGATCCTGCAGGGCGGCCGCGGGAGCGACGTCGCGTGCCGCTACGGCGGCGAGGAATTCGGCATCATCCTGCCCAACACCGCCGCAATCGAGGCCATCGAGGTGGCGGAGCGGTATCGTCGGGCCATGGAGCAGGAGATCTGGGCCATGGCGCCCGGCATGGTCATCACCAGCAGCTTCGGCGTCGCGGAGTTCCGCAACCTCGGCGCCGATGCCGGCGTGAACGACCTGGTGCAGGCCGCCGACGGCGCGCTGTACCGCGCCAAGCTCAACGGCCGAAACCGCGTGGAGGCCGCGATGGCCACGCACCGGACCGCGTGACGCAATGGCCGCCGTGCACGACCAGGGCGTGTGCATCAGGCACTGGGACTTCAGCGAGACCAGCCAGACCGTGAGCCTCTTCGGGCGCGCCACGGGAATCGTCCGTGGCCTTGCCAAGGGCTCGCGCCGCGAGCGCGGCGCCTTCGACGGCGGCATCGACCTCCTCTCCCGCGGCGAGTTCGGCGCCATCCTCAAGCGCGGGCGCGAGCTGGCCACGCTGACGGAGTGGGACCTGCTGGAGCTCTTCCCGCGGCTGCGCACCGACCTGGCGGCGAACCGCGTCGCCTACTACATGGCCGACGTGGTGGGCCGGATGCTCGAGCCCGAGGATCCGCACCCGGCGCTCTACGACCGGATGGTCGAGTCGCTGCGTGCGCTCGGTGCCGCGCGCTCGCGCGACGAGCCCGCTCCCGACGGCGGGCAGGCGCTGCTTGCGTTCCAGTGGACGCTTCTCGGGGAGACGGGGTACCGCCCGTCGTTCGACGGCTGGTCCGGCGATGTCGCGGTCTTCTCGCCCGTGGCGGGACGCGTGCTGCGGACGGGCGAGCCCGCCGACGGCCCGGCGTGGAAGGTGCGAGCGGCCACGGTGGAGTGCCTCGAGCGGGTCAGCGACGGTGAGTTCCCGCATGATGCGGCGTCCGCCGAGCGCGCCAACCGGCTGCTTGCGTCGTACGTTCGCCACATCCTGGGCACGGAACCGCCCACCATGCAGGCCTTGTTCGGCAACTCAGGCTGAGTCCGGCAGCACCATCGCGCGCAGCACCGGGCGCAGCGGGAATTCCCGCGCGAGGTGCTTGAGGTCGTCGATCCCGAGTCGCTCGATCTCCGCGATCTCGTCCTCGAGCGAGGCGTACCGGCCGCGGTAGGTCCACAGCGAGCCGAGCCTGCGCATTCGTCCCTCCGGGCGCTCGCCGGCGATGGCAACCGCCGTAGAGACCTTGGCGCGCGCGTTCGCGAGCTCGCGCTCCGAGAGGTCGTGCTGCACGCGCTCGAGTTCCTTGAGGACGATCGCCTCGACCTTGTCGGCATCCTCCGGCGCGCAGGCGGCATAGGCGACGAACTCGCCGAGCCCATCATGGCCGTCGTACTGCGCCTGCGCCTCCTCGGCGATGCCCGGCTCCACCAGCGCCCAGTAGAGGCGCGAACCGTCGCTGTCGCCGAGCACCTGCGCCAGCATCGCGGCTGCGTAGCGCCGGGGGTCCTGCACCGACGGCGCCGGGCAGAGCCACGCCAGGTACGCGCGGTTCGCCTGCTTCATCGTGACGCGAACGGATTCCTCGTGCGGGTGGAAGGCCGGGTGCGTGCGACCAACCTCGCCGCTGCGCCAGTGGCCGCAGCAGCGCCGGACATCCTCCACGAGACGGTCGAAGTCCACCGCGCCGGCCGCGCACACCACGGTGTTCGAAGCGGAATACCGGCGGTCGAAGTAGTCCTGCATCTGGTCGCGCGTGAGCGCCGACACGGTGTCGCGCGTCCCCAGGACGCGGTGGCCGAGCGGGTGCGCGCCGAAGTAACGCTCGTTTGCGCTCTCCCACAGGCGCCAGAACGGGTTGTCGTCGTACATGGCGATCTCCTCGAGGATCACGCCCTTTTCCTCGTCGAAGTCCGCCTGGCGCAGCGAGGGTCGCAGGATGTCCGCGATGATGCCCGTGGCCTCGCCGACCTTCTCCGGGAGGACATGCGCGTGGAAGGCCGTCAGCTCGCCGGTGGTGAAGGCGTTGTGGCTTGCGCCGATGCGGTCGAAGTCGCGGTTGACCGCGTCGGCGCTGCGATGCACTGTCCCCTTGAAGGCCATGTGCTCGAGGAAGTGGCTGACTCCCATCAGTTCGCGCGGCTCGTCGCGGGCACCGGTCTTCACGAAGAAGCCCACCGCCGCGGTGTGTGCGTCGGGACTGGTCTCGGCGATGACCGTGAGGCCGTTCTCGAGCGTTGCGTGCCGGAAGTCGAAGGCCATGGGCCGGGATGGTAGGGGTGCCGGGTGCCTCGGCCACGCCCCTTATCGGCTGCAGGAGGGCAAACTTCCGGTGATTCATCCTGCGCAGGCGGCATTTCCCGGCGGCAGCACTGGAACGCTGCGTCGGTTCATCCCATTGTTCGGGCATGGACAGTCGCCGTCGCCAGCAAGTTCGTCGCACCAGCGCGTTCCTCGAGTCGATCGAGCGCCGTGACAACGGCCGCAGCAACGGCACGGGGGAGATCGTCCTCTTCTGGCACCATGACCCCGCCACGGTGTGCCGCTACGAGACGCTTGACGTGAGCGACTCGGGTGCGCGCATCCGCACCGACGCGTCGCTTCCCGAGGGAATGACGGGCGTCGCCGTGGAACTGCAGCCCGGCGACGTGCAGCTCGAGCGCACCGCGATGGTCGTCTGGGCGCGTGGCATCCGCGATGCGGATGGCCGCGCGCTGCATCACGAGGCCGGCATCCGTTTCATCTGACCGGAAGCTGCTCAGCCTGCTCCTCGGCGTGGTAGCTCGACCGCACCAGCGGCCCGCTCTCGCACACCTTGAAGCCCCGGGCCAGCGCCTCGCGGCGGAACATCGCGAACTGGTCGGGATGCACCCAGCGGTCGATCGGCAGGTGGTTGCGCGTGGGCTGCAGGTACTGGCCGACGGTCAGGATGTCTGCATCGCTCGCCGCGCGCACGTCGTCGATGAGCTGCAGCACCTCGTCGTCGCGCTCGCCGATCCCGACCATGATGCCGGTCTTGGTCACCAGGCCGCTGCGCTTGAACTGCGCGAGCACCGCGAGGCTGCGCTCGTACTTCGCCTGCGGGCGCACGGCGGGGTGCATGCGCTCCACGGTCTCCATGTTGTGCGAGAGGATCTCCGGCCGCGCGTCGCACACCGCCTCGATGGCCTTCTCGTCGCCGAGGAAGTCGCCGACCAGGCATTCCACGCTCATGCCGGGGCACGCCTCGTGCACGCGTCGGATGGTCTCCGCCCAGATCTCCGCGCCGCCGTCCGGCAGCTCGTCGCGGTTGACGCTGGTGATCACCACGTGCTTCAGCCTCATCAGCGCAAGGCTCGCCGCCACTCGGCGCGGCTCGTCGGCATCGAGCACGGCCGGCCGACCGGTCTTCACGTTGCAGAAGCCGCATGAGCGCGTGCATGTGTCGCCGAGGATCATGATGGTCGCGGTGCCGCGGCTCCAGCACTCGCCCATGTTGGGGCAGCTTCCCTCCTGGCAGACGGTGTGCAGGCGGTGCTCGTCGATGATGCCCTTGAGGCGCTCGTAGCCCGCACCGCCCGGCACGCGTGCGCGCAGCCAGTCAGGCTTGCGGCCGATCGCCCGGTGGATCGGCTCGTCGGGCTTGTTGTTGAGCACCATGCCCGTCAGGCTGACCGCGGCCGGGCCGATGCTCCGCGCGGTGTCGCCGCCCAATGGCCGCGGGTGGCGCGCAAGCGTGCGCGCCACGGCTTCCGGCGATGCTCCGGGCGGGAGGTTGGCAGGCAATTCGGCCATTCGCAGCTGCAAGTGTAGGAGGGGTGCACGGCTGCCACGAAACAGCGCCGGCGCACCCGAAGCGAAGGGTGCGCCGGCGCTGGTTTCGTTCGCCGGAAGGCGGGGATTCGGGGAAGGCTCAGCGCCGACGGCGGCTGCCGACGAGGCCCGCCACGCCCACGAGCGCGACTGCGCCAGGAGCGGGTACGCCGATGGCGGTGCCGAGCGAACCCGTGTTCGTCGGGGTGCCGCTGCTCAGGCCGGTGACCTGCGTGCCGATGGTGCCGACGCTGCTGACGAGGCCTGCGTTGTTCACGCCGACGTAGCTGGCATCGAAGGCGCCCGTGGCGGCGTTGTAGCCCCAGTAGAAGGACGACCCCGTGGTCGCCTGGCCGAAGGCGGCGCGCAGCGAGATCTCGCTGCCTGTGGAATTGAAGATGACGGCCGCGTCGCCGCCGGCGCTGAAGCTGACGCCCGCGCCGCTGCCGTTGTAATAGCCCACCTGCACGCCCGAAAGGCCGCTCCAGTACGACTTGAAGGCAGCGATCGGCGCCGCAGGGGCCGTGTTCTCGAAGAAGATCGCGCTCTCGCCGGCGGCGAGCGAGGTCACGCCGAGCAGCGCCACGCTGGTGGCGAAGGAGTACGAATTGTCATCCATGCGCATTCCCACCATGCTGACGGCGGAGTTGCCGTAGTTGGTGACCTCGATCCAGTCGGCGGTGCCGCTGGTTCCGGAAGCGCTCATCACCTCGGTGATGCGGATGTACCCGAAGGCAGGGGTAGCCACGACGGACGCAACAATGGCGCCAACAACGAGTTGAGACATGTCTTGACTCCGAAAGGGGGGAGCGGTCTGGGAAAGGGATCCAAGCAGCCGGTTGGGAGACCGGCTCCGCGATCATGCCACGCGGAAGGACGAAGTCACGTCAAGGTTCCATGAGGATCATGTTCAGGCGGCATTCAGGATCCGTTGCTTCATGATTGGTGAACGAACTCTGAACACGCTTACGGCAATCTCCTCGTTCAGCACCGACGTCGGTGCTTGTCTCCTGCCCCCGACCAGAGCGAACGACCATGAAGACCATCGCCATTCCTGCCTTCGCGTTCATCGCCTCCGCGCACTGCCTCGCATCGGACCTCATCCTCAACGAGTGGAACTGCATCCGTGACGACTGCTGGCTGAACAGCACCGACCTCTGCGGCGTGGGCCCTGCGGGCGAACCCTGTGCCACCGACCAGGACACTTTCTTCGGGCGTCGCATGGGCAACGGCGGCGACTGGATCGAGCTGGTCGTGACGCGCGACCACGCGGACCTGCGTGGCTGGAAGCTCCAGTGGCTGGTGGCGGCCGGCGGATCGTCCACCACCACCCCGGCACCCATCGCAAGCGGCACGGACGTGTGGTACGGCGACGGCTCCGTGGCGCAGGGCGAGATCGCCTTCACCCAGGACCCGCTCTGGGGCGATGTGCGCGCCGGCACCATCATCACCGTCACCCGCGACGGCACCGCCATCGGCGGCCTCGACACCGACGTGTCGTTCGACCCCTGCGCCGGCGACTGGTGGATGAACGTCAAGCTGACCAGCACCGCGCTGCTGACTTCCACCTGGAACATCACCAACATCGCGCTTCCGGCCCTTTACATCAGCCACCAGAACTGGTGGTGCCGCGTGGTCGACGCGCAGGGCAACATCGCCATCGACGCCGTCGGCGAGGGCCTGACGCAGGGCGGCTGGGCCGGCACGGGAATCAGCAAGTTCGAGGTCGCCAAGCTCGAGGACAACCCGGGCCCCGGCACCACGATCTTCTCCAACTACCAGGACGCCAACCACTCGTCGTTCGGCACGCTGAACCGCTGGAACAGCGACCTACCCGCCGACTTCAACTGCCCGAAGCGCCAGGACATGTCGGCGCTCCGGTCCGCGGTTCGCGCGGAGCTCTGCCCGAGCTGCCTGCCGCTCGTCCTCAACGAATACAACGGCGTGAAGGCGACCACCTTCCTCGGCGGCGGCACCGCCACGCAGGATGCCAACGTGCCTCCGGGCACCGCGTCGGATGCGCAGTTCGGCCGCGTGCTCGGCAACGGCGGCGACTGGATGGAGCTGGTCATCACCACCGATCACCTCGACATGCGCGGCTGGCGCCTCGACTGGACCGAGGTTGGCGCCTCCGGCAGCATCCAGCTGTCCAACAACTCGTTCTGGCAGGACCTGCGGATCGGGACCATCGTCACCCTCATCCAGAAGACGACGGCCGAGGGCGGCCTGAGCACCGACCTCTCCTACAACGGCACCACCGACATCTGGGTGAACGTGAACACCCGCGACACGGCGCTGGTGACCGGGACCACGTCCACCAAGGCCGGCCATGTCTCCGGCAACTTCACGACCTCGAACGACCGCTGGACGCTCTCCGTCCGCGACTCGTCGGGCGCGGTCGTGATGCCCGCGATGGGCGAGGGCTCGGTTGCCTACAGCGGCGGCAACGTGAACGGCGAGGACATCTGCCGCCTGCGGCAGGACGTGCTGCCGTCCACCGACTCCACTTCATGGTTCGACGACGCCGGCAGCGCGAGCACATTCGGCCGCCCGAACACCTGGACGGCCTGCCCGGCGGGCATCACCGTGACGCAGTCGTTCACGGCACTCCTCGCCTCGGGTTGCCAGACGGCACCGACCAACCCCGCCGACCTCAACGGCGACGGCGTGGTCAACGGTGCCGACCTCGGCATCCTCCTCGGCGCCTGGACCCAGTCCGGCCCGACCGACCTCAACAGGGACGGCATCACCAACGGCGCGGACCTGGGCATCCTGCTCGGGTCGTGGGGCGCCTGACGAACGCACGACATGCACGAGGGAACCCACATGAAGAACCGCAACCGCGCATTCACCATCGTCGAGCTGATGGTCACGGTCTCGATCATCGCGCTCCTCATCGGCCTGCTCCTGCCCGGCCTTGGCATGGTGCGCGCCAACGCCCGCGCCACCAAGAGCCAGTCCAACCTCCGGCAGTGGGGCCTCGGCACCATCGCCTGGGCGGGCATCCACGACGAGCAGCTGCCGTGGGAGGGCCTGAAGGACGGCAACGACATGGGCACCAACCTCGCCCAGCCCAAGTACTGGGCGAACGCCATCCCGCCCATGGTCGGCCAGCGCCCGTACAGCGAGGTCTCCAACCAGGCGTTCCAGGAGCAGCGCAACGTGGAGGTGAGCGGCGATGCGGAGTCGATCTTCCTCGACCCGTCGGCGCGGCCGCAGAGCGAGGAGCCATGGGGCTTCGGCGCGCCCGGCGCGGGCGGCGTGCGCCGCCAGTTCTACTTCAACTACGTGCCCAACAGCCAGCTCAACAACACCATGCTCAAGGACGCCAACCTGTCGGACTTCACGCCCGACCGTGCCATGCGCCTCGCGCAGATCCAGTACGCCGAGAAGACCATCCTGATGCTCGAGATGCGCGCCAACCAGAACGAGCTCGACGCGCAGGACCCGCACTACGGGCGCGACCTCAACCGGCACCGCTCCGACTGGAAGCGCTTCACGGCCCGCCACTTCAAGGGCGGCCACATGATGTTCGCCGACGGCCACGTGGCGTGGATGCTCAACGAGGAGGCCACCACCAACTCGCAGGGCAACCGCGACCCGGCGTTCGTCGGCGGCGACTGGAACACGCCCAAGGTCATCTGGGACCCGCTCGGCCCCGCGACCGACGAGTGAGCGTCCGCCTCAACCTGGTCCAGGAAGGCCCGTGGCCCTGCGCCGCGGGCCCTTTCACTTGCCGCCGATGCGTTCGCGCACGACGTAGGCGCGGTTGCCGCCGAGCCCGTTCACCGCATCGGAGAGGAGTTCGAGCACGAATCCCATCGCCACCATGAAGAGCGCGGCCAGGAACAGCATCACCACCACGAAGAACATCGGCCGCTCGGTGAGCGCCTCGCCGTGGGCGATGCGCTGCCACAGCAGCCACGCACCCGCGGCGATGTCCGCGGCAAGCACCACCAGCCCGATCCTTCCGAACAGGTAGAGCGGCCGGCTGCGCGCGGCGCCCTGGAACCAGAGCATCACGATGTCGAAGAGCACGTCCACGGAGCGTCCGATTCCGTAGTGGCTCTGGCCCGCGAAGCGCGGCGGCGCGCTCACGAACACCTCGTCGACCGCTCCTCCGCGCATCCATACGATGGCCGGCAGCAGCCTGTGGTGCCCCGGGCGCAGGCGCAGGCTGCGCGCGATGTCGCCTCGGATTGCCTTGAACCCGCCCATGTCGCGCACGGGGCAGCCTGACACCCTGCGGAGCATCCAGTTGGCCAGGCGGCTTGGCGCGCGGCGGAGCACGAGGCTCTCGCTGCGATCGCGCCTGTTGCCCGAGACGAGCGCCGCGCCCGCATCCATGCGTTCCACCAGCAGGTGGATCTCCTCGGGCAGGTGCTGCAGGTCCCCGTCCATGACCACCACCACGTCGCCGCGGCTCTCCTGGATGCCGGCGTGCATCGCGGTGCACTGGCCGCCGTTGCGCGAGAGGAACACCCCGCGGAGCGCCGGATGCTCGGTGCAGAGCCTCCGCAGGATCTCCTCGGTCCGGTCCGTGGAGCCGTCGCTCACCACGATGATCTCGTGGAAACGGCCCATCGCGCGCAGCGCGGCGGACGTGCGCCGAACGAACTCCTCGACGCACTCCTCCTCGTCGTGTACCGGCGTGACCACCGACACCGCGGGAGCGGCGTGCGTCACGGAGCTACCTTCAGCTTGCCGTTCATCATGCGCCAGTGGCCGGGGTACGTGCAGACGTAGGCGTAGGTGCCCGGCTTCTGCGGCACGGCGAGGAACAGGCGGCCGCCCTTGCCGGGGTCGACGAGCCCCATCACCGCGATCACGGACGGCAGGTCGGGAACGAAGTGGCACGCCTTTCCCGCGGCGGTCTCGCCCATCTTGTCGGCGGCCACGCCCACCTCGCTCATCTTGCCCGGAAGCACCACCAGCAGGTTGTGCTGCATGGTGTCGGTGTTCTCCATCGTGAACTCGATCAGCTCTCCCGGCTTCGCCTTCACTTCCTTCACGTCGTACTGCATGGCACCGGGCACGGCCTTGAGCGCCACCGTGCGGACGGATGCATCCTTCAGGCCCTCCGGGCGCTTGTCCGCCGGCATGGCGGCGAGCACCCGTCGTGCGGGGACGTGCGCGGGGTCGTCCGGGGTGCGTGCGGCCTTCGCCACGCGCTCCAGTGCCGCCGGGTCGGTGGCCACCGCGTCCGGCATGCCGGCGAGCAGGTCGGACAGGTCGCGCGTCGCGCCGCAGGTGCCTGCGCAGGATGCGATGGCGTCGAGCACCGCCACCGGGACGGACGACTTTGCGCTGGCGGCGATCGCCTCCGCGGCCCTGCGGCGGGCGTCGGCGGGGATGCCGTTCTCGGAGAGCAGGCGCGCGGCCGAGCCCGGGTCCTTGGCCGGGTCGGCGGTCACCAGCGTTGCGATGTCGGCGGGCGGCGGCGGCGGCATCAGGCGGGCGGGTGCCCCGCCCTGCGCGATGGCCATGCAGAGGATCAGCGGTAACGGCATGCCGTCAATGTACCGCGCGCACTTCCCAGAGCGTCAGTGTGCCGCTGACCTCGTTGCACACCGCGAGCATCGGCTTGCGGCTTGGGCTCACGGCGGCCGGGATGAAGACAAGTCCCTCCGGCCCAAGGTCACCGGCACGCGCGGCATCGTCGGGCACCCCATCCTTGTCGCTGTCCTTCGCAAGGTCCACCGCCGCGTCGCGGGGGTTCACGTAGTCCACGAGCCGCGGGGCAGCCGGATCGGTGGTGTCCCAGGCCACCACCCCTCCGCAGCGCTCGAGGCCCACGAACAGCAGCCGTCGCCCATTCACCAGGCCGGTGGCCAGTCCCTCGGGCTCAGGCCCCTTCGCATCGCTTCGCTCGTCCGTGGACGGTCCCTTCTCGTGGTCCGCGTTGAACGCGCCTGGCGATCGCTCGGCGACGATGCGCTCGCACTCGGCGCCCGAGTCCCAGTGCTCCATGAGCGTGGTGCCGTCGAAGCGCCAGATCGTCACCCCGCGGCCGCCGAACGCCACGAGCCGGTCGGCGTCCCCGTCGCCGTCCGTGTCGCAGAGCGGAGCGCAGACCTCGAGCCTGCCGAGGCGGTCCTTGGCCGTGATTGCCGGTGTCGACTGCGGAAACGCTGCGGCGTCGAGCTTCAGCTCCGACACCCGCACTGCGTCGGCCGATGCGCCCGTGTCGCGCTTCTCGCCCTCGTTGCTCGTGGCAAGCCACGTCACGCCGCCCTCCGTCCACGCCACCACCGTGTCCGGCTGGCGCAGCGCCACCACGGGCCAGGGCGCGATGCGTGCACCGCCGTCCCTGTCGCTCGGGTCAAGCCCGCATCGCGAGAAGTCCTTGAGCCCGAGGCCGTGCATGGACCGCACCGTCGCCGACTTCACGTCGACCACCGCCAGCGCGTTCATCTCCTGGAGCGTGACGAACGCCACGGCACCGTCCGGCGACACCGCGACATACTCCGGCTCCGCCTGCTGCGCCACGGTGCGGCCGCGCACGGCGAGGTTCGCGCCTTCCGCGCGCAGGCGCTCGCGCTGCGCATCGAAGGCACCGAAGTCCGCCGTCCGCACGCGCGCGCGGTCCGGCCCCTCCGAGATGTCCACCACCGAGATCGAGCCATCGGGATCAACCCCGGAGGCCGGGTCCTCCTCGCCCTCGTTGCCGACGAGCAGCACCTTGCCGTCCGGCGTGAACGTCACCATGTCGGGGTTGTGCCCCACCGCGATGCGTGCACGCTCCTTCAGGTCCGCGTCGAGCAGGATGAGCTCACCGGGCTTCGACCGGTCCTCGGGCGCCGAGAGCACGGCCACCACGTCGCCATGCACCGCCACCGACGTCGGGCCCTTCGCCGCGAAGCTCCCCGCAAGCGTCGGATGGGCCGGGTCCTTGATGTCCACCGCATCGACGCCCCGCGCGGCGTTCACCACGAGCAGCCGCTGCCGCGCCGCGTCGTGCACGGCCACCTCGGTGGCCGAACGCCCGAAGGGCCCGGACCGGAACCGGCCGACCTCCACCAGCCGGAAGTCCTGCGGGGCCGTCGATGCCATGCACGAAGACGCAAGCGCGAGCGCGAGCAGTGTTCCCATGCGGGTATGGTCACGCTGCGGGCCCCCGACGTGGAGCGCGCTCACGATTCCTGAACGGATTCTGAACCCGGCATGGTGCACGAGTTCATCGGCTCCCCTGACGATCCCCGCCTCGAACCCTACCGGTCGGTGCGGGACCGTGATGCCTCCGGTCCCGACGGGAGGCCCGGCCTCTTCATCGGGGAGAGCCCGCTGGTGATCGAGGCCATGCTGCGCGCGCCGGTGGAGGTGCTGAGCATCCTGACTGCGGAGCGCCACGCGGCCCGCGCCGAGGCGATGGTGGCATCGGCCCGGGCAGTGCGGCCGGGTCGGCCGGACCCCGCGGTGCTCGTGGCGGGTGATGGCGTGCTCGACTCCGTGGTCGGCTTCGCCATCCACCGCGGGTTCCTTGCGGTGGGTCGAAGGCCCGGGACCCGAGGGGTGACCGAGGTGGTGCCGCCGCCCGGCGTCGACGCGCTGCTCCTCCTCGTGGAGGAGATCAACAACATCGACAACATCGGGCAGCTGTTCCGCAACGCCGCGGCGTTCGGCTGCGCCGCCGTGGTCCTCTCCGAGGGCTGCCACGATCCCCTGTACCGCAAGAGCCTCCGCGTGAGCTGCGGCCACGCGCTGCGCGTGCCGTTCGCGCGCAGCGAGCGCTGGGACCGGGACATCGCGTGGCTCCGCGACGAGCAGGGCTTCGCGGTGCTCGGCATGAGCGGCTCCGGGAGCATGGACCTCCGCCAAGCCAGCGAGGCGGTGCAGCCGATTCGGCCACGGCGGCTGGCCGTGGTGGTGGGCGCCGAATTCGCGGGGCTCCGGCCCGCCACGCTGGCGGCGTGCACGCACCGCGTCCGGATTTCCATGGCCGCAGGCGTCGATTCGCTGAACGTCGGGGTGGCGGCGGGCGTAGTGCTGGCTCGGCTGTCAGAAGGCCGGTCGTTCGGGCCGATCCAGGGCCAATAAGAGGATTTTTCACCCCGCGAGCGAGATTCGCGAACCGGGGCCAGGCCCGCGCGTAGCACGCGCATGGGTCGGTTCCTCACTGCTTCTGCAATCGCGGGTCTCCTCCTCGCCTCTTCGTCCGTGGCGGTCGCGGACGGCCTGCCGTCCGGTGAGGGCAGCCTGGTGCTGTCCCCGGACGAGCAGGCGGCGATCGCCCACGCCAAGGGCGTCTCCAAGGCCTTCCGTGCCATCGCGCGCGTCTCGGCGCCGTCGGTGGTGTCCATCGAGGTGACGCCGGCCGCGCCGCGGCTGCGCGGACGCTCCGTGCGCATCGTGCCGGGGGCTCCAGGCATGCAGCAGATGGTGCCCATCATGCCGTCGATGCCCGGGATGCAGCCCGTGCCGCGGGGCATGGGCACGGGCTTCGTGGTCACCGAGGACGGCCACATCGTCACCAACAACCACGTGGTCCGCATGGGCGGCAACGTGAAGGTGCGCTTCCACGACGGCCGCGAGGCGGCGGCGTCCGTGATGGGCACCGATCCCGAGACGGACATCGCCGTGCTGAAGGTGGAGGCCGAGGGCCTTGACCCGATCGACTTCGCCGACAGCGATGCCGCCGAGCCCGGCGACTGGGTCATCGCCATGGGCGCGCCGTTCGGGCTGAAGGACAGCGTGACCGCGGGCATCATCAGCGCCAAGGGGCGCGAGGTGGGACTCAGCCCGCTCGAGAGCTACCTGCAGACCGATGCCACCATCAACCCCGGCAACTCCGGGGGACCGCTCGTCGACCTCGACGGCAAGGTGGTCGGCATCAACACCGCCATCGAGAGCCGGAGCGGCGGGTCCGACGGCATCGGCTTCGCGATCCCCGCCAACATGGCCAAGGGCGTGGTGGAGTCGATCATCGGCGGGAGTTCCCCGTCTCGCGGGTTCCTCGGCATCCAGATGCAGCCGCTCAGCCCGGCGGCGATCGAGGAGTCCGGGTTCCGCGGCCGCGGCGTGCTGGTCACCATGGTGGTGCCCGGCGGTCCGGCAGCGCGTGCCGGCGTCCAGGCGGGCGACATCATCGTCAAGGTCAACGGTCAGGAGACGCCGTTCATGCAGCGCGTGCAGCGTGCGGTCAAGCTGTGCGCGCCCGGCGCGGCGTGCCCCATCGAGGTGTTCCGCGGCGGCGAGACGGTCACGCTGAGCGCCACGCTCGACGACGCCTCCAAGCAGCTCGCCTCGCAGTGAGGCCATCGGATCCCCACACAGCCCGGTCCGCACCCACACGGTGCGTCGACCGGGTCTTTCGCGCGCGGGCCTAGGATGGCGCTCCCCGTGGAGCCTGCCCCCGCATCCTTCGACGTGCCCATGAGCGTGCCGTTCCGGCACCGCGTGCTGTTCACGCGCGGCGCGTTCGCGGCCCCGGGCGCGCTGCTGCGGTCGCTGCTTGCCGGAGGCCCCGAGCGCGGGCGCGCCGTGGCGTTCGTGGACGACGGCGTGCTGGCGGCCCGGCCTGGCCTGGAGGGCGAGGTCCGCGCGGCGCTTGCACTCGATCCATCGCTTCCGGAGCTTGCGGAACTGGTGCCGGTCCCGGGCGGCGAGCGCGCCAAGCAGGACATGGACACCGCCGATGCGGTGGTGGAGGCCGTCGATCGCCACCGGATCGACCGCCAGTCGTACGTCCTTGCGATCGGCGGCGGCGCGGTGCTGGACGCCGTGGGGTTCGGCGCGGCCATCGCGCATCGCGGCGTGCGGCTCGTGCGCTTCCCGACCACCACGCTCGGCCAGGGCGACGCGGGCATGGCCGTGAAGAACGGCGTGAACCGATTCGGCAAGAAGAACTTCGTCGGCGCGTTCGCCGTGCCGCATGCGGTGGTGTGCGACGAGGACTTCCTGGCAACGTCGCCCGAGTGGTCGTGGTGCGGCGGCTTCAGCGAAGCGGTGAAGATCGCGCTGCTTCGCGATGCCGACCTGTTCGCGGCGATGGAGCGCGATGCCGCCGCCATCCGTGCGCGCGACATGTCCGCGGCGATGCCCGTGATCCGCCGCAGCGCGGAACTGCACTGGCGCCACATCGCCCTCGGCGGCGACCCGTTCGAGACGCAGAGCGCGCGCCCGCTCGACTACGGGCACTGGCTCGCGCACCGGCTCGAGGGACTCACGAAGGGGGAGCTGCCGCACGGGCAGGCTGTGGCCATCGGCGTGGCCGTCGACACGGCCTA
>VGXR01000035.1 GCA_016873255.1 Planctomycetota bacterium
CACGGTCCGCACCCGGGATGCGTCTTGCGGGTGGGCCGTCCAGGGTGATCGATCCGGCCTCCGAGGCCGGGGCAGGTGCAGGCAAGGTGCAGGCAAGGCGCAGGCAAGGCGCAGGCAAGGCGCAGGAAGCGCCGGAAGGACCATGCGGTGGCAGCGTCGTCGTACGGAAACTCAGACAGGGACCGCGTCCTCGACGCCACCGACCTGGTGGCGCTGGTGGGCGAGCACGTGCAGCTGCGCCCCAAGGGGCGCGAGCACGTGGGCCTCTGCCCGTTCCACGACGACCGAACGCCGTCCATGAGCGTGGTCACGCACAAGGGGTCGGGGTTCTACAAGTGCTTCTCGTGCGGCGCGGCAGGGAACGCCATCGACTTCATGATGAACTACCACAAGATGGAGTTCATCGACGCGCTGCGCGCGCTGGCGGAGCGCTCGGGCATCGAGCTGCGGCAGACGCGCGGCGACGAGGGCGCCGCCGGCGGGCGTCGCAGGCTGCTGCGTGCCAACGCGGTCGCTGCGTCGTACTTCCGGAAGGTGCTCGCGCATCCCGAGGCCGGCACCTCGGCGCGGGCGGCGATCGAGCGCCGGGGCATCCCCGCCGAGATGCAGGAGCGGTTCGGGCTCGGGGCGGCACCCGACTCGTGGGACGGGTTCATCCGCCACCTCGAGCGATTGCGCGCGCACCACGCCGGCGCGCGCGGCGACGACGCATTGCCGGAGCTCGAGGCGTTCCGCGCGGCGGGGCTGGTGCGCGACGGGCGCCAGGGCCCGATCGACGGGTTCCGCAACCGCGTGATGTTCCCGATCTGCGACGAGATGGGGCAGCCGATCGCCTTCGGCGCGCGGCAGATCGATCCGGAGGACTCGCCCAAGTACCTGAATTCCCCGGAGAGCGGCGTCTTCCACAAGGGCCGGGGGCTGTACGCCATCCACCTCGCGAAGAAGTCGATCATCGACAGCCGCACCGCGGTGATCTGCGAGGGCTACACCGACGTCATCGCGTGCCACCAGGCCGGCGTGACCAACGCCGTGGCGACGCTCGGCACCGCACTGACGCGCGACCACGCGCGCATGCTCAAGCGAATGGCCGAGCGCGTGGTGCTGCTCTTCGACGGCGATGCCGCCGGGCAGAGGGCGGCCGACCGGGCGATCGAGGTCTTCTTCGCGGAGCCGATCGACGTGCGCATCTGCACGCTTCCGGACGGACTCGATCCGGACGAACTGCTGCGGCAGGAGGGCGGCCGCGCGCGCTTCGACGCCGCGCTGGAGCAGAGCGAGGACGCCCTGCGCCACTTCGTGCGCAGGTTCCGCCAGGACTTCGCGGCCGCGGGCGGGCTCAGCGCGCGCCAGCAGCGCATCGAGGCCGTGCTCGCGCGGCTCGTGGAACTCGGGTTCCGGCAGATGCCCGGGCTGCGGAGGACGCTGGTGATGTCGAGCCTGGCCGCCATCACGGGCCTGCCCGAGCGGGAGCTCGAGGCGGCGCTCGAGGCGGTTCGCGCGCCCGGCGGCCGGGCGGTCGGGGCCTCGGCGCCCGAGCCACGGCACGATGGGCCCGAGGCCGACCATTCATCGCTCGACCATTCATCGCCCGACCATTCATCGCCCGACCATCCATCGCTCGACCATCCATCGCTCGAGGCCCAGGGGTTCTCCGCCGCGCAGGCTCGCGCCCGCCGGCAGGCCGAGCGCGACGTGCTGGCCGTGCTGCTTGCGCACCCCGGCGTGGCTGGCGAGCGGATCCGGCTCTATGACGGCAGCGCGCTGCCTGCCACGGAACTGCTGACGCCCGAGGCGTTCCTCGACCCGGACTGCCGGTCGGTCCTGGCGGCCATCCACGTGTGGCTCGAGGACGGGCACCCATTCACCATCGACGACGCCCTCGCGGAGCTCCGGTCCGCGTCGGGCAAGGCCGCGGCCGCCGACCTCGTGATCGTGGGCGCCCGACGAGCGGCGTCCGAGAACGATGCACGCGCCGTGTTGCGCGAGGCGGTCGACGCGTTTGAGCGGATCCGCCGGGCACGCACGCCCGTAGCAGTGCCAATTGGCCACCTAAATCCGCCTATTGCAAGGAGTTCCGACGAACCAGCCGCCCTCCAGGCGCGTCTTGACGCCATTCGGTCCCGCGGACGGGACCCCACCGCGTTCGGACGCTTGCCCGGAAAGCACAACAACTCCTCGGCACCTCGCCCGCACCTTGATGGATCCTGATCGGTTTTGTCGTTGAGCACGATCCACCGCCACCGTTTTCCCGCCTAGCACCTCTGATGGCCGATAGGACTCGTTTGGGCCGATTCCGGCCCGCCGACCCCGCAGAACTGGACTGAACCCACGTGTCACTCGCACTCTCCGACCTCACCCCCGTCCTCCGCCAGCTGGTCGAAATCGGCCGCGGCCGCAAGTGGATCTCCTACGAGGAGTACATCCGCTGCGTGCCCGACGAGTTCGTCGAGCCCGAGAAGGTCGACGAGATGATCGTGCTCCTCGAGGAGCTCGGCATCGAGCTCATCGACGAGGGCGAGCGCAAGCGCAACGGCGGCGAGATGTTCGACGCCCCGCTGCAGACGAACCTCAAGTTCCAGCGCGACGAGAAGAAGCCGAACAAGCCGCCCAAGGTCCAGATGATCGAGGAGGAGGACGGCCCGCCGGTCGACTTCGACGGCGCGTTCGAGGACGAGCAGCACCACCCGGAGGAGCCGGCGCAGGAGGAGGAGATCCTCGACGACGCCGAGGCCGCCGCGGCGGTCGAGGCCGCGCTCAGCGAGCAGGGCTCCAAGCGGATCGATGACCCGATCCGCATGTACCTGACGCAGATGGGCACCATCCCGCTGCTCACGCGCGAGGAGGAGATCCGCCTCGCCAAGAAGATCGAGACCACGCGCATGTGCTTCCGCCGGCTGACGCTGGCCAGCGACTACGCCGCGCAGATGGCCGTGCAGATCCTGAAGCAGGTGCACGCCGGCACCCTGCCCTTCGACCGCACGATGCGCATCTCGACCGCCGAGGAGAACCACAAGGAGACCCTCGCGGCGCGCATCCCCGCCAACCTGCCGACCATCGAGCGGCTGCTCAACCGCAACCGCGAGATCTTCGAGCAGCTCGACGCCGGCCCGGCGGATGCGAAGCGGCTGACCCTCCAGAAGGAGTTCGACCACAACCGCCGCAAGGTGGCGGTGCTGCTGGAGGAGTGCTGCCTGCGCACCAGCCGCATCCAGCCGCTCCTGCGCAAGCTCCAGGGCCTCGACAAGAAGGTCAAGGAGATCCAGCACCAGCTGAAGAAGGCGGACAAGCATCCCGAGCGCTTCGACCCGGAGGACATCCAGGTCATGCGCGACGAGATCGACGGCCTCCGCTCGATGGTGCTCGAGGGCGCCGAGCTGCTCGACGCGCGCGTGCGCCGCATCGAGCGCGCGTTCCTCGAGTACGAGCAGGCCAAGCGCGACCTCTCGGGCGGCAACCTGCGCCTGGTGGTGTCGATCGCCAAGAAGTACCGCAACCGTGGCCTGCCCTTCCTCGACATCATCCAGGAAGGCAACACCGGACTGATGCGCGCGGTGGACAAGTACGAGTACAAGCGCGGCTACAAGTTCAGCACATACGCCACGTGGTGGATCCGCCAGGCCATCACGCGCGCCATCGCCGACCATGCCCGCACCATCCGCGTGCCGGTGCACATGATCGAGACGATGTCGAAGCTGCGCACCATCCAGAAGCACCTGCTGCAGGAGCTCGGCCGAGAGCCCACGGTGGAGGAGATCGCGCTGCGCGCGAAGATGCCCATCGAGGAGACGCGCCGCGTGATGAAGGTCAGCCGGCACCCGATCTCGCTCGACCGCCCGGTCGGCGAGAGCGAGGACAGCCACTTCGGCGACTTCATCGAGGACGAGCGGCAGGCCAGCCCGCACGAGAGCGCCTCGAACGACCTCCTGCGCCAGCGGATCAACGACGTGCTGCGCACGCTCACCTACCGCGAGCGCGAGATCCTCAAGCTCCGCTACGGCATCGGCGACGGCTACACGTACACCCTCGAGGAGGTCGGCCGCATCTTCAAGGTCACGCGCGAGCGCGTGCGCCAGGTGGAGAACAAGGCCATCCGCAAGCTCCAGCACCCCGTGCGCAGGCAGCGCCTCCAGAGCTTCCTCGACCAGGAGGACGGCGGCGAGGAGTGATGCGCGGCCGGCCCGCGCGCCGGCCCGTCAGCCCTTCGTCCGCACGGTGCGGCGGAACCACGTGCGCAGGATCGCGAAGAACGCGAGGCGAGGTCCCACGTACATGGCCACCGCCATCCACCACGGGATGGCCCACGCCCACACGGATGCCATGACCGCGAACAGCGTGCCGACGACCGGCATCCAGCACGTGGCGAGCGCAAGCGCCGCGCCGACCTCGGGGCTGGGGTTCTGCGAGGTCTTCATGAACCACAGGTAGATCGCTGCGCCTTCCCAGGCGCTGAGGACGGCCCACGACGCGATGATCGCGACGCGACGCGTCCGCAGGGCGCGGCGGTCCATCGGGTAGTCGGTGCGGTCGAGGTCGCCGAGGGGCCCGCTCATGCGTCGAGCCCCCCGTGGTCGCCGCCGGCGTCCGGAGCCCCGGGCGCGGGGGGCGGCACGATCGGCTCGCGCGCCGCGGCCAGCCGCTCGTAGGCGGCGCCGAAGACGGCGAGCATCAGGGTGACAACCACCCACGCGCCGACGATGTCGGCCTCGACACGGCCCGTCAGCGCGCCGGGAACCGAGGCGAGCGCCGCCACGCACGCGGCGATGGCCATCAACGCGAGCACCTGCCACTGCCCCGACCCCTCGGTCCAGTGCCAGCTGGCGGAGACCGCGGCGATGCCGCCCATCCGCGGCCGGTCCGGGTCTGCCACGCGGATCGACGCGAACCAGAGCCGCGCGCACAGCCACAGGGTCACCGCGGAGATGGCCGCACCGATGGCCCACGCCACCGCGGGCGGCACCAGCGCCCCCACGGCACTCGATGCCGAGCCGAGGAGCCTGAGGGTGTCCACCGTTGCCACGGCGACCGCGATGCCGCCGCCGGCCAGCGCCGTCACCAGCGTGGCCACGAGCGTGGGCCCGTACCGCCGGAAGCCGCTCAGGAGGTCGGCGGCGCGCGCCGAGCCCCGCACCGACCGGGCACCGAGCACGCTTGCGCCGGCGACCAGCGGCATCAGCGCCGCCACCCCGAACACCGCGGCCCCGCACAGCCCCAGGCACGCCCCGCCGAGGGCCGTCGCGTCCTCGATGGCCTCCTGCTCGCCGGGCACGCGGGTGCCCCGCTCGTCGGCGCGCCGCGACACCGCCGTGACCCGGTCGAGCGCCAATTCCTGCGCTTCCTGCACGGGGACGTTCGACACCGCGACGGCGGCGAAGGCAAGCGTCAGCAGCCCGAGCCGGCGGCCCCACGCGGCAAGCCCCGCTCGGAGCGCATGGGCAAGCAGTGACTCGGAGGGCTGCGCCACGGGCGGAGCGTACCCCCGCTGCCGCTACGCTTCCCGTACGCCGGCGGCGCCGATCCATCCATGGCACTCCCACACCTGACCGACGAACAGACCCGCACCTGGACGCGCGAGCAGAAGGACCGCTGGTGGCTCGAGAACGTGTTCCGCGGCAACATGCCGCAGCTCACGCTGCGCTCGGCGCTGACCGGGTTCTTCCTCGGCGGGATCCTGAGCGCCACCAACCTGTACATCGGCGCCAAGACCGGCTGGACCCTCGGCGTGGGGGTCACCAGCGTCATCCTGTCGTTCGTCATCTTCCGGGCGTTCGCGCGGCTGCAGGTGGCGCGCGACATGACCATCCTCGAGAACAACGCGGTCCAGTCGATCGCCACGGCGGCGGGCTACATGACCGGCCCGCTCATCAGCGCCCTGATGGCGTACATGTTCGTCACCAACACCACCATGGAGTGGCACAAGATGCTGGTGTGGAACGTGGTGGCCAGCATCCTGGGCGTGCTGGTGGCGTTCCCGATGAAGCGCCGCTTCATCAACGACGAGCAGCAGCCCTTCCCCGAGGGCCGCGCATGCGCGGTGGTGCTGGACTCGCTGTACCCGGACGCGCCCGCGGGCGGCACCCGCAACATGGACGCGGCCGGCATGCCGATCGAGCGCCCCGCCGACCAGCGCGCCGACGGCGCCGTGGATGCGGGCGTCTTCAAGGCGAAGGCGCTCGCCGCGGCCGCGGGCATCGGCGCGCTGCTGCAGCTCCTGGTGGCGCACGGCTACATGGCCGTGCTCCAGATCAGCATCCTCGGCACCTCCAAGGCCAAGGACACCGTGAAGCACGTCATCCCCGAGCGGCTCGACGGGTGGATCTACGAGCGCGGCTGGTCGCCCACGTGGATGGGCGTCCGCCTCGACAAGCTGGGGATGATCGCGGCCTTCGACCTCAGCATGTTCGGCGCGGGCGGCCTGATGGGCATGCGCATCGCCAACAGCCTGGTGCTGGGAATGCTCGCCAACTTCATGGTGCTGGCGCCCATGATGATCGGCTCGGGCGAGATCCTGCCGAAGAACTGGTCCAAGATCGTGCGGCCCGACGGCGGCTACGACATGGCCCAGGCGGTGTTCGGGCGCGCGCACCTCACCAACAGCTGGTGCCTCTGGTGGGGCGTGGCGATGATGCTCACCGCGTCGATGCTCGGCCTCTTCGCCAAGCCCAAGGTGCTGGTGTCCGCGTTCACGGGACTGTTCGCGCGCAAGTCCGACAGCCAAGACTGCCTGCGCGAGGTGGAGCTGCCGCTCAAGGTGAGCTTCATCGGCATCCCCGTGTTCAGCGCGCTGATCATCTGGCTGAACTACGAGTGGTTCGGGGTCAACCCGTGGCTGGGGGCGCTCTCCATACCGCTGATCATCGTGCTGACGCTCATCGCGGCCAACGCGACCGCGCTCACGAGCACCACGCCGACGGGGTCGCTCTCCAAGATCACTCAGTTCACCTTCGGCGCGATGCAGCCCACCAACCCGGGCACCAACCTGATGACCGCGGGCGTCACCACCGAGGTGGCGTCCAACGCGTCGAACCTGCTGATGGACATCAAGCCCGGCTACATGCTCGGCGCCAAGCCGCGCCAGCAGGCGTGGGGCCACTGCATCGGGATCGTCGCCGGCGCCGTCGCGTCCACGCCGCTCTTCTTCGTGCTCTTCATGTCGAACCAGGAACCGGGCTCCACCATCGAGGCGCACGTGTCCGAGCGCTGGGCGGTGCCGGGTGCGCTGCAGTGGGCCGCGATCTCAAAGGTGATCGAGGGCATGGGCTCCGCGGGCGGCGATGCGCCGCTCGTGCAGACCGTCGACGGCATCCGCAAGCTGTGGGGCGTGCTGCCCGTCTCAGCGGCCTGGGCCATGATGTGGGGCGCGCTGGTCGCGATCGTGCTGGAGACGGCGCGCATCGCGAGCAAGGGCAAGTTCCCGCTGTCGGCGGTGGGCATCGGCCTCGGCGTGGTGCTGCCGCCCGAGTCGACCATCTTCATGTGGCTGGGCGCCGCGTTCTTCACCGCCATGGAGCACCGGTACCTGCAGCGCGTCGGCGCATTCGGCTGGCGGCTGTGGGTCGACAGCAAGGAGGCCGTCTGCGCGGGCCTGATCGCGGGATGGGCGCTGCTCGGGATCGGCGACGGCCTGATCGCGGCGTTCGTGCCCTACCCCGAGACCGCGGCAGAGGCGATCGTCGCGCCGGCCGCGGTGCCAGCTGCGCCAACCGCAGCCGCGGCGCCAGCCGCAGCCGAGGCGCCAACCGCGGCCGAGGCGCCAGCCGCGGCCGAGGCGCCAGCCGCAGCCGAGGCGCCAGCCGCAGCCGAGGCGCCAGCGCCTGTGCCTGCGAGCACACCAGCCGCACCGTCCGCACCACCCCCGGCACCCGCGCCGGCCACCGCACCCTGACGGAGACCATCCATGGCCAAGGCAATCGTCGACCCCGGGGAACTCCGCCGGTTCGCGCAGGACCTGAAGAAGTTCGCCGCCGACCTGCAGCAGCAGACCGGCGCGCTCAACGCGCGCATGGCCACGCTGGCGCAGACCTGGCGCGACCAGGAGCAGGCCAAGTTCAACGAGGAGTACGAGGCCACCGTGCGCGTCCTGCAGAAGTTCACCAAGGCCGCGGAGCAGCACGTGCCCTACCTGCTGCGCAAGGCCGACGCCGCAGAGGCGTACCTCAACCAGCGCTGACGCATGGGCGATCAGGTCAAGGTCGCCGACATCGAGACCATCGCCCGCTTCCGGGCGGCGCTGGTCCAGGCGGCGGAGACGTTCGGCCTGGCCCTCGAGGAGGCCGAGGGCGACATCGAGCGCACGGTGGTGTGGCTGCAGACCGAGCGCCCCGACACCTGGCGCAGGCGCATCCGCAAGGCGCAGGACGAGGTGGTGGCGTGCAAGGGCGCGCTCTACCGGAAGCAGGAGATCAAGGCCACGCCCGAGGCGCGGCCGAGCGTGGTGGACGAGCGCAAGGCGCTCGAGCGCGCGCAGCGGCGGCTCGAGCACGCCGAGGAGAAGCTCCGCGCCACCAAGCGATGGGCGAACGAGCTGCCGCGGCAGATGGCCATCTTCAAGGGCGCGCTCTCCACCATGCACGTGCTGCTCGACCGTGACATGCCGCGGATGAACGCCATGATGCGCCGCATGGAGGAGCACCTCGACGACTACCTCCGCGGCGGCGACGAGCGAGACCGGCTGATCGAGATCCTCGGCGCCCAGGGAAGCATGGCGCGCGGCGGCGAGGACGCCGACGCCGGTCCGCCGGGCGCGACGGGCGGACCCGAAGCCGCGGAGGACGCGCCGTGAGCATCCCGGGCTCCCGTGCCAAGCTCAAGGACGCCCACCGGCAGCTGCTGGTGGCGTGGCAGCGCGCCCAGGAGACGTGGGACGACCCCGTCTCGCAGGCGCTCTGGCGCAACCATCTCGAGCCGCTCGAGACCACGGTCCGGGCGGCGCTCGGCGCCATGGACTCGATGAACGAGACGCTCGAGCGCGTGCGGCGCGAGTGCGGCGACGACCCCGCGTGACGCGCGTGCGATTCCCTATCATCGCGCCGTGACGCACGCGCCCGACGAAGGACCGCAGACACCGCTCGACCGGGAGCGGCGGCTCGTGGACCTGCTCTGGCAGGAGAGCGCGGCCCGCGCCGCGGCCGAGCGCGATGCTGCGGCCGCCGCTGCCCGCAGCAGGTCCCTGAACGAGCGGATGCACCGCAGCGCGCTCGACGCGCTGGAGGCTTCCTTCAGCGAGCAGGTGCAGGCCATCGCCGCCGAGCACGACCGCGACACGGGCGCCATCGAGGAAGCCACCACGAAGGCGTTCGATAAGGTGAAGGCCGACGAGAAGGTGCTGCGCGCGCAGGCGCTGCGGCAGGCCGAGCAGTTCGAGGAGGACATCAAGTCCACCTACGACGAGAAGGTCTGGATGGCCGAGAGCGTCTACGAGGGCGCCGTGCCGGTCATTCGCAAGGAGGCCGCCGCACGCGCGGCGCAGCTCGATGCGCTTGCCGCGCGGCTCGGCGCCTGCGCCGACGCAGCCACGCAGGCGGTGCGCGGGTACCGGCAGATCCCGCTCGCCGAGCCACGGGCGGCCGAGCCCGCGGACGCCGCGGCCATCGAGCCGGCGATCGCGTCGCTCGAGTCGGCGGTGGCGCGCCTGCGGGCGTGCCGCGTGGCAGGGATCTTCCGCGGCCCGATCCTGGTGATCCCGCTGGCGGCGATGGTGGTGGGCGGGCTGCTCGCGGGCATGCCGCTCGCCGAGCAGCTCGGCTGGTCCAGGATGCACGCCGGCGCCGTCGGCGCAGGTGGTGCGCTGGCGCTCTTCGCGCTCAGCACCGCCGTCCTGTACGCGGTGGCCCGCCGCGAGGTGAAGGCGCGCTACCTGCCGTTCCTGCGCGAGCTTGCGCAGGCGCGCGCCGCGCTCGAGGGGGCCCGCACCTCCAACGAGCGCACCCGCCGCGACCGCGAGGAAGCCGCGCGCCGCGCCCGCGACGCCGACCTCGCCGCCGCGGATGCCGTGCACAAGCCGAAGCTCGAGGGCGTGGAGCAGAAGCTCGCCGAGTACCTCGCGCAGGTCGACCGGCGGGTGCCCCACTACCAGGCCAAGGTGATGCGCCAGCGCTCGCAGGCAACGGAGGAATCGAACGCACGGCGGCACCAGGCCGAGATCGCCTGCCGCGGCCGGCGGGACGCCGCGCTCGCCGAGGAGCAGGCCAGGCACGCGGACGTGGCGGCGCAGGCCGATGCCGCCGAGCGTGACGCGCTGGCAGCCGCCCGCGAATCGTGGCGCGGTGCCCAGCGCGCGGTGCTCGACGGCATCGCGGCGCTTGCCGAGCTCGACCGCGAGGCCACGCGCGAATGGGGCGCGGACTCGTGGACCGCGTGGCAGCCCCCCGCGGCGACGCTCGCCGCGATGCGGATCGGCCGGGTGACGCTGCCGCTGGCGCGCGTGCCCGACGCGCTGCCCGACGATCCGGCGCTGGCGTGGCCGGGCGCGGACCGGGCCACGGTGTGGGAAGTGCCGGCGTTCCTGGCGGCCCCGGACCGGATGTCGCTCGTCGTGGAGGCGGACGCCGATCGCCGCGCCGCCGCGCTCCGGATCGTCCAGAACGCCGTGGCGCGCATCCTGGTGTCCATCCCGCCGGGGAAGGCGCGCTTCACCTTCGTGGACCCGGTGGGGCTGGGGCAGAGCTTCGCGGGGTTCATGCACCTCGCCGACGAGATGGAGCTCCTGGTCACCGACCGCATCTGGGCCGACGTGCGCCACATCGAGCAGCGGCTCGCCGACCTCACCGAGCACATGGAGACGGTGATCCAGAAGTACCTGCGCAACGAGTACCCGTCGCTCGAGGCCTACAACGCGCAGGCCGGCGAGATCGCCGAGCCCTACCGGTTCCTGGTGATGGCCGACTTCCCGGTGAACGTGAGCGACCAGGCCGCGAAGCGGTTCGCGAGCATCCTGCAGAGCGGCGCCCGGTGCGGCGTGCACGTCATCCTCCTCCGCGACACCCGGCAGGGGCTGCCGCCCGGGCTCGACCACTCCGACCTGCGTCGCTCCGCGCTGACGGTGTCCTGGCGCGGCGCATCGGCGGACCGGCCCGCGGGATGGTCGATCGACGAGGGCCGCCTCGCGGAACTCGCCTTCGCGCCCGACGACCCGCCCGACGACGCCTTCCTGCTGCGGATCACCCGCGCGGTCGGCCGCGAGGCAAAGGCAGGCAACCGCATCGAGGTGCCCTTCTCCTCCGTGACGCCGCGCGCCGAGGAGCGGTGGTCGCTCTCGTCGGCCAGGTCGTTCCGCGTCCCGCTCGGGCGCAGCGGGGCCAACCGCCTGCAGTACCTCGCCCTCGGCGAGGGCACCAGCCAGCACGCGCTGATCGCCGGCAAGACGGGCTCGGGCAAGAGCTCGCTCCTCAACGCGATGATCGTGAACACCGCGCTCTGGTACTCGCCCGACGAGGTGGAGTTCTGGCTCATCGACTTCAAGAAGGGCGTCGAGTTCAAGGCCTATGCCGCGAATGCGCTCCCGCATGCCCGCGCCGTGGCCGTGGAGAGCGACCGCGAGTTCGGCCTCAGCGTCCTGCAGGGGCTCGACGACGAACTGAAGCGGCGCGGCGAGCTGTTCCGGTCCGTGAACGTGCAGAACCTCGCGGACTGGCGCGCGCTCGGGCGCCCGGAGCGCATGCCGCGCTGCCTGCTCGTGATCGACGAGTTCCAGGAGCTCTTCATCGAGGATGACAAGGTCGCCCAGGACTCCGCCCTCCTCCTCGACCGGCTCGTGCGCCAGGGCCGTGCGTTCGGCATGCACGTGGTGCTCGGAAGCCAGACGCTCGGAGGCGCCTACGGCATCGCCCGCAGCACGATGGGCCAGATGGGCGTGCGCATCGCGCTGCAGTGCACCGAGGCCGACAGCCAGCTCATCCTCTCCGACGACAACACCGCCGCACGGCTGCTGACGCGGCCCGGCGAGGCGATCTACAACGACGCGGGAGGCCTGCTCGAGGGCAACAGCCCGTTCCAGGTGGTGTGGATCGGCGACGAGGAACGGGAGGCGCAGCTTCGCGAGGTGACGGCGACGGACCGCGGCCGCAGGACGGCGCCGCGGCCGAGGCCCATCGTGTTCGAGGGCAACCAGCCCGCCGACCCGTGGGCGAACGGCCCGTTGCTCGCGGCGCTCGCCGAGCGCGACCCCGGGCGGGCCGCGTTCGCGCCGAAGCTCTGGCTCGGCGACGCGGTGAGCATCAAGGAGCCGACGCACGCGCCGATGGTGCGGCGATCGGGCTCGAACCTCGCCATCGTGGGCCAGCGCGACGAGGCTGCGGCGGCCGCGCTCGCCATGGCGATGGTCGCGATCGCGGCGCAGGCGCCCGCGAAGGGCGCGCGCATCACGGTGCTCGACGGGACCACCCCGGACGACCGGCTGCACGGGTACCTGGCCTCCGTGGCGCGCGCGCTGCCGCTCGCCGTGGAGCTTCCCTCGTTCCGCGACGCGGGCGACGCGGTCGTCCGGCTCGGGGAGGAACTCGCGCGCCGCACGGCCGACGGCTCGGCCGAGGCCCCGGGGTGGTTCATCCTGGTCAACGGGATCCACCGCTACCGCGCGCTCCGCCGCAACGAGGACGACTACGGATACTCGCAGGGCGAGGGCCCGCCGTCGCCCGACAAGGTGCTTGCGCTCCTCCTCAAGGAGGGGCCGCTCGTGGGGATGCACTGCGTGCTCTGGGCCGACACGGTGGCGAGCCTGCAGCGGGCGGTCGACCGCACGACGATGCGCGAGCTCGACTGGAAGGCGCTCTTCCAGATGGGAGCCAACGACTCGAGCACGCTGATCGACTCGCCCGCGGCGAGCAGGCTCGGGTTCAACCGCGCGCTGCTTGCCAACGAGGAGTCGGGCCTGCAGGAGAAGTTCCGGCCGTACGCACTGCCGGATGCGGCGTTCCTGGAGCACGTGTCGAAGGCGCTGCGCGCGCGGGAGGGCTGACCGGTGGCAAGCAACGCGGAGCTGGCACGGATCTTCGGCGAGATCGCGGACGTCCTCGACCTGACCGGGGCCAACGCGTTCCGCGTGAACGCGCACCGCAAGGTGGCCCGGCTCCTCGAGGAGTCGGGCGAGGACCTCGCGGGGCTGGCACGCACGGACCCGGCGCGGCTGCGCGAGCTGCCGGGCGTCGGCGAGGGGAGCGCGTCGAAGATCGAGGAGTTCGTGCGGACCGGGCGGATCAAGGAGCACGACGACCTGCTGGCGACCGTTCCCGCCGGGGTACCGGCGCTCCTCGGCATCCCGGGCCTCGGGCCCAAGCGGGTCCGGACGCTCTGGCAGGAGGGCGGCGTCGACGGCGTCGGCACCCTGCGCGCCAGGCTCGCCGACGGCTCGCTCACGGGCCTGCCTGGCATGGGGCCGAAGACCCTGAAGGCCATCGCGGAGTCGCTCGCCTTCCTCGACACCACGCGCGGGCGCATCCGGCTCGGCGAGGCGATGCCCATCGCCGAGGCGATGATCGCGCACCTGCGCTCGGCGGGCGGCGTGAAGCGGATCTCTCATGCCGGCAGCCTGCGGCGCGGCAAGGAGACCATCGGAGACGTCGACATCGTTGCGAGCGCCGCGGACGCCGCGAGGCTGCATGCGGCGCTGCAGTCGGCGCCGGGGGTGGCGAAGGTGATCGCCTCCGGCGACACCAAGACCAGCGTGCGCACCCACCATGGCGTGCAGGTGGACCTGCGGACGGTGGACGACGCGCAGTTCGGCGCCGCCCTGCTCTACTTCACCGGCAGCAAGGAGCACAACGTGCGGCTGCGCGAGCGAGCGCAGCGCATGGGCATGCGCCTCAACGAGTACGGCCTCTTCAGGGAGGAACCGGGCGCCGAGGGAACCCCGCAATCGCGCGGGGCGGTCCCGGTGGCGGCGAGGACCGAGGAGGAGGTCTATGCGGTCCTCGGGCTGTGGTTCGTGCCGCCCGAGCTCCGCGAGGACCACGGCGAGCTCGACGCCCACCCGCCCGGGGACCTGGTGGACCTTGACTCCATCAAGGCCGAGCTCCACTGCCACACCACGGCAAGCGACGGGACGCTCGAGATCGCGGGCATGGTGGAGGAGGCGCTGCGCCGTGGCTTCCACACCATCGCCATCACCGACCACAGCCGCTCGCAGGCGCAGGCCAACGGCCTCAGCATCGAGCGCCTCCGCGAGCATGCCGCCCGCATCCGCGAGGTGGCAGCCCACTACGCCAAGCGCATCGCGGTGCTTGCCGGGAGCGAGGTGGACATCCTCGCCGACGGCACGCTCGACTATCCCGACGACGTGCTCGCCGGGCTCGACTGGGTGGTGGCCAGCCCCCACAGCGCGCTGCGCGCGGAGCCGGCCGCGGCCACCGAGCGCCTGATGGCGGCGGTGTTGCATCCGCTGGTGCACGTGATCGGCCACCCGACCGGCCGGATCGTGAATGCGCGCGAGGGACTCTCGCCGGACATCACCGCGCTCGCCAAGGAGGCCGCGGCGCGGAAGGTCGCCCTCGAGGTGAACGCAAACTCCATGCGCCTGGACCTCCGCGACGCGCACGTGCGCCTCTGCGTGCAGGCCGGGTGCGCGGTCTCCGTCAACACCGACGCGCACGGCGCCGGGGACTTCGACGAGCTGCGCTACGGCGTGGCCACCGCGCGCCGCGGCTGGCTGGGCACCGGGCTGTGCATCAACGCATGGACGCAGGCGAGGCTGCTCGCCTTCGCGCGCGCCAAGCGCTGACGGTCAGAACCCGAGCACGAGCTGCAGGTCGAACAGGCTCTGCCCCTGGTCGATGGGTCCCGACTGGTCGGCGTAGCTGTACTGCGCCTTCACCGTGAGCGACCGGTCGACCTTCCAGCCCACGCACGCCTCGAGGCGCCACACGTCGTTGTCCCATGCGACGTCCTGGCCCGTGGCGGGGTCGCGGATGTCGTCGTAGAGCTGCTGGTTCCACCGTCCCGACACCCACCAGCCCGGGAAGAACTTCCACCGGCCCTCGATGAAGTACGAGACCAGGGACACCGTTCCGACCGCTCCCGGCACGTCGAAGCTCGTCCACTGCACCTCCGACCAGGCCTCGAACGGACCGTGTGCCCACGACACGTCGAACCCGGCCGCGTTCTGCTTGTAGTCGTACCACTGCGTGCCGGCGGGCACGCCCGCGGCGCTGGGGATGAGGTAGGCGCCCGAGCTGCCGCTCGCGCCGAGCGACCAGTCGGTCACCGGCCGCACGCCGAAGCGCCCCTGGTACGTCAGGCCCTGCCCGTAGAAGCCGTGGTCCCAGAGGTCCCACTCGCCCGGGCGCGAGCTGAGCGCGTTGTTCTTGATCTCGAAGGCATAGTCGAAGATGGCCGCGGAGCCGTCGAAGCGGAACCCGGTGGTGTAGCTCGGCCCCCAGATGGCCGGCACCCACTTGCTGCGGTCGCTGACGAGGTTCTTGCGGTTGAGGAACACTGCCACCGACGGCGCCACGGTCAGCGCGTTGGTGCCGTCGCCCACCGTGGTGATCCACTCGTAGGCCAGCGGCGCCGTGGTCATCGGGTTGTCCCACTCGAAGTAGCGGCGCGCCCACTGGCCGTAGCTCGTGCCGAACTTGCCGGCCGTGAATCGGAACGGCCCGTCGAACGGGTCGAACTGCGCGTAGTACTCGTCCGGTCGGGCCTGCAGCGACTCGTCGGTCGGGTCGAAGCCGCGGTCGACGCGGCCGAGCGCGAACATCGTGATCCAGTCGTACAGGTCGACCTGGCCGAGCAGGCTGAGCCGGGGGTTGGCGAGGTAGTTGCCGCCCGCCTCGATGATCGGCGGCGGCGGCTGGGTCATCACGAAGTTGTCCATCGTGAGGTACATGTCCAGGTCGAACGAGATCGTCCGGTCCGGGGTCTCGAAGATGGTGGCCTCACGCACGGCATCGGTGACGTCGTCGAGCGGATCGCCCTGCGCGGACGCGGGCGCGGCAAGGGCCAGCGCGGCGGCCGCGGCGGTTGCGAGGTTCCTCATGCGTGGTCCTCCATGGACACCAGTTCGTGTGCGTTGACGGGCCGGGAGAAGCCCTTGGCATCGATCGGCGGGAGCGGCCGCAGCAGGGCACGGCCGGCGACGGCGGCGGCGGTGGGCTCATCCACGTACGCGTGCATGGCCGGAGCCTTGGAGCAGAGACGCGACGCGAGGTTCACGCGCTCCCCGAGCACCGTGTAGTCGAGGCGCCGGGCGCTTCCCATGCACCCTGCCACCACCTTGCCGTACGCGCAGCCGACGCCGATCTCGACGGGCACCGCCGCGCCCGCGTTCGCGGCTGCGCGCGCGTCGATCATCGCGCGAGCGCACCGGGCCATGCGAAGCGCATCGTCCGGCGCCGTCTTGGGCGTGCCGAAGGTCACCATGATGAGGTCGCCGACGAACTTGTCGACCGTGCCGCCGTGCGCGTACGCAACGTCGGTGAGGAGCGTCATGTGGTCGTTGAGGAGCGCGATCACCTGCTGCGGCGGCATCCCTTCCGTCAGGGACGTGAACCCGCGCACGTCGCAGAAGAGGATGCCGACGTCCTGCTCCGCGCCGCCGAGGTCGAGCCGTCCCGAGATGAGCTCGGCCGCCACCTCCGGGTCGGTCACCGCATCCAGCACGCGGCGGTACCGCTCGCGCTGCGCCAGCCCCTCGGCCATGGCGTTGAAGCGCCGCCCGAGCGTTGCAAGCTCGTCCCGTCCCGCGCCGTCCACGCGGACGGCGTAGTCGCCGGACTCGATGCGGGCCGCGGCCTTCCCCAGTTCCGCGACCGGCCGCGAGAGCCCGCGCGCGAGCACAACGGAGAACGCCACGCCCACCGCAAGCGCGACGAGCGACGCCAGCACGCCCGTCAGCACGAGCGACTCCTCCGCGCGCCGCATCGGGCCGAGGCCCGCGACGACCACGAGCGAAGCCCCCGCCGACGCAAGCGGCCGGCGAATGGCAAGGCCGGGTTCGCTGCCGCCCACGAGCGCCTCCGTGGCGCCGGCCTCCGAGGAGAGCCCGGCCTCGACCGCGCGGCGCGCAGCCTCGTCGAGCTCCACGCCGTGGAACGATCCGCCCACGAGGACTCCCGTCTGCAGCACCGTGCCATCCGGCAGGCGCAGGGGCTCGGGGAACCGCAGCGTGCTGCAGAGGGCGAGCGCGCCGACGGTGGCATCCTCGGCCCGGTCCACGATCGGCGCCACCACGAACTCGTGCGGAACGCCCTCGATGGCCGAGTATGACACGCCCGACTCGACGGTGCCGCCGGCCGCAGCGCGGGCAATCGCGAGCGCCGCGGCCGCGACCTCGTCCGGGAGTCCCGGCGAGCGCGCGAGCTCGCCCGACTCACCCGCGAACACGAACCCGGCGCCGGCGCCCGCGCGCTCGAGGGCGCCGCGCAGCTCGTCGGCCGCGGTCTGGACGAGGTCCGTGCCGTCGCCGGCGAGTACCGTCGCCACCAGCCTCGGCGAGCGCACGAGGCGTTCCGCCTCCTCGCGCGCCCGTCCGGCGCGCTGCCGCTGCTCCTGCTCGACGGCGTCGATGCGCGCCTCGAGCGACCCGCGCAGCGCATCGAGGTACGAACGACGGACCCGCGTGCCGCCGGCGACGGCCACCACGACCATCGCCACCAGCACGCTCCCCGCCATCGCCAGCGCGATGCGGGTGCCGAATGTCACTTCGTCGGCCCCTTGGCCAGGTCCGACCAGTCCGCGTCCAGCGTCTGGCCGGCCGAGAGCTCGACCTCGCGCGTCACCGTCTGCTTGGGCGACAGCCACACGCTCACCACGTGCTTGCCCGGCGCGATGCCCTCGATCGAGAACCGCCCCTCCGCATCGGTCACCGCGAACCACGGCGTGTCGACCACGAGCACGTTGGCGCGCATGTGCTCGTGCACCTCGCAGAAGAGCTGCACGGCGCCGGCGACCTCGAACACCACCGGCGCGGGCTCCTCGCCCTTGCGGTAGCGCCCGAGGTCGAACCGCTTGGCGGGCGACTTGCTGAAGACGCTGTGGTAGAGCTGGTCCTCGTTGGGGAAGATGACCGGGGTGCCGGTCTGCACCACGGTGAGCGCCGGCCTGAACTGGTAGCCGCGCTGCTCGATGCGCGCGGGCGCGGTCATGGCGGGGTCGCGCGCCGCGGCGCCCGAGCCGACCCACACCGCGCTTGCAGCCGGATCAGGCGGATCGACCTTGAACGCCGGCGGCGGTCCGTAGTCCTTGATGGCCGACACCGGCTTGCGCGCGAGCACGGGCACCCGACCGACGATGCGCGCGGTGGATGCCGCGGGAGCCGCACCGGGAGCAGGTGCCTGCGGGGCTGGCGCGGCCTGCGGGGCGGGCGCGGCCTGCGGGGCGGGCGCGGCCTGCGGGGCGGGCGCGGCCTGCGGGGCGGGCGAACCGCCCGCGGTCCACGCGAACACGCCCGCGACCGCGACGGAACCGAGGGCCACGAGGCCGAATCGCCTTGGAAGCATGCGCGAAGTGTACGAATCCCCCGCCCCACCGCCCGCTCCGCTCAGCGCTTCCTGCGCTGCTTGAAGCGGGCCTTCGGGCTCTCGGTGGCCGTCGAGCCGCGGCCGAGGAATCCAGGCATTCCCATGCCGCCGGGCGCGGCGCGGGAGAGCTCCTTCATGGCCTTCGCGCGGCCGAGCGCGCCCATGCCTGCCATCTGCTGGGTCATCTTCTGCATCAGCTCGAACTGCTTCACCATCCGCGACACGTCCTCGACCTTCGCGCCGCTGCCGGCGGCGATGCGCTTCTGGCGGCTGCGGTCGATGATCGACACGCGCTCGCGCTCCTTGCGGGTCATGGAGAGGATGATGGCCTCCATCCGGTCGACCTGCTTCTCGTCGATGTCGAGGTCCTTCATCATCCCGCCCACGCCCGGCAGCATGCCCAGGAGCTGCTTCATGGGCCCCATGCGGCGGATCATCTTCATCAGCTTGAGGAAGTCATTGAGCGTGAACTGGCCCTTGGCCAGCTTCTCCGCCGCGGCCGCGGCCTCCTCCTCGTTCACCTGCTCCTGCGCGCGCTCGACCAGGCTGACCACGTCGCCCATGCCGAGGATGCGCCCGGCCACGCGCTCGGGGTGGAACTCCTCGAGCGCATCGAACTTCTCCCCCGTTCCGATGAACTTCACCGGCGCGCCGGTCACGGTCTTGACGCTCAGCGCCGCGCCGCCGCGGGTGTCGCTGTCGAACTTCGTCAGCACGATGCCGTCCACGTTCATGCGCGCGTGGAACGCCTTGGCGCTCTGCACGGCATCCTGGCCGGTCATGGCATCGACCACCAGCAGGATGTTGTGCGGCTGGATGGTGCGGTCGACCGACTCGAGCTCGCGCATGAGCTCGTCGTTCACGTGCAGTCGGCCGGCGGTGTCCAGGATCAGGACATCGAACTTGCCGCCGCGCGCCGCGGCCAGCGCCCGCTGGCAGACGCCCACCGCCACGCCCACGGCCTTTCCGTACTCGGCGCACTTGTCGGGCTCTCCGTAGAAGGCGACGCGCCCCGGCCCGGTGGCGCCGGAGGCGACGCCCTCGATCACGGTCTGCAGCTGCTCCACCGCAGCCGGGCGCTGGAGGTCGGCCGCCGCCACCATCACGCTCTGCCCGCGCTTCTTGAACCACGCGGCCAGCTTGCCGCAGGTGGTGGTCTTGCCGCTTCCCTGCAGGCCGCACATCATCACCACGGTCGGCCCCGGCTCGACCAGCGAGATGTGCGTGTCCACGGGCCCCATCAGGCCCACGAGGCGCTTGTGGACGATGCCGACCATCTCCTGGCCGGGCTGCAGGCTCTTGGTGACCTCGGTGCCGAGGGCATCCTGCACGCAGTCGGCGCAGAAACGGTCCACGACGTCCAGGTTGACGTCGGCCTCGAGCAGCGCCGTTCGGACCTCGGCCATCGCCTCGCGGACGTTGGATTCCGAGATGCGTCCCTTGCCGGACAGGTTCCGGAAGGCGGTTCCGATGGAGTCGCTCAGGCGCTCGAACATGGGGGCAAGTGTATGCCCCGCCCCACGCCGGCCCGGGTGCGTTGCCCGCTCAGCCGCCCGCCGGGCGCATCGCCATCAGCACGTGCTCGCGGTCGAAGGCCTCGTCGAAGTCGTACACCCCGGCGAAGTCCTCGGGGGTGTCCCGGGGCGTCTTGCTCATGGCGCCGACCTCGATCAGGGCAAACACCATTCGGCCGAAGTCGTCGGTCCGGCGGACATGCCAGTGATCGAGCACCACCCGAGCCAGCATGCCGTACTGCTCGATGGCGTAGTCCCGGAGGCCCACGCAGAGCTGCTGGCCGGAGACGTGCTCGGACGCCCCCATTCCCCCCAGGCCGGGATCCTGCGCCCGGTCCTCGTGGACCCGGCGGACCGTGAACCGCAGCCCCTCCTGGACGAAGGAGTAGGCGGCCAACGGGTACGGACCCGCCTTGGCGAGGATCTGGTGAGCCGAAGGTGCCCCTGCGGGGGTGGTCATGCTCGTACTGTATCGGGCAAGGCCGCCCGGACGGCACAAGATTGCCGTTTCGCCCGGGGGCGGCCGCCGGCACGGGCTCCCCCGGGCCCGCCGGAAGGTGCCTGGCGCCGGGCGGGATACCGCCCGCACACCCCTCGCCGCGGCAGCCTGCGGCAGTTACACTTTGCACGTTCCCCGTTGGGGAACGACGTTCCGTACATCGCCGGTGCGCGCGAGCGCATCGCACGCACCGGCCTCACACCACGCTTTGGGAGGATCCCAATGAAGAAGCGCGCATGGATGACGAGTGGTTTGATCGCCGGCACTGCCCTGCTTTCCGCCGGCTGCGTGAACGAGAAGGACTACAACAACCTTCTCACCGCGTACAAGGGCCAGGAGCAGCAGCTCCTCACGGCACAGAACGAGCTCTCCACGGCACGCGCCAACGAGGACCGGCTGCGCACGCAGCTGGCCGCCACGATGGCCGACCTCGAGGAGCTCCAGAAGCGCATCGCCAACGGCGACGTCGACATCGACGCGTGGATCGCCAAGTACGACGAGCTGAAGAAGCAGCTCGCGTCGCTTGAGATGAACGCGCTCCCGGCGGACCTGAGCGGCGAGCTGGCCGCGCTCGAGAGGGAGTACCCGGACATCTTCGAGTTCGACCCGAAGACCGGCATGCTCCGCTTCAAGAACGACTTCACCTTCGATCCCGGAAGCGACCAGCTGAAGTCCGGCGCCACCGCGGTGCTCGCCAAGCTGGCGGACATCCTCAACGGCAACAGCGCGTCGAAGTTCGAGGTCAAGGTGGTGGGCCACACCGACAACACGCCGGTGGTGCGCACCAAGGCCAAGTTCGGCAACAACCTGATGCTCTCCGTGTTCCGCTCGGCGAGCATGCGCAACGCGCTGGTCAAGGACGGCGTGAGCGCCCGCAGGTTCCAGATCGCCGGCTACGGCGAGTACCGCCCGGTCGTGGTGAACGGCAGCACGGGCGCGGTGGAGAACCGCCGCGTCGAGCTGTTCCTCACGCCGCTGGCGTTCGACCTCTCCGCCGACTCGCCGTCGGCCGGCGAGGACCGCACGCCCGCCGAGGCTCCGGTGGCCAGCAAGGCGAAGGCCCCGAAGGCCGCGCCGGTGACGGCCGACGACGAGCCGACGAAGTGACCCCCGCGGGCCACCGGCCCGCACACCCCCGAAGCACGCGGCGGCGGCAGGAGCACCTGCCGCCGCCGTTCATTTTGCCCTGGATGCGGCGCGGCCCCGCGCCGCCGCCGATCACTGCTCGAAGCCGCGGCCCGTCCCGTCGCCGCGCAGCGGCCGGATGCGCACCATGCGGAACTCGATCCACGCGCCCTCGCTCTGCAGCGCGATGCGGCCCGGCACCCGCTCCACTTCGGTGGCCACGTTCTGCAGCTGCCCGTTGACGTAGAGCTCGAGCTTCCCGCCGTCCATCACGATGCGGTAGTTGTTCCAGCGGCCGAGAGGCATCTCGGCCGGCTTGCCCATCATGGCCGTGTGCCGGCCGTCGGTGCGCGCGGCGTCGACCTTGGCCGGAAAATCCCCGATGTTCCAGATGTCGCCTGCGCGGCCCGACTGGAGCTGCGCTTCCATGCTCTTGGGCCACACCTCGTCCTTCTTCTGGACGCGCAGCAGCACGCCGCTGTTGCCCGCGCCCTTCGCCGGGTCGAAGCGCCAGTCGACCTCCAGCTCGAAGTCGGTGTACTCCTTCGTGGTGGCGATGTAGCCGGCCGGGCTGCCAGTGCAGCAGAGGATGGTGTCGCGCACGAACCAGGTCTTGGCGGGATCGGCCGACGCGTCCGGCAGGAACGGCTTCCAGCCCTCGAGGTCCTTCCCGTTGTAGATCACGGTCCACGGATCGGGGTCGCCCGCGGAGTTGCCGCCCTGGTAGGGCACCGGCCGGACGCAGCCGGAGGCAAGGAGGATCGAGAGCGTTGCGGTGGCGAGGGCAGAAGAGCGCATCACGCCCGGGATACTACCCCGCCCGGGCGCGAGAACCCGGGCGCCACCATGCCCAGCGGCGACCACTCCAGCTCGAGCCGCTCGGAACCGCGCAGGAACCCGTCGATCCATCCGCCGATGGCCGAGTGCCGCCAGTCGCCCCGCGCGAAGAGCGGCGCCTCGCCGTCGGCCGATCCGAACGCACCGCCCGAGCGGCGCGCATCGACCACGGTGAGGTACCACCGGTAGAACACGGCCCGGGTGGACACCAGGTTGGCGGCCAGGCCGATGGCCGCGCAGCGCGCCTGCAGTGCGCTCCACAGCTGGTCGCTCTCGGCCCGGACGCGAAGGTCGTCGGCCAGCGGATTCACGGGCTCGCCTTCGGGCACCTGCTGCTTGGCGCCTGCGATGACGCCGACGATGTCATCGGCGTGTGCGGCGCCGATCTTGCGGGGGATCCCCGGGAGGGCCTGCACCGCACCCCGGTCCGTCGGCTTGCGCTTGGCAAGCTCGATCACGGCGGTATCCGGCAGGACCACCCGCGCGGGAAGGTCGTGGCGGCGTGCCAGGTCGTAGCGGAGCAGCACCAGCGCCTTGGCAACGGCCATCTGGCCCGGGCGCAGCGGCTCGGAACGGTGCAGCCGCTTCAGCTGGCCTTCCGGGTCGAACGTGGTGCTCCGGAGCTGGTCGTGGCTCTCGCGCACGGCCCAGTCGTGCCGGCCGAGCGCCTTGAGCCTCGCCGAGAGCTCCGACCAGATCAGGTGCAGGTAGCGGACGTCATCCGCGGCGTATCCAAGCTGCGCCGGCGTGAGCGGCCGCGCATCCCAGTTGGTGAAGGTATGCGCCTTGCCCAGGCGGTAGCCGGTGATGGTCTCGAGCACGGTGCCCAGGCTCGAGGGCCACGGCATCCATGCGAGCGCGGCGGCCACCTGCGTGTCGAAGAGGATCGACGGATCGGCCTCGGCGCCGCGGCGCAGGATGTCGATGTCCGTCTCGCCGCTGTGCACCAGCACGGTGCGGCCAGGCTCGGCGATCGCCTTGAACAGCGGACCAAGGTCCTTGCCGGCCTGCACGAAGGGCACGGGATCCACCAGCGCGATGGTGCCTGCCGTCGCAACCTGCACGAGGCAGAGCTTCGGGTAGAAGCTCTCCTCGCCGATGAACTCCGTGTCATAGCCCACCCATTCGCTCTCACGCACGTCGGCGATCAGCGCATCGAGCTCCTCGGGCGTGGTGACGACCGAGGCCTTGCCCGGACGCACCAGGGGATGCTCGAACGGCGCCTTGGCCGAGTTTCCGGAGTGGTGCCGGTCGGCCGCGGCGTGCTCCTGCGATCGCTTCTTTCGACGGTAATTCACGGAGGAAAGCGGGAGACGGGACTCGAACCCGCAACCTGCTGCTTGGAAGGCAGCTGCTCTGCCATTGAGCTACTCCCGCAGAGGCGCAGCAGTCTACCGCCGAACGGGACGATTGGCCGCCGGCATGGGCGCGTCTCGAGCACCCGAGCAGAGCGCCGTCACGGTGCCGTCACTGCCGCGGCCGGACCTCGACGGTCACCTCCGCCGTGCGGGCGGGCTTGACTCCGCCGTCCTTTTCCCACGGACGCGCCAACTCGAAACGCAGCTTGGCCTCGCCCTGGGCGATGGCGGTCATGCCGAACGTGGTCCAGGTGGCGCCGCCGGGGACTCCGCCCGATCCGGCAGGCTTGACGGCGCCGGCGGGGTCGGCGGACGTCATCTGCATGTTGGCGGGCGTGGGCCCCGCGAGGACCCACGCATAGCCCGTTCCACCGAACGCGCCGAGCCGGACCTCGAGGCGCTCGCCGACGGACATCGTCCCCGAGCGGATGACCGGCGCGAGGTCGTTGCCGGCCTCGGCGGGCACGTCGATGGAGAGGATCCCGCCCGCGGAGCGCTCGCCGCGCATCAGCGTGCACCCGGCGAGTGCCGCCGCGAGCGACGCCGCCGCGGCGAGGCGCGCGCGGTTCAGCACGACTCCACCGCCTTGCGGATGGCGGCGAAGTCGACCTGGTGGCCGGCCTCGTCGTTGACCTTGGCGTAGACGACCTTGCCCGTGGCGTCGATGACGAACGCCGCGCGCTTGCCGACGCCCTTGAGGCCCATCAGGTTCTCGTAGAGGGCGCCGTAGGAACGGCTGACGTCCTTGTTGAAGTCCGAGAGGATCTCGAACGGGATGGAGAGGTCCTGGCGGAACTTGTCGGTGACGAAGGGGCTGTCGACCGAGATGCCGAACACGTCGCAGCCGAGGCCCTTCCACTGCTGCCAGTCGTCGCGGAGGGTGCACATCTCGGTGGTGCAGACCGAGCTGAACGCCAGCGGGAAGAAGAGCAGCACCACCTTGCGGTGGCCGATCACGGTGGACATGTCCACCTCGTGCCCGGGACGGGAGGCGAGCTTGAACGCGGGGGCGGCGGAGCCGACGGTGACGGACATCGTGGATTCCCTGGTCGGTGGGGGTGAGCGCGGGGCCGGGCTGCCCCGCTGGGCACGCCGCATCGGCACCGTCCGAGAAGTCTAGCCCGAGGCCCCGGGACGCGCACGCGTTCCGGGGATTCAGGCGAATCACCGAACTCCCGGCGGCGGAACCGAGAACTATTGCAAATCCGATCGAAACCCCCTTGATGAGCCATCCCTCACCCTGCACCCTTGCTCCACCATCGTTCCAGGTCCCGGGCGCGCGCCCGGGAGGGATGCTTGTGTCATTGGAGATTTGTTGAGCGACGCCCGATGGACCAGATTCGCAGTGCTGGCCCTTGCCCTGCTCGCAGGGTCGGATGTGGCACGCGCGCAGACCTGCGCCTCGCCGATCCAGGCAGCGCTCGGCGATACGCCCTTCTCCACCACCGCAGGTTCGTTCGTCAACCTGACGGGGCTGTGCGACATCTCCCAGCTCGGCCCGGACGTCATCTACAACCGCACCTGGCTGCGCTTCACCGCCCCCGCCTCCGGCACCTACACGGCGCAGACCTGCGGGCTGGTGAACTTCGACACCAAGATCGCGGTGTTCGCCGACTGCAACTTCCCCTCCTCCGTGATCGCGTGCAACGACGACTACCCGGGATGCCTGCTGACGGGCGGCGCACCGTGGGCGTCGCAGGTGACTTGGGACGCTGTCGCCGGCCAGACCTACTCGATCGCCGTGGGCGGATTCTCGCCCGCCACGAATGGCTCGGGCGCGGTACGGATCCTGCTCTCCGGCTCGCCGCGCGACGGCAGCACGTGCGCACAGGCGCTCGACGCGGCCGACGGCCTCACCAACTTCAGCACGCTTGCATCCACAGAGGACCTTGACCTTGCCGGTTCCTGCAACCCGGGCGCCGCGGGCGACGACACGCTCCACCGCGTGCAGTGGTTCCGCTACGAGGCCACGCAATCGGGCAACGTCGAGGTGACCACCTGCGGGCTGGCGGCCTTCGACACCCGGCTCGCGGTGCTCATGGGGTGCTCGCCGGTCGATGCCATCGCGTGCAACGACGACGGACCCGGCTGCACCGGCTTCACCAGCACCGTGCGCTTCGTCGCGGCGGTGGGCGTGGAGTACCTGGTGGCGGTGGGCGGCTTCGACGACGCGAACGCCGGCGCGGGCCAGTTCCGCATCACGCCGGGCGTGCCCGACCCGCCGAGCTGCGGCACCGCCCAGCACTCCTGCTGCACGGTGTCGGACCTCCCGTTCTGCTCCGACGGCGCGTGCTGCGCGCTGGTCTGCGCGGAGGACCCGTTCTGCTGCTCCGCCGACGGGTCCTGGGACGAGACGTGCGCGCTGCGCGCGGGCCTCTACTGCGGCGGATGCGGCGCCGGTGCATGCGACGTGCCGACCGACGGCACGGCCGAGGCCGAGCCGTGCGGCGCCGACGTCAACGGCGGCTGCGCCTCCTTCAAGGGCATCACGGAGCCGATCGCCCCGGGGATCGCGGTGCAGGGATCCTTCTGGGCCGAGGCCGATGCCCGTGACACGGACTGGTACTCGTTCACGGTGGGCGCCAACTCCACGGTGGTGGCCGAGCTGCGCTCCAAGGCGCCGGGCGTGCTGTTCCTGGTTGATTCCTCCTGCCCGCCCGCGGTGATCGCGCAGAGCGGCGAGTTCTCGGCATCGTGCCCCGCGCGCATCGAGGCCTGCGTGCTGCCCGGCGAGTACCGGCTGATCGCGTCGATGAGCGTGTTCAGCGGGTTCCCGTGCGGCGAT
>VGXR01000036.1 GCA_016873255.1 Planctomycetota bacterium
GCCGTCGGTGGCGCCCGAGCCATCGAGGTCGGTCGCGCCGGCGCCGCCCCAGTTGCCGAGCAGCACGCCGAGGTCCGCGCCCTCGATCGCGCCCGAGCAGTTGAGGTCCTCGCTGCACACCTCGATGCGCGAGATCCACCGGAAGCTGGCGCCGGACTGGTTGATGATCACGCGGTGCAGGTCGGTCTGCGGGTTGTAGGCCTTGATCTCGGTGCCGCCCGAGTAGAGAACCTCTCCGTTCTCGAGGACGAACACGCCGCGTGCGCCGGTCGGGTAGGACGCCGTGTACTGGTAGGCACCGCTCGAATCGAGGAAGTGCAGCCCGCGCGGCGTGGAGAAACCGGCCGCCACCACGCCGCCGTCGGGCATCGCCGCCATCTGCTGCACGAACTGCAGGCTGTTGCTGGCCGTGGACTGGAAGAACGGCGGGGACACCGCGCAGCTCAGCGGCACGAACTCAAGGTTGTTGTCGGTGCTGTCGGACACCATGAACCCGCCGCCGAAGGGCAGAATGCCCCAGATCTTCTGCAGCGACGCGGGCGCGCAAGCCTCGGTCAGGCCGGTGCCGTCGAACTCGAAGCTCCAGAGCGCCGACCGGCCCGGCGTCGGCTCGGAGGCGACGTCGTAGAGGCGCGTGAACCACGCCTTGCCGTAGGCCACGCAGATGCCCTCGGGGTTGCACACGCCGTTGGCAGCAGACGCGATGGTGCGCAGGAACTGGCCGCAGGGCGTGTACTCGCGGACCGCGTCGTCCGTGCCGCACGCCTGGCTGGTGCCGGGGTCAGCCATCACGATGGTGCCGCCGGGAAGCTGCGCGACCTGCATCACCTGCTTCATGCGGCCATCGTTGGGGATGAAGTTGTTGGAGATCAGCGATCCGTCGAACGTGCTGAACGCCCACACCTTGTCGGCACCGGTGTCGGGGATCAGGAGGATGCCGCCCGCGGGCGCGAAGGAGGCAATGCTCAGGGCCAGCGCGGCGACGGACGGTTCGGGAAGGCGCATCGCGACATTCTCCCCCGCATCGGCGGGCAGGACAACGCGATTCGGCGCGGATTCCACCGGAACACCGGAAACAAGCAGAACGACGCGGAATGCCGGAATTCGGTCCGAAAAACGGCGGCGCCGGGCGTGCGCTTCCGCCCCGGCGCCTACCTTCGCCGCGCACAGGGAGAACCGCGGCTCGGCCGCAGGAGTTTGCGATGGTAACCACGGGAACACGGGCTCGCGCCACTGGCGCGCGGGCGATGCCATGGAACGGGGCCGGGCCGGCGGGCATGCTGGCGGCGGCGGGCTGCATGCTGGTGCCGGGGTCGACGGCAACGGCGGGCATGGTCGCAGGGTCGGGCCCCGGTGGCCTGCGGATCACGGAACTGCGCGTCGACCAGCAGGGCTCGGATACCGACGAGTACTTCGAGATCCAGGGCACCGCGGGCGCATCGCTCGCCGGATGCTGGCTGCTCGCCATCGGCGACAGCGGCACGGACCCGGGCGGCGTGGTGGAAGCCGCGATCAACCTCTCCGCCTGGAACCTCGGCGCAAACGGCCGCTTCGTGGGCCACGAGTCCACGTTCGGGCAGACGCTCTTCGGGGGTCGCGCGCTCACGTTCCACCCGGAGTGCGCGCACGCGGTGGTGGGCACGGGCGACGCGATCAACTTCGAGAACTCCGACACCGTCACCTACCTGCTCGTGCGCGGCTTCACTGGGTCGCTTGGTGCCGACCTCGATGCCGGCAACGACGGCACCTTCGACACCACCCCGTGGGCGGAACTGCTCGACGGCGTGGCGTTCGTGCGGACCAACTCGACGGACCCCGTCTACTGCGACGCACGCGTCGGGCCCGTGAAGCTGACGGCGACGGGCGGCATGCCGCCGCACGCGTGGCTCGGCGAGGGCGGGTGGGTGGTGGGCGAGTACGGAAGCTGGGATGCGGACACGCCCGGCGGGGGTCCCGCGGTTCCGGCCCCGGGCGCGGCCGCGACCCTCGCGGTGGCGGCCGCTGCATCGGGGCGGCGTCGACGGCGCGCAGGGTGAGCGCGCTTGACGTCCTCCGCGCCCGCGTTCGGTGCCACGGAAGGCGCCGAACGCGGGCGACATGCGGCGCCACGCGCCGCCACGCGCCACGCGCCACGCGCCGCTGGCTGCGGACGACCGGTCCGCGAGGAACACGCCGCGGACCCAGCGGTCATCGGCTGCCCCACGGACCATGGTTCCCGGGCCTCGCGCTCCCCACGCCCTGCGGGCCGCAGCAGGGTCCTCGTGGCAATCGGTTCGATCGGTGCTATCGTGAATCAACACCATGCGCCTTGCGGCACACCGGTTCCTCGTTGCGTTCCTCTCGGCCTGGCTGCCGTTCTGCTGCTGCCAGGTGCGGGGCGCGGCGCAGGCCGTGGTGCACCTGTCGCACGAGGCCGAGACGGCGCAGGGCGACGATTGCTGCTCCCGAGGCGCCGCGAAGGACGCGTGCTGCGACGGCGATGCCGACGAGGGCGCTTGCTGCAATTCCGCCGCGGGCGAAGACTCGTCGGACCGCGCACCCGCCACCAAGGGCAACTGCTGCAGTGCGTGCAAGGTCCGGGCGCTGCCGCCCGTGGCACCCGACTCGGTCGATCTCGTCGCCTCGGCGACGGTCGACTTCGTGGCGACGGCCCTGCTGCCCTCGCCTGATGCGGGAGCGCATGCCTCGAGTCCGTCGCGCGCGTGCCCCGATGCAACCGGACCGCCGCCGCGGCCCGCCGGCCGTGATGCGCTTTCGGCCCACTCTATCCTGGTGATCTGACCGACCGACCCACGAACGACCCTCGGCGCGTGCCGAGGGCGATCCCGTGTTTCTCGGTCGGAGTCACTGCATGGAACCAATCTCGCATCGCCCGGTGCATCGCGCACCGGCAACACACCCACGGCGCAGGAACCCTGCGCGCGCAGCCCTCGCCCTGATCGCCGCCTGTGCGGCCGTACCCGTTGGCTGCTCGCCGCGGGAGGGGCCCGCACTGACCGACGTTGCCCCCACGCTCGACGGCTCGCTCGGGCTGGCCGAGGGCACGAGCTCCCGCCAGCTTGCGGAGCCCTGGCATCAGCCATCCGAGGCCTGGGACGGTGCCGCGCCGCTCTCCGCCGAGGCGGCGCTCCGGTGCGCGCTTGCCAACAACCGCGCGCTCCGCAGGACGCTTGCCGAGGCCGACCGCCGCCGTGCGGCGTTCGGCGACGCGCAGCTTCCGCCCAACCCGACCCTCAACGTCGCGGTGGGCGCACCGCTCGACATGGGCGTGACCCCGATCCTGGCCACGCTCTCCGCGCAGCTCGACTGGCTGTGGAAGCGCGAGGCGATCGCCGACGACGCGGAGGCTCAGCTGCGGTCACTCCTCCTCGAGGCGGCCGCGATGGTCTCCGCAACGGTGGTGGAGACGCGTACCGCCTACGTGGAGGCAGCTTCCACGGCGGAACAGTCATCACTCGCCCGCACGGACGCGGAGGTGGCCGCGCGCGTGCTGGCCGCCGAGCGGGCCGCCTTCGAGGCCGGTGAGTCCACGGGAACCATGGTTGCACGGGCGCGCATGAACGCCGCCGAGGCCTCCAACCGAGCCATGGAGGCCGAGGTGGCCACGGTCAACGCCAAGACCCGGCTCCTCGAGGCGATCGGTCGCGGCGATCACGCGCTGCAATGGACCACGGTGGCACAGACCGCATCGGCCGCGACCGCCGAGTGCGGCATCGCGGCACCCGCGGCACACGACGAGCACGATGCGCTCCTGCAGCTGGTCCGCGAGCGACGCATGGACATCCGTGCCGCCGAGGCGCGGGTGGCCTCCGCGGAGGCGCGCGCGGCGCTCGCCACGGCCAGCCGAATCCCCTCGCTCTTCCTCGGGGGCGGATGGGAGCGCGACATGGAAGGCGACTCGGCGGCCATGGTGATGCTCGAGTCGCAGCTCCCCGTCTTCAACGACGGCCGCTACCGCGTCGCCTCCGCCATGGCGGAGGCCGAGATCGCGCGCATCGACGCGGATCGCGTCTGGCAGCGTGCGGTGGTCGACGCACGGCGAGCGCTGGCGGATGTCGCCGCGGCGGAGCACCACGCGGCAACCCTGCGCGGCGCCACGCTCGCGGCGTTCGAGGATGCACAGCGACTGCTGGCGCGGATGGTGGAGGCCGGCGAGGGCCGGGGCGTCGACCTGTGGCGCAGCGAGCACCAGCGCAACCACATCCTGCTGCAGCTTGCGCGCGCCGAGCGCGACCGATCGCTGGCGGCGCTCTCGTTCGAGCGTGCGCTGGCAGGCGGGCGGCTGCCCTCGATGCAGCCGTCGATGGCGGGCACGTCGTCATCGGGCGGCATGGCAGGTGCACCGATGCCGGACTTCGGGTTCACCGCTCTGGAGACCATGGAATGAACGACGCCATCCCGAAGCCGCCGGCGCGCATCGTGACGCGACTCGTCATCCCGCTGGCCCTGGTGGCCGCGGCCGTGGCGGCGCTGGCCTGGACCGGCTGGCGGACGCTCCTTCCCGTTCCGAGCGTGGATGTCGTGCCGGTCTCCATGCGCGCGCCGCGCGCCGGCGCAGCGACGCCACCGGCCGGTTCGCCCGGGGCGATGTCGACCCCCGCTCCCACGGCCGAGGGCCCGCCGGTGCAGGCACCCGGATGGGTGGAGCCATCGCCGTTCCCGGTGGCGGTGCCCGCGCTGGTCGCCGGCACCGTGCGCAGCGTGCTGGTCCTCGAGGGCGAGCGGGTGGAAGCGGGACAGGTGCTCGCGGAGCTCTTCGACGAGGAGCAGCGGATCGAGCTGCGGCTTGCTGACGCGGCGCTAGCCGAATCCGCCGCGAGGCTGCGCGAGGCGCAGGACGAATACGCACGCAAGCTGAAGCTCGTGGAAGGCGGCGCCGCGAGCGCAGGCGAGGTGGCGCGGCTCGGCATCCGGATCGAGGGCCTGAAGGCCGCCGACGATGCCGCACGCGCGCAACGCGACCTCCGCGCGCTCATGCTCGAGCGGACCAAGGTGCGAGCCCCCGTGGCGGGCGTGGTGATGGCGCGCCTGGCGGCCCCGGGCATGCCCGCGGGAGGCATGCGCGACGGCAAGCCGCTCATCGAGCTCTACGACCCCGCGCAGCTGCAGGTGCGCGCCGACGTTCCGCTTGCGGACGCCGGCCGCGTGGCCATCGGCGACCGCGCCGAGATCGCGCTGGACGTGCTGCCCGGCCGCACCCTCCGCGGCGAGGTGATCCGCGTGGTGCACCAGGCGGACATCGCGAAGAACACCGTGCAGGCGAAGGTGCGGATCATCGACCCGGCCCCCGAGCTCAAGCCGGAGATGCTCGCGCGCGTTCGAATCCTGCCGCGCGTGCCGGCGGGCACTGCCGGCGCGACGGGCCCGGCCGCCGCGGCGCGCGCTGCGAAGGCCGTGCCGTGGTTGCCCGAGGAGTGCATCGACCGCGACGGACCGGATCCGGCGGTGCTCGTCGTTGCCGAGATCGACTCGGGGCGTGGCATCGTCGAGCGCCGTGCGGTGAGGCTCGGCGCCTCGGACGGCGGCTGGACCGAGGTTGCGGGCGGACTGCGTGCCGGCGACCTTGCCATCGCACGTCCGACGACCGCACCGCGCGCCGGCGCCCGCGTCCGCATCAACGAGGCATGGCGCGACCGTGCCGCGAAGGAGGCGACCGATGGCAGCCATTGAGTGCAGGAGCCTGCGCCGCGACTACGTGCGCGGCGAGGAGACCATCCACACGCTTCAGGACGTCGACCTCGACATCGAGTCGGGGAGCTTCGTCGCGCTGATGGGCCCTTCGGGAAGCGGCAAGACCACGCTCCTCAACCTGCTCGCGGGGATCGACCGGCCGACCGCGGGCTCCATCCGGATCGACGGCCGCGAGGTGGCCGGCCTGGGGCGGAGCGCGCTCGCCGCCTGGCGCAGCAGCACCGTCGGGTACGTGTTCCAGCTCTACAACCTGGTGCCCGTGCTGACGGCCTACGAGAACGTGGAGCTGCCGCTCCTGCTGCATCCGCTGAAGGCCGCGGAACGCCACGCGCGCGTCGCGGAGGCGCTCGAGATGGTGGGCCTTGCGGACCGCCACCGCCACTATCCGCGCCAGCTCTCCGGCGGGCAGGAGCAGCGCGTTGCCATCGCGCGCGCCATCGTCACGCAGCCGCGCCTCCTCCTTGCCGATGAACCCACCGGCGACCTCGACCGGGCAGCCGCAGCGCAGGTGATGGACCTCCTCGCGCGCCTCAACCGCGAACGGGGCCAGACCATCGTGATGGTGACGCACGACCCCTCCACCGCCGCGCGCGCGGCGCGCACGGTGCAGCTCGACAAGGGCAAGATCGTCGATGCCGTCGTCCACGGGAGCGTCGCATGAACCCCGTGCTCCGGCCGCTTCCCTTCACGTGGCGCAACCTCGCGCGCAGGCCGCTGCGCACCGGGCTGACCGTCGCCGGCATCGCGGTGGCGACGTTCCTCTTCGTGTTCGTCGAGAGCATGCGCGAGGGCGTGCGCCGAGCCACCGAGGCGGGCGCCGCCGAGACCGAGCTGGTCGTCTACCGCAGGAACCGCTTCTGCCCGTTCGCGAGCCAGCTGCCGCAGTCCTACGAGCGATCCATCGAGTCGGTGCCGGGCGTGCGCAGCGCGGTGCCGGTGAAGATCGTGGTGAACAACTGCCGCGCATCGCTCGACGTGGTGACGTTCCGCGGCATCCCGGAGGGCCACTACCTCGCGAGGCACCTGGAGGGAGTGCGGATGCGCTCGGGATCCCTCGACGAGTGGCAGACGCGCGGCGACGCCGTGCTGGTGGGCGCGGGGCTTGCCGACAGGCGCCGGCTGCGGGCCGGGGACCGATTCGATGCCGCGGGCGTGCGCGCCTGGGTGGCGGGCGTCTTCGAGAGCGACGACCCGCAGGACGCAAACAGCGCCTACGCGCACCTTGCGTTCCTGCAGGAGACGGCGCAGCGCGGCGGCACCGGCGGCATCGTCACGCAGTTCAACGTGCAGGTGGACGATCCCAGGCGCATCGAGGAGGTGGCCATGGCCATCGACGAGCGCTTCGCGTCCGACCAGTTCCCGACGTCCACGCGGCCGGCGAGCGCGTTCGTGGCACGCGCCGCACGGGACGTGGTGGTGCTGGTCTCGTTCGCGGGCATCGTCGGATGGGCCAGCCTTGTTGCGGTCTTCGCGCTCATCGCGAACTCGATCGCGCTTGCCGTCCGCGACCGCGTGCGCGACCATGCGGTGCTGCGCACGCTCGGCTGGACCGAGCTGGGCATCGCGTGGATCGTCGTGCTCGAGGCCACGCTGCTCGGGCTTGCCGGCGGCGCGCTCGGCGCGTGCGGCGCCTTCGTGGCCCTGCGTGCGGCGCACCTGACCTTCGGGATGGAGGGCGTCTCCATCGAGGTCGCGGCCGACCCGGCGCTCGCCGTCGTGGGCCTGGCGCTCGCGACGGTGCTGGGCGCGGTCGCCGGCGCCGTCCCTGCCTGGGGCGCCGCGCACCGCGAGATCGTGCAGGGCTTCCGCACGGCATGAGCCAACCATGACCTCCTCGCTCCCGCTCTCCTATGCAACGCGCAACCTGGGACGCAGCGTCCCGAGGCTGGCGCTCTCCGTCGGCGGTGCGGCGCTGGTGGCGCTCCTTGCGATGGCGGGTGCGGGCTTCGCGCTCGGGATGGACCGCGCGCTGCGCGCGAGCGGGCACGAGCGGAACGTGATCCTCCTCGGCGCCGGCAGCGAGGAGAGCGTGGAGCGGAGCGAGATCCCGCGCGCCACCGCCGGGCAGGTCGCGGCCAGCGCGCCGGGGATCGGTGATTGGGATGGGCAGCCGCTTGCGAGTCCCGAGATCAACGTCGCGCTGACGGTGTCGGCAGCGGCGCCCGGGGTCCGCGAGGCACGCGCATCGCTGAACGGGCTGGTGCGCGGCGTGACGCCGATGGCGTTCCTGGTCCATCCGCAGGTGCGGATGACCGCCGGCCGTGCGCCGGAGTCAGGCGCCGACGAGCTGATGCTCGGCGCCAGCGCCGCACTCGGCGCGGGCCTCGACCCCTCGGCGCTCGAGCGCTCCCTCGATGCCTCCGGTGCCGGCGGCCCCACGGTGCATGTCGACGGCAGGCCGTTCCGCGTGGTGGGCGCTTTCCGGGCGCCGGGCACGGTGATGGACGGCGAGGCCTGGATGCCGCTCGACGACGTGCTGGTGCTCACCCAGCGCGAGACGGTGTCCGCGGTGATCGTCGGCCTTGCGCCCGGCGCACTGCCCGGCGACGTCGAGGACTTCGCGCGGCGGCGCATCGACCTCGAGCTGAGCGCGATCCACGAGCCCGGGTACTACGCATCGCAGAGCGCCTTCTACCGTCCCATCCGAGTGATGGTGCTGGCGAGCGCCGCGCTCGTGGCCGCGGGTGCGCTCCTCGGGGGGCTGAACACCATGTTCGCGGCGTTCGCAAGCCGCATACGCGAGCTTGCCATGCTGCAGGTGCTCGGCTTCTCGCGCGCCGCGGTGGCCGCCAGCATGCTGCAGGAGAGCCTCATCGCCTCGACTGCCGGGGCGCTGGCTGCCGTGGCCGTGGCCATGGCGTTCCTCGACGGCATCTCCGTCCGATTCTCGATGGGCACGTTCGGGCTGCGGATCGACGAGGCGACGGTGGCGATCGGTCTCGCCGCCGGAGTGCTCGTCGGGATCGCAGGCTGCGTCCTGCCCGCCGTCCGCTGCCTGCGCGTGCCGCTCGCCACGGCACTGAAGTCCGAGTGATTCACGTCCATCCACGCCAAGGAGACCCTGAAATGACATCGCCCCACCCATTCCAGCTCGCCGCCCGTGCGGCACTCTCGATCGCCCTCGTCCTTGCCGCGTGCGGCAACGATCCATCCACGAAGCCGGCCGCGAGGGGCGGCACCGACGCGGTCGCCGCCATGGTGACGAAGGGCGCGGTCGAAGGCGTGCCCGTGATCCAGGCCAAGGGCCGGGCCACGAAGGGCCAGGAGGTGTCCATCACCGGCCGCATCGGCGGCAGCGAGGAGCCCTTCGCCTCCGACCGCGCGGTCTTCACCGTGGTGGATGCGTCGCTCAAGTCCTGCACCGACATGGACGACCCGGACCACTGCGCCACGCCATGGGACTACTGCTGCGAGGACCGCCAGTCACTGAAGATGGCGACCGCGACGGTCGAGATCGCGGGCGCGGACGGGCGGCCGCTGCCAGTGGCCGTCCGAGGCACCGCCGGGCTCGATCCGCTGGCGCGCGTCACCGTCACGGGAACCGTCATCGACTGCAACGACCGTGGCCTGCTCGTGGTGCGGGCAACGCGCATCGCCGTTCACTGATCGGGCGCGGCGGCCCCGGCACGCGGCACGATGACGGCACCCATGCGGCCGCTCCGCGCGCCGTCGCGCCGGTGGCTGAAGAAGTCGGGCGTTCGCACCGTGCAGAGCTCGGCGCCGTCGATCGCATCCTCGGCAAGGCCGCACGCTAGGAGCTGCGAGCGCACCGCACCGAAGCAGTCGATGTGCTCGCGCGGCCGGCCCTCGTGCGCGGGGAGGACGAAGGACGCCCCGACCGATGCCGTGAACTCACCGGCCACCTCCGGGCCAACCTCGTACACGTCGCGCCCGATGCACGGGCCGATGGCGGCGAGCAGCGCCGACGCACGGCAGCCGTGCCGAAGGGCAAGCTCCCCGACGGCCTTCGCCACCACCCCCGCCACGATGCCGCGCCATCCCGCGTGGATCGCGGCGACGGCCCCGGTGTCCGGGCACGCCACCAGCACGGGCACGCAGTCGGCGGTGCGCACGCACGCGGCCTGGCTTGCGTTGCCGGAGACCACCGCATCGGCCTCGGCGGCAGCGGTGGCGGGCCCCGCACCGGGCACGCACGCATGCACCGCGCACCCATGCACCTGCCTGACGCGCACCATCCGTGCGTCACCGGCCCCGATGGCTTCCATGAGGCGCGCGGCGTTGGCCGCCACGTTGGCGTCGGTGTCCGGTTCGCCAGGGGCGTTGGCGATGCCGAGGTTCATCGAGTCGAAGGGCGCCGCGCTCACGCCGCCATGGCGCGTGGAGAACGCGTGCGCGAAGCCGTGGCTGGCCAGCAGCGCGCTGCGGTAGACGACGAGCCCTGGCTTCGGTTCGATGCGTTCGAGCGGCCGCACGCGGGGACGATACGGGCGGGATCACCAGGCCTGCACGCGCACGAACCCGGCGAACCGCCCGTCGGCGGCCACGAAGAGCATGTCATCGTGCACCTCGAAGGGAGGCAGGCCGACGAGCGAGACGCCCTGCCGCTCGAGGTGCTCCGGGGACCCGAGCAGGATCCGCGACCCGGCCACCACTCCCGCGGCGCCGGACGAGAAGAGCTCGCAGTTCACGGCATCCACCATGCGGAGCACCCGGGCATCGGCCTCGCGCAGGAGCGGCTCCGCCGCCGGGTGGCCGCACCCGCACGCCACGGCCGCCGCCGCGCGAAGCAGGTCGGATTCGCCCATCCAGCCGACGGTCACCACCGAGAGCATTGGCAAAATTGTAGGAATCGGCAGGAAGGGCCTTGCGCCCAGGTATTGTAAGTCGTACAGTACTATGCGATCATGCCCTACTGGATCATCGGCAAAGACGGCGCGACCTATGGACCTGCGGACCTGCCCACGCTCCGCCGCTGGGTCACCGAGCACCGGATCGTGGCCACCACGCCGGTTGCCGAATCGGAGGCGGGCCCGTGGCGAGACGCGTCGCTGGTGGCGGAGCTTGCGTCCGCGTTCGGCGCCGAGGGCACTGCACCGCACGCCGGCGCCGTGCCGCCCCCGCCTCCCGCATCGCCGCCGACGGCGCCCGTGGCGGCCATGCCCATCGGAGACTGGCCGCCGACCGGCGTCGCCGTGCCGCAGCTCGTGAGCGGCATCTTCAACCTGGTCGCGGGCGTCGGCTGGCTCTTCACGTGCTTCGGCGTGGTGCTCACGGTGCCGCTCGTCGTCCTCGGCATCCAGGAACTCCGCAGCTACGCCAAGGCGAGCTCCACGCCGCCGTCGAGGTACGTCGAGTCCTCGCGCACCAAGGCCGTGCTTGCCATCTGCACGGTGCTCGCCGGCAACGTGGCCTCCGCGATCTGCGGCATCATCATCCTGACGCAGCTTCCCTCGAACGACGACCCGCGCCTGCGGGGCTGAGCCCGGTACCGCCCCGCGTCATGGCGGAGAGGGGTTCACTAAGAGGGCTTCACTCAGAGGGCTTCACCCGGCCGTCGATCGTCAGTTCCAGCGGCAGGTCGCCCGCGGTCTCCAGGCGCAACGCGCGGATCGCGGCGCCGTCGGCAGGCCAAAATCGCCCGGTCACGACCAGCCTCAGGGTGCCCCCGGGGCCGATGCTCGCGGGCAGCGGCGGATCGGTGCGCACCTCGGTGGAGATCGGCAGTCGGAGGCTCTCCACGCGGACCGTGCCGAGGGTGGAGTTGCGCAGCACGAACGTGGCTGGCACCTCCGACATGCCGTCGGGGCCCGCGGCCGGGATCCACTCGGTCACCGTTCGCGGCCCGGACAGGTCGGCGAGCCGCGCCGTGCAGCCCGCACCGAGCGGCGCGAGCGCCGTGGCCAGCCCGATGGCGCACGCGCGCGCGCCCGCGTTCACAGGTTCTCGACCTTCCAGCCGTCGCGGTACGTGCGCTTGAGCATCGCGCTCGCGGCGGCCGAGTTGCGGAACATGCACGAGGCAGCGTCGTACTCGAGCTTCTTGCCGGGCTCGAGCGCGCTCATCGCGCCGATCGAGAGGCTCTCGCACATGCGGCCGCCCTTCTCGAAGCGCGACACGCATGCATCCTTCCTTCCGGCAACGCACGCATCGACCCAGTCGTGCCAGTGGTTGCTGCGGCCGAGGTCCTCGGGGTTCATCGTGACGGCCTTGCCGTCCACGAAGATGCGCGCCCACGCATTCTCGATCGGGAACCACATGATGCCCTTCTCGCCGACGAGGATCACGCCGCCGTCGCCCTTGACCACGTCCTCGCCGTCCTTGCCGCCTTCCCAGCCCTGCGGAAGGCCGATCGCCTTGAAGTCGGGGAACTGCCCGCCGTCGAACCAGCGCAGGGTGAGGCCGTCCTTCGACGTCTTCGGGCCGGCGGCGTAGGTCATCACCACCGACTCGCTCTCGGGGAACTGGTCGCTCGATGCCTTCACGGGGCTGCAGAGTGCGGTGAGCGGCACGCCGAGGCCGAGTTCGTAGAACGGCACGTCGAGCATGTGGCAGCCCATGTCGCCGAAGGCCCCGGTGCCCCAGTCGACGGTGCCGCGCCAGTTGAAGGGCGTGTAGCCGTCCTTGTACGGGCGCGACTGCGACACGCCGAGGAAGAGGTCCCACGAGAGGAAGTCCGGCACCGGTTCGTTGCCCTGCGGGCGCGGGTTGCCCTGCGGCCACCAGCCGGCCGGGCGGTTGGTCCATGCGTACATCTCGCGCACCGGGCCCACGGCTCCGTCACGGAGCAGCTTGCCGCCCCAGCGGCGCCACTTGGTGGCGATGCGCTGCGTGCCCATCTGCGTCACGAGCCCGGGCTTCGCGGCGGCCACCTCGGCAAGCCGCCGGTTCTCCCAAGCACCCTGCGCGAGCGGCTTCTGGCAGTAGACGTGCTTGCCCATGTTCATCGCGGCCATGGCAATGGGCGCATGCATGTGGTCGGCGGTGCTGACGACGACGGCATCGAAGCCGTCACCCAGCCGGGCGTACATCTCGCGCCAGTCGGCAAAGGTCTTCGCGTTCGGGAACCGCGGCGCGATGGCCTTGCCGTCCTCGCCCTTTCCGCCCTTGGTGAGGGCATCGAAGTGCCGGCGGTCCACGTCGCAGAGCGCCACGACCTCGACCGCCTTGTGGTCGGCCACCTGCATCAGGTCGGTGGTGCCCATGCCGCCGCAGCCCACCTTGGCCACGCGCAGCTTCTCCATCTTCCAGGGCTCGGCGCGCGTCAGGTGCGTGACCGGGCGGATGATGAACGGTGCGGCGAGCGACGACAGCACGAAGGAACGGCGAGTGATCTGCATGCGCGCATTAGACAGGAAACCGGCCGGCCACGCAAAGCAGCCGGCCGGGTCGGTGCGTGAATCCGCGCGGTGCCGTCAGGGCGTCCAGGCCGAGAGCAGCTGCGCCAGGTCGGCGCCGTTGGTGATGCCGTCGTTGTTCAGGTCGGTCAATCCAGCAAGCCCCCACGAGCCAAGCAGCGTGCCGAGGTCGGCGCCGTCGACGCGGCCGTCCTGGTTGAAGTCCTCGGCCACGAAGTTCGCGCAGTCGTAGCGGATGACCTTGAAGTCATCGACCGCCGCCTCGACGATCGAGCCCGCGCCGAGGTCGCGCGCCACCCAGCGGACGCGCGTGGCGGCGCTGCCGGCCACGAAGTCCGCGACGCGGAAGGTGCGGTTCGTCCATGCGCCGGCATTGGTGGAGATCAGCTCCACCTGCACCCAGGTGGTGCCGTTGGCCGAGACCTGCACGGGCATCGAATCCTCGTTGGGGGCCGCGCCCTGGTTGTTCGAGTACCAGTACCAGTACGAGACGCGCGTCTCGGGGTTGGTGGCATCGAAGGGCGGCGAGGTGAGCGTGGTGGACCCGCCGTCCACGTCGGCCGCGCCGACGGTGCCGCCCACGGCACCGTTGCCCGTCACGAAGCAGCGGGTGCCGGGCGCGGGGGTGCGGTCGTCCTCGGGCTGCGCTGCCGTGCCCACCGGGTCGGCATTGGCCCAGAGGCCCGCGGTCGCGTTGTCGCCCGTGGCCGAGAGCTGCCAGCCGCCCTGGGCCTCGCAGGTGTCGTCGACCGCGGTGGTGATGCCCACCGCGGCGATCGCGGCGTACGGTCCGCTCGGATCGGAGTACGGGCCATCGGCAGCATCGACGCGCACGTTGTAGGTGAACGACTTGGTGCAGGCGATGGACGGGAAGGTGCCGCGGTAGAGGTCGCCGCCGAGCGGCTGCATCACGGACTCCGTGAACACGCCGTCAACGGTGGTGACGAGCTTCACCGACCCCGCGGGCAACGTGGTGCCTGCGGCAGGGACGGCCTGCACCGTGACGGTGCCGCCGACCGGCGCCACCAGGCTCGGGCGCCCGTTCGGGTACGAGAAGGCCGCCGCGGGCGCGCCGAAGCGCCACACGAACAGGCCGCGCTCGATGTCGCTGCCGATGAACGTGCCGCTGGGGAAGTACGGCCACACGTTCCAGAGACCGTTGAAGTTGGCGTTGTCATCCTCGGGCCACGTGTCGAAGAAGGCCACCTCGGGAGGGTTGGTGGCGCTCGCCGCGAGGTCGAAGACGCGCAGGCCGCTGCGGTAGTTGGCCTCGAAGAGCTTGGTGCCCTTGATGTACAGGTTGTGGCCCACCGCCGGGTTGCCGTTGGTGAAGGCACCGACGACCGTCGGCGCCGTCAGCGTCCGGACGTCCATCACGATGGTGCTGGTGACCGAGACGGATGCACCCTCGTCGAGCTCGTCGTTGATGTAGACGTAGCGGCCGTCGTTGGAGAGCCAGCTCTGGTGGCAGTACCGCGCGTTGGGGTAGGTGGTGTACGACAGCTGCACCGGCGCGGCCTTGTTGGTGACGTCGACGATGTACAGCCCGGTGTTGACGTTGCCGCCGTTGCTGCCGCCGCAGCAGAAGGCGATCTGCTTGCCCGCATAGGTACCGCCGGTGTACGTGACGACCTGCGCCTCGTGCACGTAGACGTTGTTCCACTGGCCCACGAACGTGGGGTTGGCCGGGTTGGTGGCCACGTCGTAGATGCGGATGCCGTTGCTGCCGCCGCCGGCGCGGTAGAGGAAGCCGCTCGTGGTGTCGATGGCCAGCGTGTGCGTGGCCAGCGCGGTGCCGCCGGTGGTGACGGTGGTGGCGAGCGACACGCGCGGCAGCGACGTGTTGGTGCCGTCGATGTTGGTCATGTCGATGACCTGGATGCCGCCGCCGCCCTCGGTGCCGGCGTAGCAGTACGGGCCGTACACCTTCATGCACCGCCACAGGCTGGTGGGCCCGGTGATCTGGCCGACGATCTGCGCGTTGGCAGGGTCGGTCACCTCGACGAAGGCGGTGCCGACGTTGAGGCCCATGATGGCATATTCGCGGCCGGAGGGACTGACATAGCCCCAGCAGTCGTTGCCGTTGGCCGGCGAGCCGGCGAAGTTGTTGAGCGGGATCCAGCTCTTCAGCACGATGCCGTTGGCATCGAACGCACCCGCGGTGCCGCCCTCGCTTGCGCGGTAGATCGGGCCAGGAATCGCCGGCTGCGCATCGCGCACCTTGGGGTCATCGATGTGGGCGAAGGCCACGGCGACGACAGTGCCGAAGGCGACGAGCGAGGAGGTCAGGCGGATCTTCATGGTGGGGTGTTCTCCGAACGCGTCCGCCGGCGCCCCCCGGGGGCACCGCGACTCATAAACATAGACCGGGATCCGGTACGGGAAAGCCCCGCGTGCGGATCCCGGTCAACTTGTCCACGCAATGGGCGTCAGTTCTGGGACTGCCCGCCGCCCTGGCCGCCGCGACCACCGCGGCCGCCGCCGGCGCCGCCACCTCCGCCGGCGCCACCGCCGCCGAAGCCCATGCCGCCGCCGTTCTGGCGGAACTCCTCGACCATGGCCTGGCGCTCGGTGTCGTCGATGGTGCCGTCGCTGTTCTTGTCGAAGCGCTTCATGCGCTCCTGCGCCTGCTCGGGCAGGTCGGAGAGCTTGATCGGCCCCCCGCCGAACATGCCGCCCATGCCCCCGCGGTTGCCGCCGTCGCGGCCCTTGGGAAGACTCTCCCACTGCTCCGGGGTGAGCAGCTTCTCGAGGCGCTCCATGTACGTGTCGTTCATTTCGTTGCGCTTGTCGAAGAGCTCGGCCGACTCGCCCTGCTCGCCGCCGCGCGGACGGAACATCTGCGACATCGGGACGTCGCCCGACAGGAACCCGACCACGCGGGTCATCTCCTCGGTCTGGCGCACCGGCTCCTCCTTGCGGATGGCCTGCACGATGCGGTCGTTCATGGGGCCGACCTCGGATGCGTACTGCGCGGAGAGGGCATTGATGGCCTCGGTCACGGATGCCTCCAGGCCCTCGAGCTTCAGCGAGGCCTCGAAGGCGCGCTGCACGCGGTTGCCGCCGTAGACCCGCTCATACGCCGATGCGAGCGCAGCGGCGCGGACGCGCGCGGCGTCGTCGGCCGAGAGCTCGGCGCAGATCGCCTCGCGGTAGCGGTCGTTGACGTCGCGCACCTTGCTGCGGAGGTCGAAGGAGCGGTCCGCGAAGCGCTTGGCGGCATCGACGTCGCCCGACTGGATGGACTCGAGGTACTTGGGCTGGTTGGCGGCGAGGAAGTCGTTGCGCGCCTTGAGGGCGTTGTCGAGCTGCAGCTCGTACTCGTCCATGATGGACTGCAGCTTGGCGAACGTCTCCTTGCTGAGGCCGGCCTCGTCGAGCACCACGAACAGGTTGACCGACTCGCCGCTGATGGTGCCGCGCGCGAGGGTCTTCTCGCGGGCGAGGAAGCGCTCGAAGGCGGGCCACTTGTCCTGCTGCGGCTTGGAGAGCGATGCCTGCAGGCCGTCGACGAACGTCTTGCGCAGGCGCGTCTTGGTGCCCTGCCACTTGTTGAAGTCGGTGACCATGGTGCCGAGGGACGCGCGCATCTGGTCGAACGCGCCGGACTGCTTCATCTCCTTCTGCACGGACTCGCCGAGCTTCTCCATCTGCTGGCGGAAGAACTGCTGGCGCTCATCGGGGGTCAGCTCCGCGCCCTTCTCCTGGGCCATCTGCTCCATCTGCTGGCGCGCCTCGTCCATGGCGCCGCGCCACTTCTCCTGCATGTCGGTCGACATCATCGGGGCCATCATCTGGCGGCCGATGTCCTGCATCTGGTTGGTCATCTCCTCGCGGGCGGGCTCGAACGCGTCCTCGTAGTCGCGCATCAGCTGCTCGACCACCACCATCTGCGTGTCGTCCATGCCCAGCTGCTCCTTGAAGAGCGGCACGTCGCGGCGGACGAAGTCGGGCTCGAAGGCGTCGCGAAGCTGGTTCTGGATGCCCATGCGGCCCATGCCGCCGCGGAACATCCCGCCCATGCCACCGCGGCCTCCGCCCTGCCCACGGCCACCGCGTCCGCCACCATCGCCGCCGTCCTGACCCGGAGCCGCTTGGCCCGGAGCCGCTTGACCCGGAGCCGCTTGACCCGGCTGGCCGCCGCGACCGGCGTCCTGCTGTGCAGCCGCGATGCTCGGCAGCGCGGTTTCACAGGCCAGGACCGCGAGCGTGAGCATGGCGAATCGACGGACGGACGCGGGGGTCGTGATCACGGTCATGGATCGTTCCTTGGTTCTCGGACGTTATTCAATGGCACAGCGAGAGTTCGCGTGCCACCGTTGCGGCCTAACGCCGCGACCGCGGATGGTATGGCGAGGAAATGGTGGTTTTTGCCGCAGACTACCGATCCACTGGACGTTGATACCGCATAGATAGATCATGCAGGCTCGGGCGTTTGTCCGCGCCCCACAACCCGCGCTCTCAAGGAGTTGCGTCCATGGCCGGTCTGACCGACAGCCCCGTTTGCCTTGCAGCGCCCTGCCTCGCGGCCCTCGTGACCGCGGCGGCGGCGGTCGCGCAGGCGCCTGCGCCGATCGCGGCGTGGGACCCGGGCTCGCAGTTCGCCATCGACGAGACCCTCCCTGAGGCACTGAACACGGGGTGCCGGTTCGGGTTTGCGATGGCGATGACCAACGAGTACGCGGTCATCGGCGCGCCCGACGTGAAGCTCGTGAACCTGCGCACGGGCATCGGCACCAACGGCGCCGGCGCGGCGTTCGTCTTCAAGCGCAACGGCGTCACGGGTGCGTGGGAGTTCCTGGTTCGCCTCATCGCGCCGACGCAACAGCTGACGCAAGCCGGGTGTGCCGTGGCCATCGACCCATCGACCGACGACATCGTGATCGGCGCGTGGGCCTCCGATGCGGTCGCGCCGTTCGGCGGCGCCGCGTTCGTCTACAAGAAGGGCTCGGGCGATGACTGGGGAACCCCGGCGCTGGCCCAGCGCTACGGCAACCTGACCCGCGTGCCCACGCAGGTGCTCGCGCCGGAGGAACTGCAGTCGATCGACCAGTTCGGCTTCAGCGTGGCAGCCGCGGGCGGGACCATCTCCGTGGGCTGCCCGCTCGACGGGACCAGCAACACGGGCGCGATCTACGTGTTCGACCGCGACGGCGACGGCAACTACCAGTTCGCGCAGAAGCTGACCGACGAGGCAGCCGGTGCCAACGACCAGCTCGGGACCAAGCTCGCGGCCAGCGGCAACCTGCTGGTGGCGGGCGTGCAGAACGACGACGTGGAGGGCCGCATCAACGCAGGCAGCGCGCTGGTGTTCCGCCGCAGCGGGGGTAACTGGAGCCTGGCGCGGCGGCTGACGGCGGCAAGCCCCGCCACCGGCGCGGGATTCGGCTCTTCCGTGGCGGTCGCCGACACGGCAGGCGACGACTGGATTGCCGTCGGCGCACCCGCGCAGAGCTCCGGCCGCACCACGGCCGTGGCCGGCAACGGCGCGGCCACGGTGCACCGCAGCATCGACGGAGGGCTCACGTGGCTCCTCGACGCGACGCTGCTGCCGCGCTCGGACAACGTCAACAACTCGTTCGGCTTCTCGGTGGCCATGACCCAGGCCAACCCTCCGCAGGTGGTGGTGGGTTCGCCGGGCTTTGACACCGCGATCCCGTCGCTCGAGGATCCGGCGCAGCTCGTGCAGGTGATCAACACCGGCGCGGGCTTCACCTTCGTCCGCAACGCGGGTGCCTGGGCGATCCGCGGCGCGGGTGACCAGACCGGCGATGCGTGGGCGCCGTCTGCACTCCTGAATTCGTCGATGGGCCGCTCGGTGGCCGTGGGACCGACGGCGGCCGGGCTGTGCCTGGTCGGCGCCGAAACGCCGACGGGAAGCCTCGGCACCGTGTACCCGTTCGAGTTCCGCGTGGCGCTCGTCGGCACCGGGGACGGTCAGGTGGCCGGTGCCGCCTCCGGCCCGCTTGATGCCGACGGCAACCCGAGCGACGGAAGCACGCCCGGCACCGGCGGCGGCGGCACCGGCGGCGGCGTGAACGGCGGCGGAACACCGTCCACGGGCATCACGACGGGCCCGGGCGCGGTGGTGATTCCGCTCACGCCCATCGTCTACGACTGGGGCCTCATCAAGGGCACCGCCGTCGCGCTGAGCGGCCGCTCGGTGCACCTCCTGCAGACCGACGGCAAGCACCGTGCGCAGCGGCCGGAGTTCCGGCTCCTCGGCGAACTGCCGGTGGGCGCCTCGTACGTGGGCACCGGCGACATGAACGGCGACCTCTCCGGCGACATCGTCTTCGTCGCGCCGGGCGAGCTGCTCAAGTTCTGGAAGCGCGACGGGTTCACCATCCTGGACACCGCCACCATCGACACGCTGCCGGCCGGGTTCGATGCCATCACCGTGGCCGACGTGGACGCCGACCGCAAGCCCGACGTGCTGCTGCAGGGCGTCGTCGACCCGAGGCAGCTGCGCGTGTGGCACATCGATGCGGGCGCCATCAGCGGCTCCGACGAGTACGAGCTTCCCGAGGGCGACTGGTCGGTCTTCACGGGCAACTTCCGCACGCGCAACGCCACGGACATCCTGATCCGCGACCGGCAGACCGGCGTGGTGCGCGTGCTCGTCCCCGGCGAGGCAGCCGGAGACGCCACGTTCCCCGTGGTGGTGCGGCGGCCCGCCTCCGAGCGGCTCGCGGGCTTCGGCGACATGGACGGCAACGGCCAGCCCGACATCTTCTGGCAGGCCGACGACATCGAGGTCGACCTGATGGACCAGGACGACGACGGGAACTACTTCGCGAGCGCCCGACGGCGCACGGGGCTGGCGAAGGCCACCATCGTGAACGTGCGAGACTGGAACGACGACGGCACCGTCGACTTCTGGATGCGCCGCGGGGACCGCAACTACATCCAGTACGGCAAGGTGGTGAACCGCTGGATGTACGGCGGCGGATCACGCGACCTGCGCAATGCGCCGGGCACGGTGGTCGACGTCGCGGACCGCTGACGCGGCGCGGCCGCCCCTTGCGTCAACCATCCCCGTCAGGCGAGGAGCGAGACGACCTTCGCGTTCACGCTGCGGCTGTCGAACTCGCGCTCGGCACGCTCTCGCGAGGCGCGGCCCATCTGCACCACCAGCGCGGGGTCCTCGAGGAACTGCTCGAGCGCCACGGCGAGCGCGGCCGGTGCGCCGGGCGGGACGAGGAACCCGTTCTCGCCGTCCACCACCGCATCGCGGCAGCCGGCCACGTCGGTGGCCACGATGGCGCGGCCCGTGGACATTGCCTCCAGGACCGCCGCGGGCATCCCCTCGCGAGAGCTCGGCAGCACGAACACGGCGCACGCGGCGAGCGCGGGCCGCACGTCCTCGAGGCGGCCGAGCCATTCCACGGTGCCCTCGCGCACCCAGGACTGGATCTCCTCCATGGACACCGCCGACGGGTTGGTATCGACGATGCCGGCCACCTGGAAGTGGAACCGGGCCGAATCGGTGCGGAGGGCGCGCAGCGCGCGGGCGGCCTCCACGAAGTCCACCAGGCCCTTGTCACGCAGCAGGCGGCCCGCGAAGAGGAAGTCCACGCGGCTGGGGGCTTCGACGATGGGGACGCAAGCGAAGCGGTCGAGATCGACGCCGGAGCCCGGGATGACGTGCGCGTCGCGGACGCCCGCGAGCAGCCCGAGGCGCTCGAACAGCTCGCGGTCATCGGAGTTCTGGAAGATCACGGAGTCCGCGAGCGGCAGCGCCTTGCGGTAGAGGCGCATGGCCACGACGGCCAGCGCACGGGCCTTGAGCTCGCGGCTCGCGAACGCGTAGCCAAGCCCGCTGATCATGGTCACCACGCGCTTCACGCCGGCGCGGCGCGCCGCGGGGACGGCATAGAAGACGGGCTTCGGGTTGTAGGCGAGCACCGCGTCCGGGCGCTCGCGCTCCATGAAGTCGGCGTAGAACGAGCGGACGGCAAGCTCTTTGAGCGGATTGGTGCCGGTGCGGTCGAGCGGGGCCTCGACCAGGCGCGCACCGAGGGCGGCAAGCGCGCGCTCCACGCCGGGCCGGGCCTCGGGGCTTGGCGCCGGCACGCACACGACGACCTCGTGGCCGCGCGCGCGCAGCGCGGCGATCAGCGTTCCGCGGAGCTTGGCGACGAGGTCGCCGTAGCCGCCGATGATGGCGATGCGGGCCATGCGCGTGTGATACCCGAAGTGCGGCGGGGGTTCAGGTGGTGCCGGATGCGCGCGGACGGGGGCGCACGGACGCCATCGACCAGGACACCGCGAGGCAGACGGCGATGATGGCCCCGGGCGCCTTGGCGGTGATCGGGTAGCAGAGCATGCCGAGGAGGATGGAGGAGTAGACGGCGAGGGCCGCGCCCGCCGTCGGCGATGCCGCGGACTGACGCCACAGGCGCACGCCGAGCCCGAGGAGGGCCGTCCCGAGGAGCGCGGTCGCGATGGCTCCTCCTTCGCTGAATGCGGAGAGCAGCGCGTTGTGCGCATCGTTGAGGATGCCAGTGCGGAGCGATCCCAGTGCCTTTGCGCGCTCCGGATGCTCCGACTGCTGGGCCTCCGCCCAGCCCGGCAGCATGGCCTGGAACGAGCCCTTGCCGTTGCCGGCGATCGGACTCCTGAGACCGATCGCGACTGCCGCATGGGCAAGCGGCAGGCGGTTGCCCGAGAGCTGGCTGAGGGCCACGTACGGCTGTTCACGGTCGGCGGATCGCGCCGCAACCCTGCCGACCGCAAGCACCCGCGTTCCGATGGGCGTGGCGAGTGCCAGCATGACCAGCAAGGCCGCTGCCGACAGCACGAGCGGCACAACGCGCCGGCGTGCACTCGGGCGTGTCCATGCGATGAGCGACCCGGTCAGCGAGGAGAGGAACGTGAGCCTCCGACCCGCAAACACCACTGCAAGCATGCTCGCGGCAAAGCCGATCGCCGCGACTGCCCGTCCCGCGAGCGGGAGACACCGAATCCCGCTCGCGGCGATGACGGCGGCGCAGTGCAGCTGCCACTGCAGCTGGCCGAACCCGGAGATCGACTCCATCTTCATGTGGGATGACAGGCCAACGCCGGTCCACGACATCCACAGCACGCTCGCCACCTGGACGACCGCGCCGGCGCCGATGGCCCCGAGCACGACCCACGGCCGCCCCATCGCGGGCCATAGGAGGAGCGGCGTCAGCACCCAGCGATCCGGGAACCACGGCTTGAGTCCCGACGGCGGGGCGGCGCTCCACGCCATGGATGCGCACATCCAGAGTGACCATCCGAGCAGCGACAGCCACAGCGGATCGCGGACGACCGGCGCGAAGCAGCGCCAGACCTTCGGGATGCGGAGCACGCTCACCACGAGCAGCACTCCCCAGGTGATCCCTTCCGCGGCGTTCGACACCGACTGCGCGAAACCCCATGCAACGGCGGCGGCGACATGCATCGCATGGCCTGCAGGGTCGACGCGCTCCGCGCACTCGAGGCGCTCGTCGGCACGCAGGCATGCTGCAAAGGGCGTCGCCATCGCGCGGCACAATACGGGGGACCGGCGCAACGCGCCCGGAGCGCCGCGTGAAGGTCAGCCGCCGCGCGCGAGGGTGTCGACCAGCGCGCCGTGCAGCCGCTGCGGCGCGCACACGATGCCCGTGGACCGCTCGAGGCGGCGCCCCTGGGCGAAGTCAAGCGGCGTCCCGAGGGTGTCCGTCACGACGCAGCCGGACTCCGTGGCCACCAACGCGCCCGCGGCGTGGTCCCAGATCCACTCGCGGTATCCGGCGCTCGGGCTGCGGCGGACGTACGCGTCGGCATCGCCGCGCGCCACCAGCGCGTACTTGGCCTGGCTGTCCACGCGCACCGGGTCGACCGTGCCCAAGGCTGACACCAGCGTCTCGAGCGCATCGCTTGCGCTGTGCGCCTTCTCGACGCTGCCTGCAAGCCGCACTGGGTGGCCGGAAGACCACTCACGCGCACGGATCGGGACAGCGTCGCCGCCGGCGAAGCTCCTCTGGTGCGCGCCGCTTCCGGAGACCGCCGAGGCGAGGACGCCGGAACCCGCATCGCAGCCGGAGCCCGCAAGCCGCGGCAGGCCGAGCACGCCGACCACCGGCCGGCCGGCCTCGACCAGCGCGATGGCGATCGCGAACTGGCCGCCGCGGAGGTAGCCCTTGGTGCCGTCGAGCGGGTCGATGGCCCAGAAGCGGTCGCTGCCACCTTCGTGGCCGCCCGATGAGAGCGCGTCGCGCACGCCGGCGGCATCGATCGCCATGCCGGAGGCACGGAGGATCTCCGCCACGCGCACGAGCAGCGGCTCGCCGCCGTGCGCGGCCACCTCGTCGGCGCTCTCCTCTGCCACGAATCGCGCCGAGGGCCCGAACGCCGCCCGGAGGGACGCGATGGCGGCCACCTGGCTCGCGAGGTCCGCGAGCGTCAGCGGGCCCGCGGCGCCCTTCTCGAGCACCCCGTCGGCGCCGAAGTCCGCGGGGGAACCGACCGCGGCGACGGCGCCGCATGCAGCGCGCGCCGCGTCGAGCGCGCATCCGAGGTCGCGTGCGCGGTCCATGGCGTCAGCGCTTGCGGTACCGGCCTTCGGTGCCGCGCTTGCCGTTGGACTCGAGCGCCGCCGGCACGTTCTTGCCGCCGCGCTTGTAGCCGAGCACCAGGCGCCGGAAGGCGCTGTTGGCGGCCTTCGGGTCGAGGCCCGCGGACTTGCAGATCTGCTCCTTGGTGCTCCAGGCAGAGGGCAGCGCATCCATGAGCTTGGTGGTCATGTCGTCGACCGCCGAGCTCGGGGCGCGCACCCGCTGGCGCGCGCCGAGCGCGCCGCCGATCGGCGCACCGGCCTTGCGGTAGTCGTTCCAGGCGGTGCGGGCGCCGGAGGCAAGCTCGTTGGAGAGGTCACGCAGCGCGCCCAGGAGGCCGTGATGCTCGGCCACCAGCTGGTCGTACTTGGCCCGGAGCGTGCGCAGGTCCTTCACCTCGCCGATGAGCGTGCGGATGTCCTGCGAGATCATGCGGGCCTTCGGGGCGCGCGCGGCGCGCTTGCCCTTCTTGGCGGCATGCGCGGTGCCGGGGTGCTTGGCGTGGTGCTTTGCGGCGTGCTTCTTCGTTGTCATGGGGTGGCCAATGTAGCACACTGGCCCGCTTCCGTCCTGCATTGCGTTGCGCAATTCAGCGGGAAGTTGCCGCGGAACGGACGGCGGCAACCACGGCATCCACGCACTCTTCCTTGCGCATGCGGGCCGTGGCAAGGTGCAGTTCCGCGGCAAGCGGCGGCTCGTACGGATCGGAGATGCCCGTGAATGCGGGGATGTGGCCGGCTCGGGCCTTCGCGTAGAGGCCCTTCGGGTCGCGCTGCTCCACGACCTCGAGCGGCGCATCGACGAACACCTCGAGGAATGCGACGCCGGCCTCGGCATGGCGGGCACGCACGCGGTCGCGGTCGGCGCGATAGGGGCTGATGAGCGCGGCAACCGCGGTGACGCCGGACGACGCCAGCAGGATGGCCGCCTCGCCGGCACGACGCACGGCCTCCGCGCGGTCCTCGGCGGAGAAGGAGAGGTCGGCGTTCAGGCCGCAGCGCAGCACGTCGCCATCGAGGATGGAGGCATGCACGCCGTGCGCGCGCAGCGCATCGACGGCAGCGGTCGCGATGGTGCTCTTGCCGGCGCCGCTCAGCCCCGTGAGCCAGACGGTGACGCCGGCGGGCGATCGTTGCGTGGGCATGCATGGAGGGTACGGTGCATGCGCGCCTCGCGGGGTACCCTGCCCCCATGCAGCCCGTCACGATCGCCGCCACCGGCGGTCTCGGAAACCAGCTCTTCCAGCTTGCGGCTGCGGCGGGAATCGCCGACGCCACGGGCCGCGAGGTGCGCGTGTGCTGCCGCATGTACGACCGACCCGCGGTGCGCCGGGCGTTCCTTGCGGCGCGGCGGCTGGTGCGCGGCCTGTGGACGGATGCGGACGGCCGGTTCCGCCTCGATGCCATGGTGCGGGGACCCGTGCTCCTTGACCTGCAGCGCGAAGCCACCGAGACGCACCAAAGCGAGGACCGCCGGCGCGGATTCACGCGGCGCAGCCTGAAGCGCGCGTTCCACGACCCCGCGGCGCGCATCGACAGCGCGCTCATCCTGCGCACGGCGGACGAGGCACTCGCGTTACGGGACGGTCACGTGCGCGCGGCACCGGAGGTCACGCCGCTGGTCGCCGGCTACATGCAGGACGACCGGCTGGTGGCGCCGCAGCTCGAGCGCATCCGGAGAATGGTGCGGCTGCCCGCGGACACCGCCTACCTCGCACGATGGATGCCGCATGCCGCGGACGGTCGCACCGTGGGGGTCCACGTCCGGCGCGGCGACTACCTCAAGCCCGCGTTCCGCGACCTGATGCCCGTCCTGACGGCGGACTGGTACCGACGCGCGGCGCACGCGCTCTGCGCGCGCCACGGGGAGCTGCGCTTCCTGGTGGTGAGCGACGAGCCGGGGTGGGCACGGGAGCGCCTCCGCCTGCCCGGGCCAACGACGATTGCCTCGCTCGACCATCCTCCGTCGGCGCAGGAGGATCTTGCGCTGCTCGCCGCGTGCGGCCACCAGGTGATCTCCAACAGCACGTTCGGCTGGTGGGGTGCGCGGCTCGGTTCGCGCGGCGGCTCGGTGGCGGCGCCCACGCGCTGGCTGATCGGGCAGCCGCCCGACCCGAACCTGCTGCCCGAAGCCTGGGTCCGGGTGGAGAACGAGGACGACGACCGATGAGCTCGCCCTGCCCCATCTTCCTGATCAACCTGCCCGGATCGCACGCGCGGCTGCAGGATGCCGAGCGGCAGTTTCGCGGGGCATGGCTCGAGTTCGAGCGGATCGAGGCCGTGGACGGGCGAAAGCTGCCGCCCGACGAGCTGGCGCGGCTCGCGCCCGACAACCGCGGTGCCTTCTACCACCGGCTCACGCCGGGTGAGATCGGCTGCTACCTGAGCCACCTGCGCGCCGTCCGGACCATCGTCGATCGGTCCCTGC
>VGXR01000037.1 GCA_016873255.1 Planctomycetota bacterium
CGGCGCCATCGCCCTCCTCGGCATCGCCGGCGCCGCCTCGCGGCGCCGCCGGGCCTGACCCCTCAGTCATCTGCTCAAGGTCCCCTCGGGGGCCGGCTTGCCCGGCCGGCTCCCGAAGGGGACCGCAGCAGTGAGGGCGCCCACCCGTCTGGGGACGAGGCGGGGTGCACGACCGCCCGGCTTCCTTGGCCCTTCGCGCCTCCGATTGCCGATATCCCGGCATGCTTCGCGCGAGCCATGGGCTTGTCCTTGCCGTCCTCGGGTTGCTCGTCATCGCCACCGTGATGGTCAATTCGGCCAGCCTCAGCCTTGCGGGCGGGCAGCCGACCACCACCGAGGGCATCTTCTGGGGCAAGCACACGTGGTTTGCCGTGGGCGCGTTCCTGGCGCTTGTGGCCGGTGCGTTCGTGCCCGTGGATCGCCTGGGCGGCACCGGGCGCCGCTGGTGGACGACGCCGGTGGCATGGGTGGCGGTGGCCATCTTCTTCAGCCTGGCACTGGTGCACGTGCCGGGAATCGGCCGCGAGGTGAACGGCGCACGCCGATGGGTGAGCATCGGGCCCGTGGGCCTGCAGCCGAGCGAGATCGCCAAGTGGGGGGTGCCCATCATCATGGCGTGGTACGCGGTGAGCTTCCGCGACCGGCTCGCCAGCTTCAAGTGGGGCTTCTCGGTGCCGCTGGGCGCGGTGAGCGTCCTCTGCGGGATCATCGCGCTCGAGGACCTTGGCACCGCGGTGCTCATCATGGCGGTGTCCGTGCTGATGCTGCTGGCCGCGGGTGCGAGGCTCCGCTACGTGCTCGCGATGGCACCGGTCGGCATCCTCGGGTTCGTGGTGCTGGTGGTGACCAGCCCCTACCGCGTGAACCGGATCATCGCGTTCCTCGACCCGTACAAGGACCCGCAGGGCATCGGCTACCACATCATCCAGTCGATGGAGGCCATCTCGGGCGGCGGGCTTGCGGGCCGCGGACTGGGCAACAGCGAGCTGAAGTTCGGCTACCTGCCCGAGGCGACCACCGACTTCATCTACTCGATCGTGGCGGAGGAGCTCGGGATCACCGGGTCCGCGCTCATCATCGGGCTCTACGTGCTGCTGGTTGTCTGCGGCGCGGCGATCGTCACGGCCTGCGTGCGGGGCGCCGGGCAGGGCGGTGCGGGTGCGGTTGGAGGTGCTGCGACGCATGACGGCACCGCGGCTGGTGCGTCGGCCGCGCGCGGCGGCGAACCGCTCCTCTCGAACTTCTCGCAGCTCCTCGGCATGGGCTTCGTGGCCACGGTCGGCATCCAGGCGCTCATCAACGTGTGCGTGGTGACGGGCCTTGCGCCGACCAAGGGAATTGCGCTCCCGCTGATGTCGCGCGGCGGCACCGGCTGGATCCTCACGTGCCTCTCGCTCGGCATGCTCGTGGCGATGGAGCGTGCGAGCGACCGCCGCCGCCGCGAGCTCGGCGTGCCGGTGCCCGGCGAGGGCGAGATTCCGTTCGCCGAGCAACCCGCCGCCGCGACCGTTTCGCCGGCGACGCAGGCATGAGCGCGGGACGACGGACGATCGCGTTCGCGGGCGGTGGCTCGGGCGGGCACCTGAGCCCGGGTCTTGCCATCGCCGAGCGCATGGTGGATGCGGCGCCCGGCGTGCGCCCGCTCTTTCTCTGCTCGACGCGCGCCATCGACGCGCAGATGCTCGGCGATGCGGGCGTTGAGTTCCGGCCGGTGCCTGCCGAGGGGCTGTCGTGGAAGCCCGCGGGCCTGCTTCGCTTCGTGCACGGCTACGTGCGCGGCCTGCGTGCGGCGCGCCGCCTGCTGCGCGACGAGGGCGCCGAGCACGTGGTCAGCCTCGGCGGCTTCGTGACCGGCCCGGTGACGGCGGCGGCCGCGGCGCTCGGGATCCCGATCACGCTCGTGAACCTCGACGCCACGCCGGGCCGCGCCAATCGCGTGGCCGCGCGGCGCGCGCAGCGCGTGATCAGCGCGTGCGAGACGCCGGGCCTCCCGCGGTTCGCGGAGGCGATCGTGGGCATGCCGCTGCGGCGCAGCGCGCTGGCCCCGGCGGGGCGTGCGGAGTGCCGCGGGCAGCTGGGGTTGGACCCGGTGCGCCCGTGCCTGCTGGTCACCGGTGCATCGCAGGGCGCGTCGAGCATCAATGCGTTCATGGTGGCCTTCGCGCTCAAGCACCGTGCGCTGCTCTCGCACTGGCAGGTGCTGCACCTTGCGGGCCCGAAGTCGTCGCCTTCGGCGGCGGAGATCGATGCCGCGTACGCGCGCGCGGGCGTGAAGGCGCTCGTGCTGCCGTTCCTCAACGACATGGGCCTCGCGTGGGGTGCCGCGGAACTCGCCCTGAGCCGAGCCGGCGCCAACAGCGTGGCCGAGGCCGAGGCCAACGGGGTGCCGACCGTGTTCGTGCCGTACCCGTACCACCGCGACCTGCACCAGGAGGCCAACGCCGCGCCGCTCGTGAAGGCGGGTGCGGCGGTGCTTGCCTACGACAAGCTCGATGTGGCCGTCAACATGAGGTCGATCGGTGATCCGCTCGAGGCCCTGCTCTCGGACGGCCGGATCCGCGACGACATGGAGAACGCGCTCCGCGCGCGGCCGCAGCATGATGCCGCCGACGCCATCGCGCGCAGCATTCTCGGCTTCGCCCCTGCCGGCCGCGTGAGCCACTAAGTCCGCTCCTGGTTCGTTTGGCACCAATTGATTGCTCCAGAGAAACCGAGGCGCCGGAGGGGTGGTGCGGCGCGCGCCGGGACGCGACGGTGACCGGCGGTTGGGGGCGGTCGCGTGCGTGGTTCGCGGCGGGCTTTGACGCCTCGGCGACCGGCGGTGGCCTCAGTCGCTCGGACAAGTTGCACGCGACGGGCGCATCTGCGGCGAGGCGCGCGCGGCCGGGGCGTGCAGCAACTCGCTTGATGAGGCCACCACCGTTCGCTGTCGGCTCGGGGCGCCGAACGTCGGGAGGTGGTTGGGCGCATGGTGCCGTGCGTCCGAAGGCGGCCGATTTGGGGCGCCTCCCGTCATTCGGCGTGCGCCCCGCAGTGAGCAAGGGATCCCCGGCGCAACGAAGGGGCGCGGCCACCGACGGAACCACCGCAACCCGTCAACCAAACACCACACACTCCCAGATTTCCCGGGAGAAGACAACGGGTGCCAAACGAACCAGGAACGGATTCAGGCGACCGTCGGCAACCACGCCGCGAGCAGGTCGATCACCGCCTCGAGGTCGGCCTTGTGGATCATCTCGGTGGTCGTGTGGATGTAGCGCGTGCCGGCGCCGAGGGCGACGCAGCGTGCGCCGCGGCCGGAGCGCTGGATGGCCGCGCCGTCCTGGCCGCCGCGGGGGAGGATGGCGCGCTGGTGCGGGATGCGGTGCTTCTTGGCCACTGCGCAGAGTTCCTGCACGAGCGAATGGTCGCTGATCATGCTGCTGTCCTGCACCATGATGGCCGCGCCGTCGCCCTGCTTGGTGACGCGCTGCGACTCGGGCACGCCCGGCGTGTCGCACGCGAGGTTCACGTCGAGGCCCACGCCGATGTCGGCACCGACCTGGTTGGCCGCGGTGGTCGCCCCGCGCAGGCCCACCTCCTCCTGCGTGCAGAACGCGACCACGATGTCCGCCGCGTGCTTGGTGCCCTTGGCCTGGATGCGCCGCAGCGCCTCGACGGCCACGAAGCACGCCATGCGGTTGTCGAGCGCCTTGCTCACAACCTTGAGCGGCGTCTCCAGGAACGGCTGGTCGAGCACCACGTAGTCGCCGACCTTCACCTTGCGCTTCACCTCGCCTGGCTCGCGGCCGAGGTCGACGAAGAACTCCTCGACGCCCGGCACCTTGCTGCGCTCGGCATCGCTCGAGATGTGGATGGGCTTGCCGCCCGGGTTCATCACGCCGTGCAGGTCGCCGCCGTCGGTCACCACGCGCACGCGGCTGGCGAACAGGTTGCGCGTGTCGAAGCCGCCCGCGGCGTTGAGCCACAGGAAGCCGTTGTCGTCCACGTGGCGAACGTAGAAGCCGATCTCGTCCATGTGCGCGGCAAGCAGCACCGTGGTGGGCTTGCTTCCGCGGGTGCGCGCGCCCTTGGTGGCCTTGCGGGTGCAGATGAGCGAACCCATGCTGTCCACGTGCGACGAATCGAACATGCCCTTGCCGGCCTTGCCGAGCACGGTCTTCTCGACGAGCTCGCGGACGCGCTCCTCGCGGCCAGGGATCCCGGGGGTTTCGCAGAGACGGCGGAACAGTTCGATGTCGAGCTTCATGGCAGGCGCCGATGGTAGGCGAACTATGCTTTCCCGAGTGTCCGCGAACGCCCTCAGGCCCGAGCACGAACGCTACGCGCGCGTCGAGTCGCTGCGCCTCGGCGGCGTTCCCGTGGAGTGCGAGTTCATCGGCTACGGCGGCACCGCCGCAGCCGAGGGCCAGCCCGCCGCGGAGCCCGCGGAGATCGTCGCCGGCTACGGGCTTCTTGAGCTGGAGTACGCGGCGTTCCGGCGCGGCGCGGCGATCCTCGACATGGCGCACCGCGGCACCATCGCCGTGCGCGGCGCCGAGCGCATCGAGTTCCTGAACCGCATGGTGACGCAGGAACTGAAGGGCCTTGCCGACGGCGAGGTCCGCGCCGGATTCTGGCTGAACCGCAAGGGCCGCATCGACGCGGACCTGGTGTTCGTGCAGCCGCCCGCGGCGGATGGCGTCCCTCCCGTCCTCCTCGTCGACACCGACATCCACGACGCCGCGCGCACCGTGAAGACGCTCTCGGAGTTCCTCTTCTCCGAGGACGTGCAGCTTGCCGACGAATCGTCGCAGTGGGCGCGCCTTGCGGTGCATGGGCCCGACGGCGCGCAGGTGCTCTCGAATGCCGGTGCCGACGATGCATCGCTCGAGGCGCTGAACCAGGACCTGCGCTGCTCGCGCACCACGCTTGCGGGTGCCCCCGCGATCCTCGTCCGCCGTGACCAGTGCGGTTCCCCGGGCGTCGAGGTGCTGCTGCCGCCCGAGCATGCGGCGCGCGTGTGGGATGCGCTCGCCAGCCAGCACGACGCGCAGGACGGCGGCCGCCGACGGGCGCGTCCCGCGGGCTGGCACGCCTACAACATCGCCCGCATCGAGGCCGGGACGCCGCTGCACCACGTGGACTTCGGGCCGGAGAACCTGCCGCACGAGTCCGGGATCCTCGCGCAGCGCGTCAGCTTCAGGAAGGGCTGCTACCTCGGCCAGGAGGTGGTTGCGCGCATGGAGAGCCTCGGCAAGCCGAAGCAGCGGCTCGTGGCGCTGCGCATGGCGGAGCACCTTCTGCCCGTCGCGGGTTCTCCCGTGTTCGAGCGCGGCGCGGACGGCGAGCCCGGGAACCCGGTCGGCACCGTCACCAGCAGCACGCTCGCGCCGATGCTCGGCGCCTCGTGCGTGGCCTTCGCGATGATCCGCTCCGCGCATGCAGAGCCTGGCACGCAGCTCCTGGTGCCCGCGGAAGGCGGCCGTGCCTCGGCCACCGTGCAGCCGACGCTTCGCTTCCTTCCCGAGCCGAAGGGCGCATCGTGACGATGTCCGCGGCCACCATCGCGCATGCGCTCCAGTCGGACGCGGCCGAGCCGCCCGTCGGCTCGCGCGAGGAGGTCGGCATGCGCGTCTCGCCGGAGGTCGCGCTCTTCGTCGGAGGGCTGCTTCTGACGGTGGTGCTGTTCGCGGTCTTCATCCCGTTCATGGCGCGCATCTGGAAGCAGGACGCGCCCACGCGGACGCGGCCACCGCAGCAGGGCGGAGGCGCGTCGTGACCGCCGAGCGCCGCGTGCGCATCACCGAGGCCGGTCCCCGCGACGGCCTGCAGAACGAGAGGTCCGTGGTGCCCGCCGCCGCGAAGGTTGCGTTCGTCGACCTCCTGTCGGACGCGGGCTTCCCGGAGATCGAGGTATCGAGCTTCGTGAGCCCCAGGTGGGTGCCGCAGCTCGGCGACGCATCCGAGGTCTTCGCCGCCATCCGCCGCAGGCCCGGCACCGTGTACAGCGCGCTGGTTCCGAACGAGCGCGGGATGGAGGCGGCGCTCGCCGCACGCGCGCAGAAGGTGTCGGTCTTCGCGGCGGCAAGCGAGGGTTTCAGCAAGGCCAACACCGGCGGCAGCATCGAGGACGTGCTCGCGCGCTTCGCGCCGGTGGTGCGCGCCGCGCGCGCAGCGTCGATTCCCGTGCGCGGCTACGTGAGCTGCGTGGTGCGCTGCCCCTACGACGGGCCCGTGCCCCCGGAACGCGTGCGCGAGGTTGCCGACCGCCTGCTTGCGCTCGGCATCGACGAGATCGACCTCGGGGAGACCCTCGGCGTGGCCGAGCCCGCGGACATCGAGCGCCTGTACGACGGCCTCGCACGCTCGCTTGCGCCCGCACGCACCACGCTCCACCTGCACGACACCAACGGCCGTGCGCTCGACAATGCCCGCGCCGCGCTCGCACTCGGGGTGCGCAGCTTTGATTCGAGCGCGGGCGGCCTCGGCGGGTGCCCGTACGCACCCGGCGCGCGCGGCAACGTCGACACGGCCGCGCTCGTGCGGATGCTGCACGACTCCGGCTACGACACCGGCGTTGACCTTGACGCGGTGTCCCGCGCCACTTCCGTGATCCGCCAGGCCCTCCGGCCCGCGGCGTCCTGACGCCACTCGCCGCCGCGGCGTGCAAGCGGCACCAGCGCCACCTCGTCGGCATCGATGGTCACCGCGTGCGGCTGGCCGGGAAAGGTGAAGCTCCCCGTGTTCAGAACCAGCCGCCCGCGCACCAGCCACGCGCCCGCACGGTGCGAGTGCCCGCTGGCCACGATGCGCGCCGCGGGCATCGCCCGCTCCAGGAAGCGCGCCGACAGTTCCGGGAAGATCCGCCAGTAGCCCATCACCATCGGGAACGCCCACGGCCGTCCGAGCATCCCGCGGACCACCGCCGACGGGCGTCGCGCGTGGTCGCGCTCGCGCTCGCGGATGGATGCCGCACGCGCGGCCTCGAGCGATCGCAGCGGCTCGGCCCGCGCGGACGCATCGAACGCGCGTCGGAACTCGGCCTCCACCTCCTGCGCCACCCGCGACCATGGCGCGATGGCGGGGTGGAATGCGTGCCCGTGCGTCACCAGCATCGCGCCGCCCGCGCGCACGGCATGCAGCTCGCCGCACCCCGGGTCGTGGTTTCCCTCGATGCGCACCACCGTTGCCCCCGCACGCGAAAGCCCCTCGCGCAGCTCCGCCAGCGCGTCGTCGCCCCGCGCGGCGAACGCGGCCGACGCGCTCTCGGCGGCATCGCCGTTGAGGATCACCTCCGTGGCGCCTGCCAGCGCAGGCATGAGCGAAGCCGCGGTCGGTGCGGCGGGAAGGCCCAGGTGCAGGTCGGACAGGATGACGATCACGCGCTCAGCGTCCGGAGCCTGCGTCGGCCGCGCGCAGCGCGGCCAGCTCGAGGAGCGCGTCGGGCTGCGTGGCGTCCCAGGGCGCGCATGCCGACCCGATGTGCACCACCAGCGATTGCGGCCCGTCGCCGGGGAGGCGCGCGATCTCGGATCGAAGCGCCTCGGCAAGCTCGCGGGCCGCGAGTTCGCGCGCGCTCACCACCACGAAGCCGCCGTCGTCGAGGCGGCCCAGCTCGTCGCCGGGCATGATCGCCGCGTCGAGCGCCGTGGCCGCGCGCGCCAGGAACGGCTGGTCCACGAGCACCTGCGAGCGCCGGTTCCAGAGGTCGGAATCCTCGACGCGCAGCACCGACACGAAGATCGCCTCGCGCCGCAGGCGCGCGGACGCGACGCGGTGCGCGACCTGCGGGCGCATGCGCTGCCACGCCGGGAAGCCGGTTGCGTCGTCCCACAGTCCCTTCGGCGCGCGCATGGACACGGTCGAGGCCAGCTCGAGCCAGCGCCGCAGCCACGCGGCCCACGCAGCGCGTGCGTCGGGTGAAAGGGGCGCCACGAACGCACGTCCGTCATCCAGCGGCGATCCCGTGCCCGCGGCCACCATGGCATCGGCGGCGCTTCCGGTGACGATGCGCGCGAGGTCCTCGCCCGTGCGCTCGCGGATCGCGCGCAGCGCCAGCTGCCCGAAGTTGGGGGCCGCTTCCATGATGGCCTGCACGAGGTCGATGTCGCCGACTGCCCGTGGCGCGCCGGTCGGCGGCGAGACGGCGTCTGCCGGTGGCGGGGCGACCTTCGGCTCGACGGCTCCCAGGTCTGCGCTCCCCAGGTCTGCGCTTCCCCGGTCTGCGCTTCCCCGGTCTGCGCTTCCCCGGTCTGCGCTCCCCCGGTCCGCGCTCGGTTCCGGTGCGGTATCCGACGCAAGGGCGAGCCCTGCGGGTTCGAATCGCTCAGGACCGAGGAGCAGGGGAGAGTTCCTCCCCGCTCAACTCGATCCGCCGCGAAAGTCGCTCGGCGTGCGAGTGCTCGGACACGGGCATAAGTGTAACCACGAGGGGACGTTGCACTCCAAGCGGAATCCGGTCCGATTTCCCGGGGTGCCGTGGACGCAGGGGGTTTCGCTACACTGTCCCTTCTCGCCGCTCCCGGCCTTGGCCGGGGGCTCCCCATCCGAGCAGCCAGGGCGAGCTGCAGGCGCGTTGCCGGCAGATCCATCACCCCGTCGGAGCACCAGCCATGTCCATCGAAGCCCCCGTCAGCGACCGTCCGGCCCCGAAGCAGAAGATCGTCATCGACTACAAGAACATCGACGACCTGCGCCGCGCGATGACCGCCAACGGCAAGATCATGTCCCGCAAGCGCGCCGGCCTCTCGGCCCGCGACCAGGCCCGCCTGGCGCAGGCCATCAAGCGCGCGCGCTTCATGGCGCTGATCCCGTACGCCAACCTGATGGCGTAAGCCTCACTTCTTCCGGCGCAAGAGCGCCCGCACGCGCCCCAGCAGGACGCGCGAGCGGAGTCGCCGCAGGCCCTCGTCGGTCTTGGCCACGGCCAAGCCGCGCCTCACCCATGCCCCCGCGCCCGGCAGGTCGCCGTCGCGCATCGCCGCAAGCGCCAGGTTGTGGTGGCTCAGCGCGCACGCGGGCTCGAGTTCCAGCACCTTCATGCTGGCCGCGCGGCCGCCGATGACGTCGCCGGCCTCGTAGCGCGATCGGGCCAGCGCCCGCCAGGCGTTCGCCTCCTGGGGGTGCAGGCGCACCAGCTCGGGGAACACCTCGGCCGCGGACTTCCATTCGCCGAGCGCCGCCAGGATGGACCCGGTGCGTGCCACCGCACCCGCCCACGCGCGCATGGTGCGCTCGCGGTCGCGGTCCGGGAGCTTGGCGAAACGGTCGTCGCGGTCCGGAGCCTCCGGCAGGCCCCCCGAGAGCATGGCGCGCACGGTCTCGCGGGCCTCGTCTGCGCGGCCCCGGCGCAGCTGCGATTCCGCAAGGTCAAGGCGCACCAGGTTGCGGTCCGGGTCGAGCTTCAGGACCAGCTCGAACTCCACCGCTGCGCGGTCGAAGCGCGCCGCGCGCAGGTCGAGTGCGCCCAGCATGTGGTGCGCCTGCACGTTGGCGGGCTCGATCTCCACCACGCGCCGCAGCTTCTCCGCGGCATCGGATTCGCGACCGAGGTGGATGAGCGTCTCGGCGCAGCCGAGCAGGGCCTCGATGGCGCCCGGCTCCTCCCGCAGCACGTGCATGAAGTTCTGCAGGGCCTTGGCATGGTCCTCCTGCCGGGCCAGGCAGCGCGCGTACCGCGTGCGCACCTCGCTCATGGCGGGGTCGTGCCGGAGCGCCTCCCGGTAGCACCACGAGGCGCGCGGCAGGTCGCCTTGGTCCTCCAGGCCGCCGGCCATGGCGATCATGCAGAAGGTGGGGGTGTCCACGAACTCCTGCGCCTCGTAGAAGGCTTCCCGCGCCGCGTCGCCGTGGCCGGAGACATTGAGCAGCCGGATGCGCCGGGCGTTGGAATCGTCGTTCGACCGGTCGAGCGCCACCGCCTGCTCCACGAACCGGAGGGCGGAGGCGACGTTGCCCTCCTCCTCGTCCACGGATGCGGCGGCAAGCAGCGGCTCCGGCGCATCCGGGTCCAGCTCGTGGCAGCGCAGGTACTCGTCACGGGCCTCCGAGCCGCGGTCGGTGTGCTCGAGGAGGCGCCCGAGGTGGAAGTGCCAGTCGGGGCGGTCAGGGTTGCGGGCGAGGGCCTGGCGAAGGGCCGCCTCGGCCTCGGCCAGCCGACCCTCCTCGAAGTGCCGGCGGGCCTCCTCGGCCAGCTCGTCCCCGTCGCGCCACTCGCCCTGCGGGTCACTCATCGGTTCAATCGTAGCACCGCAAGACCGCTAGTACACCTCGAGCATGCAACGTCGGGTCGCATGCACGCGGCGCTTGACCTGTTCCGGGGTCCAATCCGCGGGGGGCACGCCCTTGACCTCCTCGTGGAGGTCCAGGAACCCGTCCGCCAGGCCCCGCTTGGCCAGGGTCTGGAAGACGCCGACCTGCATGCCCGCCAGGCCGCAGATGTAGATCAGGGTGCGTTCGTTGCGCAGCAGCCCGTCGAACTGGGGCAGGGCGCGGTCGAGGTAGTGGTGGATGTACTCGCCCTTGCCGCCGTCGGGGCGCGTCTCGCGGCTGATGACCGTGTGGTACGAGAAGTTCGGGCGCTCCTTCGCCACCTGTCGGAAGAAGTCGTCGTAGATCAGGTCGCTGGTGTAGGGCGTGCCCATCAACAGGTGGACGTTGCTCGTGCAGGGGCGCCAGGCGGCGTGCAGCGGGGTGCCGGCGGGCGGACCCACGAAGAGCTCGTGGATGAAGCCCCGGAACGGTGCGATGCCGGTGCCGGTGGCGAGGAAGAGGTAGTCGTGGGCGTTGCGGTCGGCCGGCAGCAGGAACCGCTTGCCGTTGGGGCCCGCGACGGCGATCGGGTCGCCCTCGCGCAGGTCGCAGACATGGTTGGAGCAGACGCCGGTGAACAGGCGGTGGTCGGTGGGGTCGTCCTTGTCCGACTGCGGCTCGTGCTCGGCCAGCAGGCGCTTGCAGGTGGTGGACAGGATCCGGCCGTGGCCGTCCTCGCCGTAGCCGGGGCTTGCGATCGAGTAGAGCCGCACCTTGTGGGGCTTGCCGTTGGCATCGGTGCCCGGCGGGACGACGCCGAACGACTGGCCCGCCTGCCACGAACCCTCGAGCGGGGTGCCCGACACGTCGACGCACACGTGCCGGACGAACGAGGCGGACTTGCCCTTGGTGCACAGGCGCGACTGCGAGACGCGTCCCGTCACCGGGGCGGTCGGCAGGACGACGTGCATGCGCGCCTCGGGAAGGGCGGGCTCGCCGGGGGTGCGCGGTTGCGGGGCAGCGGCAGGCGCGGTGCTCATAAGACGGATATCTTATTGGCTCGTCGATCATTGAGGATCGACCGCGCGGAACGCCGATTGGTCACGGAGCAGCAGGCCACGGATTGGCCTGCACCGACCGGCGTCAAAGGGGCTCGTCCCATGGATTACTTCCGCATTCAAGGCGGCCGCCGACTGAACGGCCGCGTCACCGTCGAAGGCGCCAAGAACGCGGCATTGCCGCTCATGGCCGCGTCACTCCTCACCACCGGGCGCCTGCGGCTGACCAACGTCGGCCCGCTCGCGGACATCCGCAACCTGGGGACGCTGCTCGACCGCCTGGGCGTGAACGTCCACTTCGGCGACGACGACACCATCACCATGCAGGCGAGCGACGAGAGCTGCTCGGAGGCGCCGTACGACATCGTCAAGACGATGCGCGCGTCGATCTGCGTGCTCGGGCCGATGCTCGCGCGCCGCAAGCGCGCGGTGGTGAGCATGCCCGGCGGCTGCGCGTTCGGCACGCGCCCGATCGACCTGCACCTGAAGGGCCTCGCCAAGCTCGGCGCCAGGATCGAGCTCGAGGGCGGCAACGTGGTCGCCTCCTGCGACCGCCTGAGGGGCGCCACCGTGTTCCTCGGCGGCGCGAACGGGCCCACCGTGCTCGGCACCGCGAACGTGATGAGCGCGGCGACCCTCGCCGAGGGCCGCACCGTGATCGAGAGCGCGGCGTGCGAGCCCGAGATCGTCGACCTCGCCAACATGCTCAACCGCATGGGCGCGCGGATCCGCGGCGCGGGATCGCCGCGCATCGTGATCGACGGCGTCGAGGCGCTCGGCGGCTGCGAGCACCGCGTCATGCCCGACCGCATCGTCGCAGGCACCTATGCCATCGCCGCCGCGATGACCAACGGCGACGTGATCCTCGACGACTTCCCGTACGACAGCCTGCTGGCCGCCATCAACCACCTCGAGGAGGTGGGCGTGCACGTGCAGAAGCTCGACCCGAACGCGGACGATCTCCGCTGCAGCGTGCGCGTCACGAGCGACCGCGTGCTGCGGCCGACGATCCTCACCACGCAGCCGCACCCCGGGTTCCCCACCGACCTGCAGGCGCAGTTCATGGCGCTGCTGTCGATCGCCGAGGGCAACTCGATCGTCACCGAGAAGATCTACACCGAGCGCTTCCTGCACGTGGCCGAGCTTTCGCGCATGGGCGCGCAGGTCTACCGGCAGGGATCGACCGCGGTGATCAGCGGCGTGCGCGCGCTGCACGGCGCGCCCGTGATGGCGTCGGACCTCCGTGCCAGCGCAAGCCTGGTGCTCGCGGGCCTTGCCGCGCACGGCGAGACCGTCATCAGCCGCGTGTACCACCTTGACCGCGGGTACTCGAACATGGAGCGTGTCCTCACGGCCCTCGGCGCGAGCATCGAGCGCTGCAAGGAGACCAAGGCCGAGCCCGCCGAGGATTCCGTCCCCTCGATCATCCCCGCGATCCGCGGTGCCGGCCTCACCGCCCGCGCCGCCCGCGACACCTGAAATCCGTTCCAGGTTCGTTTGTCACCGATCCCCTCCTCCGGAGAAGCGGTCTTCCTCGGGAGACTTCAATTGGTGCCGAACGAACCAGGGCCGACTTTCGAGAGGCGGTGGAGCATCACCGCGCTCGCGACCGCCACGTTGAGGCTCGGCGGGTCGTCGGCGAGCGCGCCGCCGAGCGTTGACATCGGGATCCGCGCCACGCAGTCGGCGAGCGCGAGCACCTCGCGGGAGACTCCCGCACCCTCCGCGCCGAACACCAGCACCGTGCGCCCGCCGGGCGGCACGTCGGCCACGTCCACCGCGCCCGGAGCGTCCTCGGCCGCGACGATGCGAAACCCGTGCCGCTCGCGGAGTTCCCGCAGGTCCTCCGGCCAGCGCGCCGCGCGTGCCCAGGGCACCGCGAACGTGCGCCCCATCGACACCCGGATCGTCTTGCGCAGGAGCGGGTCGCTCGAGTGCGGCGAGAGCAGCACGCCCGCGGCCCCGAAGCTGGCGGCATTGCGGAATATGGCCCCGAGGTTGTCGGTGTGCACGATGCCGTCGCACGCCGCGACGGTCCCCTCCGCGGCCGCGAGGGCCTCGATGCCCGGCTCCGGCAGGCGCCGCGCGATGGCGAGGGCACCCGAGTGGAGGTCGTAGCCGGAGAGCGCCGTCACCTCGGCCGCATCGCGCGCGACGAACACCTGCACTCCCGGCACCCGGTCGAGTTCCGCTGCCAGCGTCGGCAGCGATCGCTCGTCGCAGAGCACGCTGACCGGCTCGCAGCCGAACCACGCCGCGCGCCCGTCGCGGACGGCCCGCGCCCATCCGGCCAGGAAACGCCGCACGACGCGCGCCGTCTCGATGCAGCACAGCCCGTCCCGGCCGCGCAGGTCGGCATCGCGCACCCCGCGGTACGGCGCCAGGCGCGGGTCGTCCGCGGACGCGGGCTCCACCTGCGGCCATCCGCGCACGCCTTCGGTCATCGCGCCCCGGCCGGCCGCTGCGGCCCGAGGAGCAGTTCCTCCATCCGCGCTCGGTGGGCGTCGAACTCCGCGTTTGCCGCCTCGAGCCGCGCGCGCAGCATGCCGGCCAGCGCCGGCTCGGCGCGCATCAGGGCCTCGTCGCGCCGGAGGGCCTCGTCGATTCCCTTGAGCGCCCAGCGGTGCGCCGTGGCGGCCTCGGCGAACGCGCGTACCGTCTCCTCCCGCTCGGCGGCGGCGCGGTAGGCGTCGTCCGGCCGCTCGAGCAACCGCCACGGCGCACGGAGCGCATCGTCGTAGGCGGCATCGAACTCCTGGAGCGCGAGCAAACCCTGCGCGCCGATCTCGCCCATGGCGCCCGTGAGGTCCGATGCCGAGCCGCGCAGCGTGTCCACCTGCGCCATCATCGACTTCAGCGCCGCGGACGCGCGGTCGAAGTCAGTCTCTATGTCGCCGGCACGCTCGGTGCGCAGGTCGGGCAGCTTGGCCCAGTCATCCTTGATGTCCGCGATGGTGCGGCCCACCGAGCCCGCGGCGGCGTCCTTGCCGGTGCCGAGGTCGGCGATGGCGGACTCGGCCTCTGCGGCAATCCGTTCGTAGCGCAGGCCCCACTCATCGAAGTCCGCGGACATCCGCTTCCAGGTGTCCTTGGCATCCTGCCTGAGGCTGGATATGCGGTCGGGTACGCCGGTGGCGATGCCCTCGAGCCGCCCCGCAAGCCTGTCGGTCGCGTGTTCGCCCGGCCACCACGTGGCGAGCAGCTTGTCCACGTTCCCGGCACCCTCCGTGCCGAACCAGGCGCCCAGCGGGTCGCGCTTGGTGGCCACGTGCACGCGCTCGCGGTCGAGCGGCCGACGCAGGTCCGTGCCCACGCCGCCGCCGAACACCGCCTTCGCGCGGCCCGTGTCGTAGATCTCGACCTGCGCATCGCCGTTGATGCCGCCCGCCGTCGTCCGGAAGCGCATGCCCTCGTAGAGCGGCACCTCGGGGTCGATGGCGAGGGTGACCTCGTAGCTCTTCAGCTCGCCCCCCGCGATGCGCGGCCGGATGCCGGTGACCTGCCCGCGGGCAACCCCGCCGATCACGACCCCGGTCCCGGTACCGATGCCGTACACGCCCTGCTCGGCAGTGAACTCCACCCTGTAATCGACCCGGCGCGACCGCTGGACGACGTTCCATGCCCAGATCGCCAGCGCAAGCCCCGTCACCGCCGCGAGGGAGGCGATGCCGGCCTTGATGTTGGATCGCTCGCCGCGCACCTTGGTGGAGCCCGGTCAGTTGGAGCCCGCGGGCGGCGGCTCGGGCACCTTCGCGTCGCCGAGGTCGGCCTTGAGGACATCGAACAGCTGCTTCTGCGCAACCTCGTAGCGCTGCATCGACCGCACGACCTGGTCCTTCAGCTCCTCTCGGAACTTCGGGTCGGAAGAGAAGCGCTCGGGCATCTGGCGCAGCGTGCCCTCGAGCGTCTCGCCGGCCACGCGCATGTCGCTGCTTGCGATCGCGAAGGCACGCGCCGCCTCATAGAGGTTCTCGCGTGCCAGCTCGTCGCCGCTGGGGCGGTAGAAGATCTTCCACGGGCTGCGACGGGCCTCCATGGTGAGGAGCTTCGCCTGGACCGCGCCCTCGCGCAGGTCGGCCATGACGGCGCGGACGTCGGGCAGGCGCTGCACCAGCTCGGTGTCGATGCGCTCCATCGCGCTCGCCAGCCGGTCCGCGCCTGCCTGGCCGCTGGCCAGGAGCTTGTCGACCTGCTCGAGGTTGACGGTGCGCACGTGGGCCAGCGTCTCGCGCGCGTCCTTGGCGGCCACCTTCACGTCGTCCATCGTCTGGTCGAACTTGCGCGTGCCGCTCTCGGTGCTGTCGAGGATGCCGCCCACCTTGCCGCGCCACTTGCCCCACTCCTCGCGGACGCTCGACATTGTGGCCTCGGCGCTGGAGAGCATGGGCTCGACCTTGTTGGGATACGTGTCCTTGGAGAACTTCTCCAGCGTGCCCGTGAACATGACGAGCTGCTCGAACATCTGGTTCGCCCTGGCCGAGTTCTGCGGGCCGACGATGGTGGCCAGCAGCCCGCCGCTCGCCTGCGCATCGATGATGCCGCCCTCCGCGAGCGGCTCGCCCGTGCCGAGGTTGGTGAAGTTGAGCCACGAGTAGTTGCCGAGGAGCGGCTGCGCCCGGATCACCTTGGCGTCGGTGCGCACCTTGATGTCGGCCTCCATGGACACGTGCACGAGGATGCGGCCCGGCGCGGGATCGAACTCCTGCTGGATGCGGTCGACCTTGCCGACCTTCAGGCCGCTGACACGGACCTCCGCGCCCTCCTCCAGCCCGGCCACGCCGTCGTCCATGGTGAACGCCACCTTGTAGTGGTTCTTGGACGCGAACGGGTTGGACTTCTCGAGGATGAACGTGACCGCGAGCGCCAGGACGACCGCGCTGATCAGGAACGCGCCGGCGCGCACCGAGTTTGAGTATCCGGGACCGTCAGCCATGGTCCGGGCAGGGTACCGCAACCGCGCTCCCCCCGGCCGGACGCCGGCGCCGCCGGTCGCAGGGCTCGGCCGTCAGCCCTTGAGCATGTCCTCGTTGGTCGGGTACCGCTGCAGGGCGCCCAGGAGCTGCTCGACCTGCACGTGGGGAGGCACGTTCATCAGGCGGCGCCGCAGCGCGGTCACCGTCTTCAGCTCGCGCTCGGGCATGAGCAGGTTCTCCTTGCGCGTGCCGCTCGCGGCGAGGTTGATCGCCGGGAAGACGCGACGCTCGGCGATCGAGCGGTCGAGGATGAGCTCCATGTTGCCGGTGCCCTTGAACTCCTCGAAGATCACCTGGTCCGCGCGGCTGCCCGTGTCCACGAGGCAGGTGGCGATGATGGTCAGGCTGCCGCCCTCCTCGCACTTGCGCGCGGCGCCGAAGAGCTGCTTGGGCACCTCGAGCGCACGGCTGTCGACGCCGCCCGACATGGTGCGCCCCGAGCTGCCGTAGCGGCGCGAGTTGTTGAACGCCCGGCCGAGGCGCGTGAGGCTGTCGAGCAGCACCACCACGTCCTTGCCGGCCTCCACCATGCGCTTGGCGCGCTCGATGGCGAACTGCCCGAGCGAAAGGTGGCGGTCGAGGTCCTGGTCGTTGCTCGATGCGAGCACGTGCGCGGGGACGTTGCGGCGGAAGTCGGTGACCTCCTCCGGCCGCTCGTCGATGAGCAGCGCGATCAGCTCGATCTGCGGGTGGTTGTGCTTGATGCCGAAGGCGATGTTCTGCAGCAGGATGGTCTTGCCGGCCTTGGGCGGGGCCACGATGAGGCCGCGCGTGCCGTAGCCGATCGGGCAGAACATGTCGATGAGCCGGCAGGCCGGCGGGCAGCCGCGGTGCTCGAGCGAGATGCGCGGCTGCGGGTCGAGGGCCGTGAGCTCGTGGAAGGGCTTGCGGCGCCGGTATTCCTCGGGCGGCATGCCCTCCACGGCGACGAGCCTGCTCGCCACCATGCGCACGTTGCGGCTGCGGCGTGACTGGCGTTCCTCCACCTCGACGGTGATGGACGCGCCCGGCGCCACGCCGTGCTGCTGCATGAAGTCGGGGAAGACGACAGGGTCGTCCTCGCGCTCGACGAGACCATCCGCGAATTGCCTGATTCGACCCTCGGCGGAGCCCTTGGGGGCCTCGAGAATCCCGCTCACCACTGTCATGGATTGTTCCTCGCACCGGGGCGGGGATGCGACAGCATCACTTCGCAGAGTTCCGCCGGGCCGGTTGTGCGTGGGTGCCGCGTGGGGGTGCGACCTCCGAAGTGTATCGCCGCAGGCGGTGCGTGCCGGGGGAATCGGCCCGGATTGCGCCGGATACCGCCTTCCGGCGCCGGGAACCCGCGGAAATCAGCCCGCCGCTGCCAGTTCACGGGCCAGGGCGGCCCCGGTTCGTGCATTTGACTCCAGCACCGCCACGTTGGCGGCCACCGTCCGCCCGCCCGTGGCCCGCTGCACGCGGTCGAGGAGGAACGGCGTGACGGCCGCGCCGCGGATCCCCTCGCGCACGGCCTCGAGCATGGCGGCGGCGATCATCGACTCCACCTCGTCCGTGGGCAACGCCCAGCGCTCCGGCGGCGGGTTGGCCACCAGCACGCCGGTGCCGGTGAACTGCCAGTGGGCGCGGCAGATGGCCGCGGCCTCGCGCGCATCCTTCGCCGAGCACGAGACGCCGAGCGACGAGTCACCGCGCGAGAAGAAGCGCGGGAAGTGGTGCGTGCCGAGCCCGAGCACCGGCACGCCGAGCGCATCGAGCGCCTCCACCGTGGCAGGCAGGTCAAGGATGCTCTTGGCGCCCGCGCTGATCACCGCCACCGGCGCGCGCGCAAGCGCGGCGAGGTCGGCGCTGATGTCGGGCCGGTCGGTCCAGTGGCGGTGCACGCCGCCGATCCCGCCGGTCGCGAACACGCGGATGCGCAAGGCCTCGCATGCGGCGAGCGTGGCGGCCACGGTGGTGCCGCCGCTGGCGCGCTGCGCCGCCGCGGCACCCAGGTCACGGGTGCTGAGCTTGCGTGCAGCGGTGTCGTGGCCAAGCCGCTCCAGCTGCGCGCGGTCCATCCCGACGTGCAGCGTGCCGTCCAGCATGCCGACGGTCGCCGGCACTGCGCCGCCCGTTCGCACCGACAGGTCGAGCAGCACGCTCAGCGCCAGGTTTGCGGGAAGCGACTCGTCCCAGCCCGCGAGCTCGCAGGGCCGCTTCACGGGTTGCCGGGGCAGGCCATGCGTCAGCACGGCGGTCTCGAGCGCCACGACGGCCTTGCCGCCTGCGAGCGCCTCGGCGACCTCCGGCGCGATGACGATCGGGGCGGGCGTCGCGCTGCGCATGGATCAGCCGCGGCGCGTTCGCACCACGCCGCCGAGGCGCTTCAGCGGCAGTGCGCTCGGCACGATGCCGCCCGGGAACGCGTTCGGGTCCACGGCCTTCGGTGCGGGGATGGACGCGGTGGCCGCCAGGCGGTTGCGCGCGGAGGCCAGTTCCTCGCGGCGACGCTGCTCGGCCTGGCGGTAGCTGGCCACGTCCGCGGGCACCGGGCCCGGCGTGAAGTCGGGGTAGGTCTTCTGCGGGATCTCGATGTTGGCGAGCATCTCGATGGACGAGAGCAGGTCGCCCTGGTCGGGCTGCACGAACGTCCACGCCACGCCGCCTCGGCCGGCGCGCGCGGTGCGGCCGATGCGGTGGATGTAGACCTCGGGGTCCTCGGGCACGTCGTAGTTGATGACGTGGCTGATGTCATCCACGTCGAGGCCGCGGCTTGCGAGGTCGCTGGCCACGAGCACCTTGAGCGTCCCGCCGCGCAGCTTGTCCATGACCTTGTCGCGCTTGGTCTGGAACATGTCGCCGTGCATGGCGTGCGCATCGATCCCGTGCTTGGAGAGGTAGTCGGCCACCTGGTCGACCGTCTTCTTCATCCGGCAGAAGACCAGGGTGAGCGCGGCCTCCTCGTGCTTGAGCAGGTGCTCGATGAGCCGCTTCTTGTCCCAGGGCTCCACGCTCAGCCAGCTCTGGTCGACCGCTGACACCGTGAGGCTCTTCTCGGTGGTGACGATCTTCTCGGGGTTCCGCATGTAGCTGCGGGCGAGCTTCTCGATGTCCGGGCTGATGGTGGCGCTGACGAAGATCGTCTGCGGATGCTGCTTCATCGCGCCGAGGATCCGGCGGATGTCGTCCCGGAAGCCGATGTCGAGCATGCGGTCGACCTCGTCCAGGATGGCGAGCTTGACGCGGTCGTAGGGAAGCATGCCGCGGGCATGCATGTCCATGACGCGGCCCGGGGTGCCGACGATGATGGCGGGGTTCTTGCTGAGGGCCTTCGCCTGCGTCTGGATGGGCTTGCCGCCGTAGACCGGGATGGCCTCGAGGCCGGTGTGGCCGCCGAGTTCCTTGACCTCGCGGCAGACCTGGATGGCAAGCTCGCGGGTGGGCACGAGGATGAGCGCCGCGAACTGGTCGTCGCGCTTCAGTCGGCCGAGTGCCGGCAGGCTGAAGGCCGCGGTCTTGCCGGTGCCGGTCTTGGCCTGGCCGAGCACGTCCTTGCCGGTCATGGCCACCGGGATGAGGGCGGCCTGGATCTTGGTGGGGTGGACGAAGCCGGCGGCCTGAACGCCCTTGAGGACCGACTCGGGCAGGCCGAGGTCGGCGAAGGTCTTGCTGGTGTCGAACGTCTCGCTGCTAACCACTTGTTGGGGCGCTTCCTGTTGCTGGGCGGATTGCCGGGGCTGGGCCGGGCATGCGGGCCCGGGCCAAGGCATTTATGGTAGGTTCCCCCGCAAGCCGATCGTAACAGGCGGAAGGCATGGATGCCGCCCGCATGACCGACAACAGCGTCATCTCCATCGATTTCGACGCAGTCGACCACAACATGAAGGTGGTCCGGGGCTTGGTCGGTCCCGGCGTTGCCGTGAACGTGGTGGTCAAGGCCGATGCCTACGGCCTGGGCGCGGCGAAGGTGGCCCGTCGGCTGGTGCAGTCCGGCGCGTCGATGCTCACCGTCTTCAGCCCCTGGCAGGCCGAGGCGCTCGAGGGCGTCCCGGTGCCGGTGCTTGTCCTGCAGCCGGTCACCAAGCTCGACCGCGGCGGGGCGCTCCACTCGATGCTGGTTTCGGGCCGCCTGCACCTGGTGGTGCATGACACGCACCACGTGGCGGAGCTCATCGTGCTGGCGCACGAGCATGGGGTGCGCATCCCCGTGCACCTGGAGCTGGACACCGGTCTCGCCCGCGGCGGGTGTGCGCCCGACGAGGCCGCGCGCGTCCTGCTTGCGGTGGCCGCGAGCCCGCAGCTTGCGCTCGCGGGCGTGATGACGCACTTCTCGCACGCGAAGGGCAGCGCCGACCGGTGCGCCGCGCAGATGCGCGCGTTCGACCTCTTCGTCGATTCGCACCGTGCGCTGATCCCGCCGGAGTGCCTGCTGCACGCGGCGAGCACCTTCGCCGCGATGCGCGGGCCGGCGATGCACGCGGGCATGGTGCGCGTGGGGCTTGCGTGGACCGGCCTCGCGGGCGACGGGCCCGAGGACGCCGAGTGCGCCGAGGGCGACGATTTCCGGCCTGCCGTGCGATGGACGAGCAACGTGATCCACGTGCGCCGCATCGCGCGCGGCGCGAGCATCGGCTACGGATGGACGTGGACCGCGCGTCGCGATTCCGTGGTCGGGCTGGTGCCCGTCGGCTACGCGGACGGCTACCCGACGCTCTGCGCGCATGCGCCGGGCACGGCGCGCGACCAGGCCGAGCCCGCGCGATGGGTGCGCATCCGAGTTGGCGACTGGGATGCCGAGGTGCCGGTCATCGGCGCGGTCAACATGGACCAGATCTGCGTGGACCTCACGGGCCTCGACCACATGCTGGCCGCGCTGCCAAACGGCGGCCTCGGCGCGGAGGTCGAGCTGTACGGCACCGACCGCGCGTCCCGGAACTACCTGCCCGCCGTGGCCGAGTGCGTGGGCGTGCGGCCGTACGAGCTGCTCTGCCGCATGAACCCGCGCATCCCGCGCGTGGCGGTGGAGAGCGCCCAGCCGGTCGGGCGCGTGGACCGCGCGCTGCCGCATGCGGCGGTGCGGGCTGCGCCGGAAGCGCCCTGACGGCATACCCTTCCGGGATGCCAGTGGCCGTCCGAGAGAAGTCCGAGCACCTTGTCGCGGGAGCCGAGCACCTTGCCGCGGGCGCCGAGCACCTTGCCGCGGGAGCCGAGCACCTTGCCGCGGGAGCCGAGCACCTTGCCGCAGGAGCCGAGCACCTTGCCGCAGGAGCCGAGCACCGTACGGCCGTGACGCGCGTGGGCGTGGTCCGCTACATCAACACGCTGCCGCTGATCCACGGCCTCGGCCGCGTGAAGGGCATGGCCCTGGTGCCGGACGTGCCTTCGCGCCTGGTGGACCGCCTGTCCGAGGGCGACGTGGACCTGGCGCTCTGCTCGGTGGTGGACGCGGTGCGCGCGCCGGTGCCGGTGCGGATCGTGCCCGTGGGCATGCTCGGCTGCTCTGGCCCCACCCTCACGGTGCGGCTCTACTCGCGCGTTCCGTGGGAGCGCGTGCGCACGCTCGCCGCCGACACCGACAGCCACACGTCGCGCGCGCTTGCGGAGCTCGTGCTGCGCCGCCGCTTCGGCGCGGACGTGCAGGTGGTGGACTTCGCGCGCGCCTCCGGCGGCCGCGACCCGGGCACCGACGCGATGCTGATGATCGGGGACAAGGTGATCGCCGACGCGCCGGCCGCGGGAACGTGGCCGCACGAGATGGACCTCGGCGAGGCATGGCATGCGTGGACCGGGCTGCCATTCGTGTTCGCGACCTGGCTCGCGCGCGACCGCATGGACGAATCCGCCGCGGCGCGGGTGCGCACGGCCGCGCGCGTGCTCGACCACCAGCGCCGGCACAACCGCGAGCGGATCGACGCGATCGTGGCCCGCGAGGCCGCGCCGCACGGTTGGCCCGCCGGCGTGGCACGGCGCTACCTGGCCGACCTGCTTCGCTTCGACCTCGATGCGCGGGCGCGCGAGGGCCTCGCCCGGTTCTTCGCCGAGTGCGCGGCAGTCGGGCTGCTGCCGCGCGCGGAGGTGCCCGCGGACCTCGACTGGTGATGCGCTGAGCCCGCCATGCCGCGCGCCGCAGGTTTCAGGACGGCATGCATCGCGCGGCTCTGGGAGGGCACGCGGTACGCGGACCGGCGCGCGCGGATGCGCATGGCGGCGGATGCCGAGGCCTTCGGCGCGACCGTCGAGCCTTCGGTGCGCTACCCCGAGGAGCTGGTGGTCGAGCGCATCACGCGCTATCGGCCCGAGCGCGCGGCCGTCGGTCCGGCGGTGACGGGCGCCGAGCTGCTCGGCGACCTGTCGGCGCTCGTGCTCCGCCTGACGCGCCGCGACCCGCTGGGTGCGGACGAGCGGGGCGGGGCCATGGCACTCGACGAGGCGGCGCAGGCGCTTGGCGTGACGCGCCGCACGATGGAGCGGTTCCGTGCGTCGGGGCTCGTGCTTCACCACGTGCGCGGAGACGACGGCCACGTGCGCGTTGCGTGCTTTGCCGATGCGCTTGCGGCATTCAGGGTGCGCGCGGGCGCCCGCATGGAGCGGGCCGCGCGCACCGTGCGCCTTGCGCCCGAGGCGCGCGAGGCGATGTGCGCGGAGGCTGCCGCGGCGTGCATCGGGCTGCGACGGCCGAGCCTGCAGTCGCTGGCCGTGCGCGCGTCGCGCGCGTCCGGGTGCAGCGTGCGGACGGCCCGGACCGTCCTTGCGGGCGATGCCCGGGTGGGCGCCGCGATCGCAGCTGCGCGCGGCACGGCGGGCCAGGGCCGCCCGCATCGCGCGCAGCGGCGCCCGCATCGCGCAAGCGACGCCGCATTGTCGGCGCGCGCCATGGCGCTCGGGGCGTCGCCGGCGCGGATCGGGGAGTGGCTCGGCTGCACGCCGTCGCGTGCGATGCGGGCCGCGCTGCGCGGACGCTCGGATGCGCTGCGTTCGCTCGAGGGAGCGATCGGTTCATCGGCGCTCCCGGTGTTTGCGCTTCCGGGCGCCGCGGATTCGATCCTCGGGCCGGCTGTGGTTCGCTCCGGACTGTGCATCGGCGTGCCCGGGGCAGCGGTCCGCCCCGGTGCCGCGGCACGGGGCACCGGGGCGCGGGCGGATGCGGCGCTGCTCGTCGCGGTGCGGTTCCTTCGATGGCGCGCGGCGGCCGGTATCCGGGCGCTTGCACCCGTGCCTTCGCTTGCGGAGTTCGACGGTGTCGAGCGCGACCTGCGCTGGGCGCATCGCGCGTGGCGAACGCTGCTGGTGCGGGTGCTGCCCGCCGCGCTGCGGCCGTGCGAGCAGCGACTGGGGCGCGCGTGGGACCAGGTGCCCGCGCCGCTGCGGGCCCGGTGGGCATCGTTTGCGGCGGCGGAGTCGGCGCGGGCCCTGGATGCGGTGGACCTCGTGCATGCGGGCGTGGACACGGTCCGGCCGGCGCAGGTCGCGATGCACGGCGTCGAGCTTGCCATCGCCCGCGGCGGGCCCGAGTTCGCGCCGCCGTTCGGCGACGGCCCCGATGCCGTGGAGCAGGTGCTTGCGCGGAGCGTCCCGTGGTGGGCCGCAGTGTGCGGGGGCGATGGCTGGGCGGCGTGGGCCGCGGCACTGCCGGCGGAGCCGGCGCGCGTGGCCATGCTGCGGCTGGGCCTTGACGGCACGCCGCCGCGCACCTTCGCCGAGCTGGCGCGCGAGCTGCGCACCAGCACCTCGCGCGCCACCGCGGCCTGGTATGCCGCCAACGCCGCGCCGCGATTCCCGGGATGAGAACCGCCCTCGACCGCCGGATATGGCCTCGGCAGGGAGGCCCGGCGCCATGTGAGCGACGTGCACGGCGGCAAAAGCACGAAGACCCGCGCGTCGCGCGGGTCTTCGGGAGCTTGCTGCAGTGCCTTCCCGAGCGCGTCAGCGCTTCGAGAACTGGTAGCGGCGACGGGCGCCGGCCTGGCCGTACTTCTTGCGCTCGACCTTGCGGGCGTCGCGGGTGAGGAACCCGTTCTCGCGCAGCATCGGCTCGAGCGTGGAGTCGTAGGCCAGGAGCGCACGGGCGAGGCCCATCACCATGGCGCCGGTCTGGCCGGTGAAGCCACCGCCGACGAGGCCCGCGGTGACATCGACCTTGCCCTTGGTGCCGGTCTTCTCGAGGACCGAGAGCACGTGCTTGCGGTCGCGATCCTCGGTGAGGTAGTCGTCGAGGGTCTTCTCGTTGAGCTTGATGTCGCCGTTGCCGGCGCGGACGCGGACGCGCGCGATGGCGGTCTTGCGGCGGCCGGTGCCCCAGAACCAGCCCTTCGAATCAGGGCCCTTGGTGGCGGTCGCGGTGGTGGTGGCGGTGGTCATGGTGTGTGTTCAGTGCCGGTTCAGCGGCGGGCGTTCGGGAAGTCCAGGGCAGCGGGCTGCTGCGCGGCCTGGCCGTGGTTGGAGCCGGTGATCACCCGCAGGTTGCGGCGGATGCGGCGGCCGAGGCGGCCGCGGGGAAGCATGCGGCAGATGGCTTCCTGCACCACGAGCTCGGGCTTCGAGGCCATCAGCGACTCGTAGGTGCGGACCTTGAGGCCGCCCGGGTAGCCGCTCCAGCGCGCGATCGACTTGGCGGCGAGCTTGTTGCCCGTCACCTTGATCTTCTCGGCGTTGGTCACGATGACGCAGTCGCCGCCCGACACGTTGGGGGTGTAGTTGGGGCGGTGCTTGCCCATCAGGACGAGGGCGACTTCGGTGGCAAGGCGGCCGAGGATCATTCCTTCGGCATTGACGACATGCCAGCTGGGCTTGCAGTCGGCGGCCTTGAGGTGGGTGGTCTGGCGGGGCATGTCTCTTCCTTCGAAACGCCGCCCGGACCGGGCGGAGAATCGCCAAAGATAGGGGTTTGGCGCAGGATGTCAAGGGCTGCCGAAAGCGCCCACCGCTACGCTCCCGCGCCATGGAACCGAGGCAAGTCGCGCGATGGTCTGCGGTGCTGTCCTGGGGCGTGATTCTGCTTGCATCGCTCTGGGTGGCGCTTGAGGTTCGGGGCACCTGGAACGAGGCTGGTTCCGAGAAACTCGCCGCCGAAGCGTCCGTATCGGCGCAGCAGGCGTTGATGTCGTCGATCGTGAACGGCGCCACGTCGCCCGTCCTGGCGGGGCCGATGGGTCCGCAGTTATCAGGGTTGCGCGACCAGACCGCGGCGCTTGCCTTCCAGGATGACCCCGGGTCCGAGCTTGCGTCGGCCGCGATGCTCGCTCGGCTTGGCGATGCGGCTCGGGGGCTCGCCTTGCTCGAGGACCTGCATGCGCGCATCGGTGCCGGCACCGTCGAGGCCGACGACCGCTTCAGTGCGCTGCTGCAGGCCGAGCTGTCGCTCGTGTCGCGCGTCGCGCGCGGCGAGGTGTCGGACGTGCCTGACGAGGATCGCGCCTTGGTTGTCGATGCGCTGGGTCGGGCGGGGCGGATGCTGGTGGCGCAGGCCGAAGGTGACCAGGAGACCATCGACTCGCTGCAGGCGGCGGGAGCG
>VGXR01000038.1 GCA_016873255.1 Planctomycetota bacterium
CGCCGCCCGAACCTGCGCCCGAGCCTGCGCCTGAACCCGCGCCCGAGCCGGCACCCCCGGCCGCACCCGAGCCCGCACCCGCACCGCCCGAACCTGCGCCTGCGCCCACCCCCGCGCCGCCCGCACCCGCTGCGAAGGCGCCCGCCGCGGCCAACCTGGCGATGGCACGGAAGGTGCGCGGCTTCGGTGACGTGGAGCCGCTCGGTGACGGCACTCTTCGCCCCGGCGATCCGTTCTTGGTCTATGTGGAGCTCCGTGACTGGCCGTTCCTGCCCGGGATCGGTGACATGGTGCGCGCTCACGCCCGCTACCGCGTGATCGTCCGCGATGCCGCGGGAGCCGAGGTTCTGAAGGAAGGCCCGTTCGACGCATCCCGGTCCTCGCCCACGCCCAACCCGGACCTCTTCATCACCCGCATGGTGACGGTGCCCAAGACCATGGCCCCGGGCGCGTACACCCTGCGCGTGGAGGTGCGTGACACGGCCACGGGCGTGGAGTCGAACGTGACGGTGCCCTTCACGGTTTCAGCCCCCGCGAAGCGCGGACGCTGACATTTCCGGCCTCGGAGCCGCACCGGCGGACGCGTACCATGCTGGGTTTCGCCCTTCGGGGCTTTCCCGTGGCAGACGACGGTTCCCAGCCATCCACACCTGACGGCGAGCAGCGTGCCAACGCGCCGCTGGTCCCGACGTCGCAGACGGCGGCGGAGGCTCCCCCGCAGCCCGTGCGGCCGCCGCATGACGCGGCTGCGCTCCTGCCGGGCGGCAACGGCCACGCTCACCCCGGCAGCCTCGTCAGCCTCTCCATCGGCGCCATCGGCGTGGTGTTCGGGGACATCGGCACCAGCCCGCTGTACGCGATCCAGGAGACCGTGATCAAGCACGGCGGCGCCGAGCGCGACTTCATGATGGGCGTCCTCAGCCTGGTGTTCTGGGCGCTCCTGCTGGTGGTGTTCGTCAAGTACCAGCTGTTCATCATGCGCGCCACCAACAAGGGCGAGGGCGGGCTCTTCTCGCTGCTCTCGCTCCTCCCGCGCGGACTGCAGCGGCGCTCCGACCTGCGGCTCGCGTTCTTCGGGATGATCGCCATCATCGGCAGCGCGCTGCTCTTCGGCGATGGCGTCATCACGCCCTCCATCTCCGTGCTTTCCGCCATGGAGGGCCTCTCGGCCTTCGACCCGTCGCTCGAGCGGTGGGTGGCGCCGCTCACCACCGTGGTGCTGGTCTTCATCTTCGCCGTGCAGCGCTTCGGCACCGGCAGGATCGGCGTGGTCTTCGGGCCCATCATGATCCTCTGGTTCCTGGTGCTGGGAACGCTCGGCGCACGCGCCATCCTGCAGGACACCTCCGTGCTTGCGGCGGTCAACCCCGCCTTCGCCTACCGCCTGATCGCTTCCGATCCGGGCGCGACCTTCCTGCTCCTCGGCTCGATCGTGCTGGTGGTGACCGGCGCGGATGCCCTGTATGCCGACATCGGCCACTTCGGCGCCGCGCCGATTCGCATCGCATGGGCGGTGCTGGTGTGGCCATGCCTGCTGCTCAACTACTTCGGGCAGGGCGCGTGGGTGATCGCCAACGCGCCCGTGCCGGGGCAGTTCGAGGAATTCAAGCCCTTCTACGGGCTCGTCCCCACGGGGCTGCTGCTGCCGATGACGGTCCTGGCGACCTTCGCCACCATCATCGCCAGCCAGGCGGTGATCTCCGGCGTCTTCTCGATGGCGCGCCAGGCCGTGCGGCTCAACTACCTGCCGCGGCTGCGCATCGTCCACACCTCGAGTTCCACCGAAGGCCAGATCTACGTGCCCTTCATCAACTGGGCGATGATGGTCGGCTGCCTCACCACGGTGTTCCTGTTCCGCTCCGCCACGGCGCTGGCGGAGGCGTACGGCATGGCGGTGACCGCCGTGATGGTCATCACTTCGCTCCTCTTCGCGGAGGTGGCGCTCCGGTCCTGGCGGTGGAAGCCGTGGATCGTGTGGACCGTGGTCGGCGCATTCCTGCTCATCGACCTCTCCTTCCTGGCCTCCAACCTCGCCAAGCTGCTCAACGGCGGCTGGTACGCGCTGCTGATCGCCGCCCTCGGGTCGATCGTCATGCTCACCTGGAACCAGGGGACGCTTGCGGTCGGCCGGATGATCGTCGAGCAGGGCCAGACCATCCACGAGTTCCTCGCTCGGCTCTGGTCGGACGTGGTGCCTCGCGTCCCGGGCGCCGCGGTGTTCCTCACGCCCTCCACCCAGGCGCCCTTTGCGCTGGTGAACTTCGTGAAGCACGCGCACGTGCTGCACGAGCAGGTGATCCTCCTCTCGATCGTGCCGTGCGACCAGCCCTACGTGTCGGACCGCGACCGCGTGCAGGTGCGCTGGATGCCCGACGGCTTCTGGAGCGTCGACGCGCAGGTCGGCTTCATGGAGGAGATCAGCGTGCCCCGCCTCCTGGCCATGGCCACGGAGCGCGGCCTGCCGTTCAAGGACGATGACGCCACCTACTTCGCGCGCAAGATGCAGCTGGTGCCAGGCGGCCCGGCCCGCATGGCCCGCTGGCGCAAGGGCCTGTACATCTTCCTGCACTCGAACTCCGCCGACGTGACCAGTTCCTTCGGCCTGCCCTCGGACCGCACCGTCGAGTTCGGCTTCCAGATGAGGCTGTGAGGACCCACCCGTGCGCGCCATCGCCATCAAGATGCTCTTCGGCGACAGCGCCAAGTTCTACGGCATCCTGCTGGGGCTCGCGTTCGCCACGCTCCTGATCGCGCAGCAGGCGAGCATCTTCGTGGGGCTGATGAGCCGCACCTACGCGCTCATCGAGGAGACCCCGCAGGCCGACCTGTGGGTCACCGATCCCACCATGCTCTTCGTGGACGACACCAAGCCCATGCAGGTGACCGCGCTGCAGCGCGTGCGCAGCGTGGGCGGCGTGAAGTGGGCGGTGCCGATGTTCAAGAGCCTGCTGGTGGCGAAGCTGCCGAGCGGCGCGCGCCAGCTCTGCGACGTGGTGGGCGTGGATGACGCCAGCCTCATCGGCGCGCCCGCCAAGATGGTGCAGGGCGACACCTCGGTGCTCCGCCGGCCGGACACGATCATCATCGAGACGCGCGGCGCGCGCACGCGCCTGGCGCAGCCGCTGAACCCCGCCGACCCGGCGGGGCCCAAGCGGCCCATCGAGGTGGGCGAGGAGCTCGAGCTCAACGAGAAGCGGGCCGTGATCGGCGGCATCGCGGAGACCAAGCCCACGTTCCAGGCCGTGCCGACCATCTACACCACTTACTCGCGGGCGATCGGCTTCTCGCCCGCCAACCGGCGCACGCTGAGCATGATCCTGGTGAAGGCCGACTCCCCCGAGGAGATCCCGGCGCTGCGCGCGCGCATCGAGCGCGAGACGGGGCTGGCGGTCTACACGCCGCGCGACTTCGCCTGGAAGACCATCGACTTCTGGATGAAGCAGACCGGCATCCCCATCAACTTCGGGATCGCCATCGCGCTCGGGTTCCTCGTGGGCGTGGCCATCGCCGGGCAGATGTTCTACAACTTCACGCTCGACAACCTGAAGTACTTCGGCGCCATGAAGGCGATGGGCGCGACGACGCCGGCGCTCCTGGGGCTGGTGGCGCTGCAGGGCGCCGTGGCCGGCGCGCTGGGGCTTGGCCTGGGCCTGGGGGTCACGTCGTTCGTGGGGCTATCGATCCCCGAGGACAAGCTTGCCTTCAAGATGACCTGGCACATCCCGGTGATCGCCGCGGGCGCGGTGATCTTCATCGTGGTGGCGGCCAGCAGCTTCAGCATGCGCAAGGTGGCAAAGCTCGACCCCGCGGAGGTGTTCCAGGGATGACCGCCGCCGGCGCCAGCATCTCCTGCCGCGGCATCACCAAGACCTTCGGGTCGGGCGATGCCACGGTGCGTGCCCTCCGCGGCGTCGACCTGGAGGCGCGGTACGGAGAGGTGATGGCGCTCGTCGGCCCGTCCGGCTGCGGCAAGACCACGCTCATCTCCATCCTCGCAGGCCTGCTGCAGCGCGACAAGGGAGACCTGTCGGTGCTCGGCGACGACCCGTCGCTGATGTCGTCGCACCAGCGCACCCAGTGGCGCGGGCGGAACGTGGGCTTCATCTTCCAGCAGTTCAACCTCATCCCGCAGGTGTCGGTGGTGGAGAACGTGGCGGTGCCGCTCCTCCTGCAGGGGACGCGCCGCCGCGAGGCGCTCGAGCGCTCCGCCGCGCTGCTTGCCGAGGTGGGTCTGCGCGGGCGCGAGCAGTCGCGGCCCAACAAGCTCTCCGGCGGCCAGCAGCAGCGCGTGGCCATCGCGCGTGCGCTGGTGTCGAACCCGCGGCTCCTGGTCTGCGACGAGCCCACCAGCGCGCTTGACGGCGCCACCGGCCAGCGCGTGATGGGCCTGATCCGCGACATCGCCACCCACGGCGAGCGCGTGGTGGTCCTGGTGACCCACGACGAGCGCATCTACCACTTCGCCGACCGCATCGCGCACCTCGACGACGGCATGGTCACCCATGTCAGCACGCCGGCCGAGGCGCTGGCCGAGAGCGCGGCACGCATGGGCGACGCGGCCGGCCGCCGCTGAACTACGCTGCTCCCCGGATACCCCACCCACCATGAACTGGAAGTTCGTTGCCCTCCCCGTCCTCGCCGTCGTCGGCATCGTCGCCGCGGCCATCACGGTGATCAAGCAGAACAAGCCGCTTCCTGCGCCGCTCCCGGTGGTGCCGCCCGTGGCATCGCCCTACGGCGACCGCGTCAGCGGCTCGGGGATCGTCGAGCCGTCCTCGGAGCTCATCGAGCTCGGCGCGCCCGTCAGCGGGCTGATCGAGGAGGTCGTGGTGCAGGAAGGGCAGCGCGTCGCACGCGGCGAGCCGCTCTTCGTGATCGACCGGCGCTCGCTGAAGGCCCAGCTCACGGGGTCCGAGGCGCGATCGGCCGCCGCCGAGGCGCGGCTCGCGCAGGCGAAGGCGCTCCCCAAGGCCGAGACGCTCGCGCAGGCGCAGGCACGCGCCGACCAGGCGCGCGCGGCGGTGGCGGACGCGCAGGGACGGCTCGACCGCCTCATGGCGATCGGCGAGGCCGGCGCGCTGTCGCGCAACGAGCGGCCGACCCGCGAGTTCGAGCTTGCCAACGCCAAGGCACGGCTCGCGGAGGCCGAGGCCAACCTGGGGTTCGTCCGCAAGGGCACCTATCCCGAGGACCTGCGCGTGATCGAGGCCGAGGCGGCCACCGCGCGCGCCGAGACCGCGGCCATCCGCACCGAGCTGGACCGCTGCATCGCGCGCGCGCCGATCGACGCGCACGTGCTGCGCATCGACGCGCGTCCCGGGCAGTACGCCGCGGCGGGCCCGGGCGCCAAGACGCAGATGACGCTCGGCGACGTCACGCCGCTCCACATCCGCGTGGACATCGACGAGCGCGACGCCTGGCGCTTCAGCGACAAGGGCAAGGCCGTGGCATCGCTGCGCGGCGGCCGCCAGGAGAGCTACCCGCTGACGTTCGTGCGCCGCGTGCCGCTGGTGCTCCCGAAGCGAACGCTCTCCGGCGAGAACGCCGAGCGCATCGACACGCGTGTCCTGCAGGCGATCTACCGCTTCGACCGCGACGACGTGCCGCTCGCCCCGGGCCAGGTGCTCGACGTGTTCATCGAGGCCGCGGCCGTGCCCGAGGCTCCCGCCGCCGCGCCGGCGGATGCCCCGGCCGCGCCGTCCGCCGCTCCTGCGCAGGGAAATGGCGGCTGACTTCGAACGAGTCCACGCCACCGAGCGCCGCGCCGCCGCGGTGGCGGTGTTCGCGGGCGCCGCGCTGATGGCCGTGAAGTTCGTGGCGTGGCGGATGACCGGGTCTTCGGCCGTCTACAGCGATGCCGTCGAGTCGATCGTCAACGTGGTGGCGAGCGGGTTCGCGCTGTGGGCGGTGGCGCAGTCGCACCGGCCCGCCGACCGCACCCACCCCTACGGGCACGGGCGCTTCGAGTTCGTGAGCATGAGCGTGGAAGGCGCGCTGATCGGCGCCGCCGGCGCGAGCATCGTGTGGGAGTCGGTGCACCGGATGCTGTCCGGCGACCTCGAGCTGCAGCGGATCGACTGGGGTCTGGCGCTGATCGGCATCACCGCCGTGGCGAACGGCGCGCTCGGGTGGTGGCTCCTGTCGCTCGGCCGCAGCACCGGGTCGGGCGCGCTGCAGGGCGACGGCCGTCACCTCCTCTCGGATGCCGTCACCAGCGCGGCGGCGATCGGCGCGCTGCTTGCGGTGCGCTTCACGGGGATCGGCTGGATCGACCCGCTCGTGGCAATCGTGATGGCATGCGTGCTGGTGGGGCTCGGCGTGCGCATGGTGCGCCGCGCGCTCGGCGAACTGGTGGACGAGCAGGATGCGGGCGACTTCGAGGTGGTGCGCACCATCCTGGACTCGCACGTCGAGGGAAGGGCCGGTGCCAGGGCACCGCTCATCCGCGGCTGGCACAAGCTGCGCACGCGCCACGTCGGCCGCCACCACTGGGTGGAGTTCCACATCCAGGTGGACGCGCGCATGGACGTTCGCACGGCGCACGAGGTGGCGTCGGCCATCGAGTTCGAGATCGAGACGCGGCTGGGATGCGGCACGGGCGGCGGCAACGCCACCGCGCACATCGAGCCGGCCGAGTGACCGGCCGGCGCCCTGCGCTCAGCCCAGGACCCGGAGCACGAGTCCCGCGAGGGCGGCGGCCAGGATGCCGATCACCGCGCAGTTGGCGCCCGTGAGCGCCGCGCGCGCGCCGGCGACGGCACGGAGGCGGTCCCAGGCCGGGAGCGCCGCCAGCACGATCAGCAGCCCGGGCAGGAAGATGGCCGCCGTGAGGAACGCGGCACCCTGCGCGGCCGCGAGCGGGCCATCGGCCGACTGCATCGCCGCCCCGAGGTAGGACGCCATCGTGAAGAGCGGGCCGGGCACGGCCTGCGCAAGCGCATAGCCGGCCACGACCTGGTCTCCGCCGAGCCAGCCGCCGGCCACGCCGGCGAGCACGCAGCCGGCGATGCCGAGCGCGACGGCGCTGGGTGCGGTGAAGCCCGTCCACGCCGCGAGGCCGCCGGCCATGCCCGCCCGGCGCAGGCCGATCGCAAAGCCCACCTGCGAGCTCGTCGGCCCCGGCAGGAACTGGCAGAGCGCCACGGTGTCGGCGAACTTGGCGTCGTCCATCCAGCGCCGGCGCTCGACGAACTCGCGCCGGAAGCGGCCGACGTGCGCCACCGGCCCGCCGAAGCTCGTCAGCCCGAGCCGGAGGAAGGCGAGGAAGGTCTCGGCCGCGGGCCGCATGCGGGCAAGGGTAGCCTTCGGCCCCGATGCGCACCGCGATCCTGGCCGCCCCGCTGGACCTTGCCACGCTCCGCCGCCTGTGGAAGCCGCGCCGCGATTCCTACGCCAACGCGCGGCTCTACGAGGACAACCGCATCCGCATCCACCGGGCCTTCACCTGGCTCGAGCGCGCCGCGAAGTGCCGCGAGGGCGAGCTCGACGACCGCGTGCTTGCGCAGTGGGCCGGGCTGTCGGCGCTCTTTGCGCGCTGGGACGGCCCGAAGGGGCAGCCCGTCGCGGAGCGTGCGGCGCTGGCGTCCTTCGTGCGCCAGCTGGTGGCGACGGACGCCGACGGCATCGTGGCCGCCACGCTCGAGCGCGAGCGCGCGCTGGTGGCGGGAGTCTTCGCGGACCGCTACCTCGCCGAGCACTTCGAGCCGCTCGACGTGCGTGACCTTCCGGCGCGCGGGCGCACGGAGAAGGTGCTCGCGGCGCTGCTGGAGCGCTGCGCGCTGGTGCATGCGCAGCTTGCGCGCGGCGGCGCGACCTACGGGAGCCGTGCCAACCGCACGGTGCTGAAGCGCACGGCGATGGCGCTCGACGCGGTCGCGTCCGCGGCCATCCAGGTGGTCATCAACCACGGCTACTCGGACGACTGGGGCCCGCTCTGCTGGCCACCCGCGCGCGGCTGACCGAGCGCCTGCCACAGTGCGACCCACTCCGCCGGCGCCAGGGTCTCGGGACGGCGCATGGGGTCGAACCCCACCGCCGACACGGCATCGCGCCCGAGGATCGAGCCGAGCTGCTTGCGCCGCTGGCCGAAGGTGCGCAGCACGAAGGCACCGAAGTCGTGCCAGGGCTCCGCGGGGCGCGGGCCCGTGCGCGGGCGGATGGCGATCATCGCGCTCGTCACCTTCGGCGCCGGCCAGAAGCAGCCGGGCGGCAGCACCGAGATGGTCTCGACCTGGGCAAGCAGGGCCACGGTGACGCTGATCGGGCCGTAGGCATCGGAGCCGACCGTGGCCGCGAGCCGGTCGGCCACCTCGCGCTGGATGGTGACGAACTGCCCGAGGCAGTGCGGGTGCGCCTCGAGCAGCGTGGCCATCAGCGGCGTCGCCGCCTGGTAGGGCAGGTTGGCCACCAGACGGAACGGCCGTCCGCCGAGCGCGGCGAGCGCCGCCGCGGACAGCGCGTGCTTGCCGTCGAGGCAGTCGCACTCGAGCAGCGCCAACCGGCCGGGACCCGCGCCCATGCGATGCGCGTTGCGCGAGCGCACGATCTCCGCCATGTCGCGGTCGAGCTCGCATGCCACCACCTCGCAGCCCGCGTCGAGCAGCATCTCGGTGAGCGTGCCGGTGCCGGGGCCGACCTCGAGCACCAGGCCGCCCGCCTGCACGCCCGCGGCCGCGAGCAGCTTGCGGATCTGGTTGTGGTCGTGCAGGAAGTTCTGCCCCAGGCGATGCTTGGGCCGGATGCCGCGCGCGGCCAGCTCCTCGCGGATCTCGGTCAGCGTCTGCGGCATCTCAGCGCGCCGTGGCCTCGGCGCGCGTCTCGCGCAGCACGGTCACCTTGATCTCGCCGGGGAAGGTCATCTCCTGCTCGACCTGCTTGGCGATGTCCTGGGCGATCTTGAAGGCGTAGGCGTCGTCCGCCTGCTTGGCGTTCACCACCACGCGCACCTCGCGCCCGGCCTGGATGGCGTAGGCCTCGCTGACATGACGGTGCTGGCGAGCGATGGCCTCGAGCTGCTGCAGGCGCTTGACGTACATCTCCATGCTCTCGCGCCGCGCGCCGGGACGGGCGCCGCTGATCGCGTCGGCCGCCATCACGATCGGCGTGTACGGCGTGGTGGACGGGATGTCGCCGTGGTGGCCGCCCACCGCGTTCAGCACCTCCTCGCTGCGCTCGCCGTGGCGGCGCAGGAACTCGACGCCGATCGCCGGGTGCCCGCCCTCCATCTCGTGGTCCATGGCCTTGCCGATGTCGTGCAGGAAGCCGCAGCGGCGCGCGACGGCGCCGTCGAGGCCCAGCTCGTCGGCGATCATCTGGCACAGGAACGCCACCTCGACCGAGTGGCGCAGCACGTTCTGCCCGTAGCTGGTGCGGAACGAGAGCTTGCCCATCGCCTCGACGACCTTGGGGTGCAGGCCGCGCAGGTTGGTCTCGAGGATGGCTGCCTGGCCGTCCTTGGCGATGCGCTCGTCGATGTCGCGGGTGACCTGCGACACCAGCTCCTCGATGCGCGTGGGGTGGATGCGTCCGTCGGCCACGAGCCGCTGCAGCGTCTCCGCGGCGATCGCCTGGCGCACCTTGTCGAAGCAGCTGACGGCGATGACGCCCGGCGTGTCGTCGACCAGGATGTCCGCGCCCGTGGCGCGCTCGATGGTGCGGATGTTGCGCCCCTCGCGCCCGATGATGCGGCCCTTCACGTCCTCGGAGGGGATCTTGATGGTGCGCACCGTGGTCTCGCCCACGTTCTCCGACGCGTAGCGCTGGATGGCGAGCAGCGTGATCTGCCGCGCCTTCTCGCGCGCGTCGCGCTCGGCGTCCTCGACCACCTTCTGCGCGAGCACCGCCGCGTCGTGCTCGCTCTGGCGGCGCACCTCCTCCATGTACTGGGCGCGCGCCTCCTCCATGGTCATGCCGGCCGCGTGCTCGAGGCGCGCGCGCAGCTCCGCGCGGTCGGACTCGATCGCCGCCTGCAGCTCGCCGGTGCGGCGCTCGAGCTCGGCGAGCCGGTGCTCGCGGGAATCGAGCTTCTGCTCGCGCTGGCCGAGCTGCTCGAGCTTGCGGTCGAGGGTCTCCTCGCGCTTCTCGACGCGGGCCTGCGCGGCCTTCACGTCGGCGAGGGCCGCCTGGATCTCGCGGTCGAGGGCCTGCCGGCGCTCGCCCGCCGCCTTCTCCGCCTGCAGCTCGACCGTCTTGGCGCGGGCCTCGCCCTGCGCCCTGGCGGCCGCCACGACGCGCTCGGCCTCCTGCGCGGCCTTGGCCAGCGACCGGGTGGAGAACCGCTTCACCAGCATCCACATGACGCCCGCGCCGAAGGTCGGCGCGAGGAGCACGATGAGCACGAACAGCCAGACCTCGATCTGCATGGCACACCTCCTCGGCGAACGTCGAGGGCAGGCAGGCACGGCGTCCCGTGCGCGGCGGTTGCCGCGCGGGACCACGCAGTCGACGGTGAATCAGGACCCATCCCGGGCGCACGGTGCGCCGCGGACGCTCAGCAGGGGTTCGTCGGTGGGTTCGGCGTCAGCGACGCGGTTCCGTTCGAGGCGAAGGGGGCTGGACGGGAGTGACGGAGGGGTCGAGAAGCACGGTCGGATCTATCAGCCTGCCGGCGGGGTGCGCCTTCGGCTGCCTTCGCACGGAGCGCCCATCGGGCGGCCGTGCGTCGGGTGGTCGGTGGGGACGGCCGTGGTCGGCCGGGCCTCGCCGGATGGATCCCGCCGCCGGGGGCGGTCGGGCATGAAGATCGTATTGTCGGGAATCCCGGGCGCGGGGTCAATCGGGATCGGCTCAGTTCGTGCCGGCCAGCTTCCGGACCGTGAACATGAAGGTCTTCTTCATGGACGCGTGCATGGCCCAGACGGTGGCCGCCCCCGCGGCCGCCGCGGCCCCGGACCCGATCACCAGCGCGATCCGGTGCACCGCCAGCCCGTCCTCGACCGTGCGGGGGGCCACGGCCTCGGGGGTGACGATGGCGGCCACCAGGTTGATGGGCATCAGCGCGTTCATGAGCGAGCCGATCCACGGGATGCTCTGCCCGCCCGCCATGCCGCACAGCCCGAGCACCAGCGCCACGGTGCCGGTGGCGAACACGGCGCCGACGGCACTGCCGATGGTGCCCTTGCTCTTGATGGACCACTGCAGCCCCACCATCACCGCGAAGGCGGTGAAGGCCAGCATCACGAGGGGATATTCGAAGGCACCCTCCGGGAGCATCGCCGGGATGGTGACGGCGGTGGTGCCCGGGGTGACGCTCACGTCGACGCCGCCCGGCACGCCGAAGCCGCGCCCGACCACGTAGATGGCCGCCGCCGTGAGCGTGGCGGTCGGCACCAGGAGCATCGGCGCCAGGAACCGGATGAGCCCGCGCAGCTTGCCGGACAGGTACGGCCCCGGCTGGATGGGCGTGGTGAGGATGATGTCGAGCGATCCGTCCTCGCGCTCGCGGCTGACCGCGGTGGCGCTCATGTTGAGCGCGGTGAGGAGTATCACCACCGTCTCCGCCGCCACCACGGCCTGCAGCGCGGTGCGGAAGCCGCCCGTGCCGAGCGCGCCGGTGCGGTGCAGCACCGGGAGCACCACGCCGCCCGCCACGCCGGCGATCACGAAGCCCCAGCGGCCCACCATGGCCGCCATGCTGGTGCCGCGCAGCTGGCTCTCCCGCCAGGAGATGGGGTTGCTGCCCACCGTCATCGCCTCGCGGCCCTCCGCCGTGGCAGGCTGCAGCAGCTTGCGCCACCACGGCGTGGACACCGTGCGCGTGCCGAGCGCCCGCACCGCGAACGCCGCCGACACGCCCAGCGCCGCCGAGAGGAGCGTGGTGAGCACGCAGTAGGTTCGCGCCGGGTGCTCCATCCACTGGCGCGCCAGCCAGCCGCGCTCCTCGCCCGCGGGCGGTGCGTAGCTCGAGGGCAGGAGCAGCGACTCGAGCGCCAGGAACGGATTGACCGGCGTGAGCACGGTGGTGGTCTCGGCGATGCTGCCGGCGCTCACGGGCACGCGCATCGCGCCGTCGGTCGCCCACGTGGCGAAGAGGTACACGACCACCGTGCTGTAGAAGACGACGACGCTGCGCTTGCCAGCGGAGCGCGTGATGCTCAGCGCGACCGCCACCGAGCCCACGGCCAGCGCCGTGCATGCGCTGATGAGGAACGAGCCCCACACCGCGGTGGGCGGCACGCCGCCGAAGAGCTGCGTCGCCATCATGAGCGGCAGTGCGCCAACGAGCAGCGCGATCACGAAGAACAGCCGACCCATCAGGTTGCCGACCACGATCTGCACGCGGTTGAGCGGCGTGGTGAGCAGGATCTCCCACGTGCGCGGGTTCGATTCCTGCGCGATGGCGCCCGCCATGAAGAGCGGCGTGAGGACGCAGATCAGCGTGATCTCGACGAACGAGAGCACCGTGAAGGCCTGCGCGCCGCGCTGCGCGAGGTCGCGCAGGGACGCGCTCTGGCCCACCATGCCGAAGAGGAGCGCCACCATGAGGAGCGCCAGGAAGCCGCTCCGGATCCACAGGTGGCGCGCCCGGCGGCTGCCGTTGGCCACGATCCGGAGGATGATGGGGTTGGTGGGCCCGAGGTCGGACGCCCAGCGGGCAAGCGACATGGCTTCAGCGTATCGCGCCCGCTCAGCCCCACGCGCCGAGCAGCAGGCCGAGGTCGAAACCGCTGGTGGTGCCGTCGCCGTTGAAGTCCGACGGGCCGGGCTGGCCCCACGAGCCGAGCAGCAGGCCGAGGTCTGCGCCGTTGACGACGCCGTCGCCGTTCAGGTCGTAGGGGTTCGCGGGCTGCAGCGCGAGCGTCGCGCTGTCCATGTCCACGGGCGCGCTCTTGCCGAACATCGCCCACAGGTCATAGGCTGCCTGGCCCGTGGCATCCGTCTTGTTGGCGTCGCGGAGGAACTCGATGTACTCGCGCGAGGTGGTCTGGTAGTACAGCGTGGCCACGGCCTGCGTCGCGCCCGCGGGCACGGCGAACAGGGTGTCGTCCCAGTACTGGCCGTCTGCGTACGAGTAGTTCACCGGCGGGCAGCCGTCGGCGGCGAAGGCGGCGTTGGTGAAGCCGCGCGGCGGGATGCGGTTGTCCTTGAACTTGGTGTTGGCCAGGGCGAGGTGGAAGTTCACGCCCTCGGCAAGCCCGGTGGCCGCGGCGACCGCGGCGTCGATCCCGTGCTTGGCCTCGTACACCTTGGTGTCGGCGGTGAGCGTGGCCGTCGCGGGGTTGTAGGCGCCGCGCTCGGCGACGGTGCCGCCGGCTGCATCCAGGAACCGCACGTTCACCCACATGCGGCGGCCCTCGGGGTACCCGCTCGGCAGCTTGTGGCCCGACTGGTTGATGACGCGCACCCGGAGCTGGCCGCCCACCTGAGTGAGCTCCATGTCGCTGGCGTCGCGCAGCATCTGGATGTTGCGCGCCTTGGACGCCTGCACGCGCTCCGGCGTGAGGCCGATGGACTCGGCGTCCATGCCCGCCTGGAACGCGATGGCGTCGATCACCCACGTGTTGCTGCCGGCGAACGAGTGCTGCGGCATGTTCTGGCGGGTGAACCACGGGTCGCCCGAATCCCAGAAGACGCAGCCGCCGCCCACCTGGTCGGGCATGTGGCAGTCCTGGCACGAACGCATCGGGCCCGTCAGGTTGCCGCCGAAGCGGCCGTCGGCGAAGGTGACGCCCGTGGTGGCGAACGTGCTGTTCTTCCACTCGCTGTAGGTGCGCTGCTCGGGGAACATGTCCGAGGGCTGCAGCGTCGGGTGCGGCGCGTTGACGGGGTTCAGCTGGTACTGGCCCGCCGCGTTCTTCGAGAAGACCGGGTTGGAGACGTCGTGGCAGGTGCCGCAGAACTCGCTCTTGGAGTGGAAGGGGCTGGTGATCAGCCACACGCGCTCGTTCCACAGCGAGTAGCCGTGGAAGTTGAATGGGATGTCGCTGAATGGCCCGCGGCGGACGTCGCGCGGATCGACCACGTACTGCGCGTTGCCGTGCCCCTGGGGCAGGAGGCCGGCCGCGGCGAGCGGGCCGATCACCTCGGGGTCGGGAGTCGGGTCCTGGTTCGCCTCGGCGTAGCCGATGGCGCTGTCGGCCCCGAGTTCGGGGTTGACCACGCGGTGGCAGAAGTGGCAGTTGATGCCGTCCCAGTCATCGAACGTGAAGTCCGCGGTGGTACCGGTCACGCTGCGCCCGCCGAGCCAGGCGCCCGGGGCATGGCAGCGGATGCAGAGCTCGCCGGCGAGGTGCGCGTCCTGGTTGGCCACCGCGAGCGCCGCATGCCACACCGGGTCGCGCGCGCTCTGGCCCATCATGCTCGCCACCCAGGTGTCGTAGGGCGCGAAGCTCGGGCTGTAGTCGGAGTGGCAGAACGTGCAGTTGATGGCCGAGATGACGGCCGTGAACTGGTCGGGGTCGGCGTTGGGCTGCGTGCCGGGCGCGAAGAAGTCCTGCAGCGTGGTCGGCAGCCGCGTCTGCCCGCCGCCGCCCGTGAACGCGCCGAGGCTGCCGGCAAGTCCCGCGGCGAGCAGCGCGGAGACGGCTGCGATGCGGGCGGTCGGCGACAGGCGCTTGGTGGATGGCGTCTTCATGGAGTCTGCGGCGTGGGGTCTGTCGGACCTGTACGCTAAATAGTGGTGGGATGGATCGGTCCGGTCAAGGCGAGAAATCACCTTCCGGCGGCATTCCGGCGCAGTCAGGGCAACCCGGACAACGTCCCCGGAACAAAACGACTGATAACCACGGGATGCCCGCGCTCACTTGCCGGTCTTGGCCCGCATGGCCGTCAGCAGGCTTGCGGTCTTGGCGGTGGCATCGAACGTCTCGCCGAGCCCGGCGTCGGCCACGGCCTTCGGGAACTTGCCCTTCATGCCCGCGATCTTCTGGACCGTCGGCGCGATGCCGTCGAGCAGCTTGGTGCGGGCCGAGGCGGGGGCGTTCACCGTGCGGTCGCGCACGGCGAGCAGCCCGCGCTGCAGCGCGTTGACGAGTTCCGGCGCCGAGCCATCCATCACCTTGGAGGCGATGTCGTTGATGGCGGACGTGAGGCTGGCGGCAATCGACTCCGCCACGGGCGTGGGGAGGCTCGGCGTGCGCAGGAGCTGCGCGAGGGTCTCGAACTCGTGGCCCACGACCACCCAGTCGGTCTCGCGGCGCGCGAGGCCCGAGAGGCGCTTGGCCATGTTGTCGAGCTGCGGCGGCGAGAAGGAGCGCGGTGCCTCCATGGCCTCCGCAAGCTGCGCGGCGGCGGCGATGCGGATCGACACCTCGGCCTGCGTGTTGGGGTCGAGGTTGGCGGCGATCCAGTCGATGGTCTCGGCAGTGCCGACGTAGCGCGCCACGATGAACGCATTCGTGGCGCGCAGCGGGTCCTTGTCGTCGGTGAACCGCTTGAACGCCTTGGTGAACTCGGCGCCGAAGGCGCGGCGGTAGCTCATCGAGATGTTCGGGTTGCGCATCTGCTCGAACATGTCCGAGCGCATGTCGGCGATCCCGGCCGGATCGGCCAGGGCGAACCGCTCGGCCGCGGACTGCACGAAGTCGGCCACCTGCTTGCGCCCCTCGGCCGTGAGCTCGCCCTTGGCCATGACCACGTCGTTTGGGAGACCCTGCGCGGCGGCGGGGGCGGCAAGGAGCGCCGCCGCCAGGAGGGCGGCGGGGGCAGCAAGGCGGAACATCGCGTTCATCGTGGCATTTCCTGCAATTGCTCGGCACCGGGGCGACCCCGGGGGATGGGGGACGCTACCCCGGCCGCGAAAGCGCTGTCAACGGTCAGCATCCGTCGCGGGGGCGGGCGCGGTTGCCGGTTCCGCGGGCTTCGGCGGCGCGGCCATGGCCTGGACGATCCGGGCGGTCAGCCTGCGTTCATATGGGACATCCCGCCCGATCGGCGTCCACTCCGTGGGCGCGCGCGTGGACTCGTCCTCGGGAAGCGGCTTGTCGGCGGGGTCCTGCGCGTAGCGCTGCTCGGACAGGCTCCAGCGGCCGATCTGCTGGTTGGCACGGAACGCGCGGTCCACGAACACCCAGGTGCGCAGCTCGATGGTCCCGCGGTGCCGGGAGAGGTCCAGGCGCGACTCGGCGCGGTCGCTGCCGGCGGTGGCCGGGCCGAGGGCCGGGTCGCCCGCGGCGGGCTCGACCGACACGAACCCCTCCGGCACGAATTCGAAGCGCGCGCGCCGGCGCTCGAAGTTCACGGTGTGCGCGAACGCATCCGACAGCCCGTCGTTGTCCGTGCGCCACGGCTCGAGCAGCGACCCCGCGGGGCGCGCGTCGGTCTCGATGACGCCGAGCGTGCGGTCGGCGACCACGGGCTCCATGCCCTGTGCGCGCGCCGCCTCGAGGGCCGCATCGAAGGCGCGTGCATAGTCGCCGTCGGGGAACGAGAGCACCGCGGGCACCGGCTCCGGCGCGCACGCCGCGGTGGCTGCTGCGCAGGCAAGGGCGAGCGGTCGGAGGAGGCGCATCGGGCCGCAGTCTACGGATTGCACGGCCGTTCCCGGCGGAGCCGATGTAGAACGCACGGCCATGAAGCTGGCGCTGCCCGCCATCCTGCTTGCGGCGCTCCTGGTGGCGCTGTCATCGTTCGATGCGGGCGGCCCCGAGCCCGACCTGACGGTGGTGCAGTCCAACGACGGCTTCACGCTCGACCCGCAGCGCATGACGTGGCAGCACGACATCCGGACCGGACGGGCGATCCACGAGATGCTGGTGACCGTCGACCCCGAGCCCGGCACGGTCCGCCCCGGCGTGGCCGAGCGATGGGAGGTCGCCGGGGACGGCAGGACGTGGACCTTCCGCCTTCGTGCGGATGCGCGGTGGTCGAACGGCGATCCGGTGACGGCCGCGGACTTCGTGGCCGGATGGCGCCGCGCGATGGTGCCCGACACGGCCGCCGACTATGCGGGGTTCCTTGAGGAGGTGGAGGGCGCGCGCGAGCTGTCGGCGTTCCGCCAGGCGCAGCTCAAGGCGTTCGCGGCGCTGCCGGAGGGCGAGCGGACCGAGGAGCGCGCCCGCGCGCTGTGGGACGAGGCGATGGCATTCGCCGACCGCACCGTCGGCGCGCAGGCGATGGACGAACGCACCCTCCGGGTCTCGCTCCGCGCGCCGCTTCCGTACTGGCTGTCGATCGCCGCGTTCCCGGTGACTGCGCCGGTCCACCGCGCCACGATCGCGCGCTTCACGTCGTTCGATGCCGCCTCGGGGCGGCGCGTCGAGGACCCCGCGTGGGCGCGGCCCGAGCACCTCGTGTGCAACGGCCGCTACACGGTCACCGACTGGCGCTTCGGCCGGCGCATGCGCCTGGAGCGGAACCCCATGCACTGGGACCGTTCGGAGGGCCCGCCCGCGTGCATCGACCTGGTGCCGATCGAGGATGCCAACACCGCGGTGCTCGCGTTCGAGTCGGGTGCAGCGGGCTGGCTGCCGGACGTGCGCGCCGACTACAAGGCCGACCTGGTGGCCGAGTCTGCCCGCTGGCTCGAGCGCAACCGCGCGCTGTACGACGAGCTGCGCGCGAGGGGCGCCGACCCCGACGCCGCGCTCGCTGAGCTGCCCGCCCCGGGACGCGGCGAGCGGCGGGACGTGCACGTGGTCCCGAACTTCGGCACGGACTTCTTCAGCTACAACTGCCGGCCCACCCTTGCGGGCGGAGCACCCAACCCGTTCGCCGACGCAGCGGTGCGCCGTGCGTTCACGCTGGCCGTGGACAGGCAGGCGATCGCCGACCGCATCGTGCGCATCGGGGAGCCGGCGGCCGCCACGCTGGTGCCGCCGGGAACGGTCCCCGGCTACCGGTCCCCGGCCGGGCTGCCGTTCGACGCCGAGCGCGCACGGCGCGAGATGGCGGCGGCGGGGTGGGGCAGGCGCGGTGCCGACGGGGTTCCCGTGCGTGACGACGGGACGAGGTTCCCGACGGTGGACCTCCTGTACTCCACGGGCAATCCGCGCTTCCGCGACGTGTCGCTGGCGCTGGCGGCGATGTGGCGCCGCGAGCTGGGCGTGGACACGCAGCTGCGCGCGATGGAGTCGAAGCAGATGAAGCCGAAGCTCCGCGAGGGCGACTTCATGGTCGCGCGCGGCAGCTGGTACGGCGACTACGACGACCCGTGCACCTTCCTCGACCTCTGCCGCACCGGCGACGGAAACAACGACCGCGGCTACTCGTGCGCCGAGTTCGACGCGCTGCTCGCGCGCGCGGCCGCGGAGCGCGACCCGGCGGCGCGGCTTGCCGTCCTCTCCGATGCCGAGCGCATGGTGACCGAGCGCGATGCCGCGGTGCTTCCGGTGACGCACTATGCCACCGTGATGATGTACGACCCGGCGCGGCTGCGCGGCGTGACGCGCGACCCGTCGTTCGACCAGCTGCTCTCCGACCTGCGCGTGCTGCCGCGGCGCTGACGGTCAGCGGGCGCCCGCGCCCACCGACACGCGCGGGTCGATCCACGCGTAGAGCACGTCGACCGCGAGGTTCAGGAGGATCACGAACGTGCTCAGGACCAGCACCACGCCCATGAGGAGCGTGATGTCCTTGGCGAGCACCGCGTCCACGAAGTGCTTGCCGATGCCCGGCACCGCGAACACCTTCTCCACCACGAACGAGCCGGTGACGGCCACGGCGGTCGCGGGCCCGAGGTAGCTGAGGACCGGCAGGAACGCGTTGCGCAGCGCGTGGCGGAGCGCGGCCTGGCGCGTGCTCAGGCCCTTGGCGCGCGCCGTGCGCACGTACTGCGCGGACATCTGCTCCAGCATCTGGCTGCGCACGAGGCGCGCGATGTACGCCGACGGCGCAAGGCCGAGCGCGATGGCCGGCAGCGGCAGGCTGCGCAGCCCGTGCCACCCGCCGACAGGCGCCAGGCCGAGGACCGCCGCGAACACGATGAGGAGCACGGTGCCCGTGACGAAGGCCGGGACGCTGATGCCGGCGACCGCCACCAGCTGCGTGGCGAGGTCGGCCGCGGAGCCCGGCCGCAGCGCGCCCACCACGCCCGCGAACGTGCCGACCACCAGCGCCACCAGCATGGCCGCCACGCCGATCGACAGCGAGACGGGCAGCCCCTCGGCGATGATCTCGTTGACGGAGCGGTCTCGGTGGCGCAGGCTCGGGCCGAGGTCGAACGGCTGCGGCGCGCGGCCGAGCGCCCACGACACGCCGCTCGCCCGGCCGAGGTAGTCGAGGTAGAAGCCGCCCGGGTCGTCGAGGCGGTACTGGGCGCGCATGGCCGCCTGCGTCTCAGCCGAGGGGCGGCGGCCCTCCGCGTCGTCGAACGGGCTGCCGGGGATGGCCCACGCCAGCGCGAAGGTCAGCGTGTAGACGACGAGGAGGAGCACCGGCAGCAGCGCAAGGCGCCGGAGGACCAGCCCCGTCATCGGCTGCCGGAGTCCCGCGGCTGCGTGCGCGCGCGCTCGACCTCGGTGCCGACCTCCTCCGCCGCGCGCGCGGCGCGCCGGTCGACGGTCCAGGTGACGCTCTCGGCGAGTTCGGCGAGCTCGGCATCGCCGCTGCGGCGGCCGACGTCCAGGAGCGGGTCCTTGGGATCGGCGATGCGGGTGATGATCCAGCTGCGGAGCACCGCGGGCGAGGTGCTTGCGCGCGCGGCCTCCATGAGCGGCGCCATGTCGGGAGTCTCCGTGGGGAGGACGCCCACCACCCACGCCTGCGCGCGCTCGGGGAGGGCCTTCCACGCCGCCGTCACCTCGGCCCAGATGGCCTTGGACTCCGGGCGCACCGCCTCGGGCAGCCGCTTCGGGTCGGCGCCAGCGTGCGCCAGGAGCGCCAGCCGCTTCACCGCCTCGACGCGCCCGGCCTGGCGGATCAGCGCGCGCGACTCGGCGATCCACTCGGCGGTGACGGCCACGCCGGTGAACTGGATCGGCTGGCATTCGGTGATGGTGCCCAGGAAGCCCGGCGCAAGCCCGCCCGTCACGGAGGCCGGGTTCGACACGATGGCGAGCGTCACGAGGTGCGGGTCGAGCGGCTCGATCGCCAGCAGCATGCCGGTGACGGTGAGGTCGGAATCGACCTTCACCTCGATCTTCTCGCCGGGCATCAGGCGCAGCCTGCGGTCGACGAGGATCGGCTGCGGCGGGAGCTCGCCGGTGCCCTCGCGGCCCGGGCTCGGCGCGGCGGAGCGCATCGTGATGTTGCCGGAGATCGGTGCATCGCCGCCGATCGCAAGCGGCAGCCTCGAGTTGTTCCGCATGCGCACGGCGAAGGTGAGCGGCTCGTAGGGGCCCACGCGCAGCGACGACGGCACCAGCTCGACGGTGAGCGCACGCATCGGGCTCTCGACGAGGTCGTCGACGGACTTCGGCAGGTGCGCCGCCAGCGCTTCGTCGAGCGACTTGGCGCGCGCGGCCACGGCCGGGGAGAGCTGCGGGGTCACGAGCGACGGCTGGCCGAGCGCCTCGGCGAGGCGGTCGAGGGCGAGGAGGCCGATGGAGGTGCCGATGTGCGAATCCGCGAGTGCCCGGAACTCGGCGGCGGCATCCTGCGTGCGCTTCGCCTCCGCGAGCGCGCACGCGTGCGCGTAGCGGGCAAGCGGGTCGTCGGCACTGAGCGGGGCGAGCGCCTTGATGGCGTCCTCGAGCTTGCCCTGGCGCCAGGCCAGCATGGCCTCGAAGCGCGCCTTGCCGGCATCGCCGAGGGCGTCCGACTTCGACAGGCCGTCGATCAGCGCGCGCGCCGGCGTCACGTTGGGCGCGAAGAGCAGGATGGCGGTGAGCTTCTGCACGTCGTAGGCGCTGATCGCCTGCTCCGGGTCGCCGCGGTCCTTGGCCCGGCGGATCTCGGTGTCGGTGCCGCGGATGGCGCGCTCGAGCAGCTGGTCGAGCTTGGCGGCATCGCCCTGGCGCTTGGCCAGCCCGAGCATGGCCACGGCGAGCGTCGACGGGACGGGCGGGAACTCGCGGTTGAGGCGCTCGATGGTGATGGTCGGGTCCATCAGCGAGATCATGCGCCGGTAGTCGTCGGTCAGCCGGCCCATGCGCAGCTCGAGCTCGCGCATGGCATCGGCCTGGCGGCCACCGCCCCAGAGCGCGGTGGCGAGGTCGCCGGTCAGCGCATACACGGCCTCGCTGCGCCGCTCCGCCTCGGCGACCGCGATCGCCATGCGCGCCGCGCGCTCGGCGCCGCGGAACGCGCCGCCGTCGAGCAGCACCGTGACCAGCGCGCTCCAGGTGTCGAGGTCGCGCGGGTTTGCCTCGACGGCGATCGAGAGGAGCTCCACGTCGGCCGCGGGGTCGTCCACGCGCATGCGGAAGAACCCGGCCGCGGCCTGCGCGGCGACCGGGAAGCTCGGGTCGACCTTGACGCTCTCGGCAAGCCAGCGCGCGTAGAGCTCGGAGTTGCCCATCCGGCTCTGGAGCGAGGCAAGCTGGTAGGCAAGCCGCGCGGAGACCGCCGGGCCCAGCGCCGAGCGCCCGGCGTCGGACAGCACCTGTTCGTAGGCGCGCACGCGCGCGTCGGCGGTCGGGTGCGCATCGATGGCGTCGGCGACGCGCGCGAGGCGGATCACGTCGTCGGCGGGGTCGATGCGGGTCAGCGCCGCGAGGGCCTCGCGCCGGGCGGCGCGCGCGGCATCGGGCGCACCGGGCTCGACGGCCTCGGCGAGGAGGAGCGACAGGTCCCACGCGAGCCGGCGGTTGGGTGCAAGCCGCGCGCAGCGGAGTGCCATTGCCAGGCACGCGCGGTAGCCCTCGTCGGTGATGTCGGGGTCGCGCGTCAGCGGGTAGAGGTCGCTGAGCCATGCGGCCGCCAGCATCTCGTCGATGCGCACGGCGAAGTCGGGGTCGGGGGCGGCGGCGGGCGGCTCGGCAGCGGCGGCGGGCGGCGCGGCCGCGGCAGGTGGAGGCGCGGACGCGGGGGCCGGCGCGGCATCCTGCGCGATGGCGGGGGCAAGCCCAAGGACCGACGCCGTGCAGAGGCAGCAAGCGAGCGGGCCCGCGGGAGTGAGCATCGGGTGAGTCTATCCGCGCGAAGCCGCCGCGGCGCGCGTTCGCGCGACGAGCGATGCGATGCCGACGAGCCCGAGCGGCACGGCGACGGCGATGTCGACGGCCCGGCCGGCCAGTTCCGCGGCGAGCCCGGCATCACGCTCGAATCCGCCGAGCACGGGCGCCGCGAGCGCCACGGCCCACTCGCGCACCCCGAGTCCGTTGCCGACGAAGGGCACGAGGTTCGCGGCGCTCGCCACCAGCGCGGCACCCACGGCGGTTGCGGGCTCAACCGGCCATCCGCTCAGCGCGAAGGCGGCCCATGCGTGCGCGGCCCACACCAGCACCTCGGTGCTGCGCAGCGTCATCACCGCCGCGAACGGGCGCCAGGTGGGCTCGATCGCCAGGGGCAGCCATGCCGCGGGCACCAGGAGCGCGACCCACCAGGGTGCGCCGACGCCCCGGGCGAACATGGCGGCAGCTCCCACGGCGCAGGTGGCCGCGGCCGTGGCGGCCATGGCCTGGAGGATGACCACCAGGCTGGTTCGCACGGGGATGCCGTTCACCGCGCGGTGGTAGGCCATGCGCCCGATGCTCCCGGCCTGCATCGGCACGTAGTTGGCGAGCGTGCTGGCCGCCACCAGTGCGTTCATCTCCCCGAAGCCGACCGTCCCGTGGCGGCGCATGAGCGTCCAGAAGACGCCCGAGGTGAGCGCCTGGTTGGCAAGGGCCGCAAGCGCCAGCACCCCGAGCGCGTCCCACCGCGGGCTGCGCGCGGCCCGGCCGAGCGAGTCCACGATGGCCTGGTCGCGCCAGACGGCGATGACCGCCGCGACCACGAGGAGCGCGCCCGCGACCGCGCCGACGCGGCGGTAGAGCGCGCGGTGCTTTCGGTCGAGCGGGTGCTCGGCGGAGGGCGGCGGGAGCGGTTCGCTGATGCGGCGAGGATAGGAAGTCCGTCGGGGATGGGCGCGGGACGAGCTGCGCCGCGCCTCACCGGAGAGGCAATCGGGTGGGGTGCCCCGCGATTTCCTAGGATCCGCGGGCATGTGCGGGTTCGCAGGATTCGTCGACCACGCAGACCGGATCGCGGACCCCGCGGCGGCGCTGCGCCTGATGTCGGCGGCCGTGGCGCATCGCGGACCCGACGGGGAGGGCACGTGGTTCGAGCCGCGCACGGGCGTGGGCATCGCGCACCGGCGCCTGGCCATCCTCGACCGCTCGCCCGCGGGGGCGCAGCCCATGGTCTCGGTGACGGGCCGCTGGGTGGTGGCCTACAACGGCGAGCTGTGGAACTTCCGCGATTTGCGGCGCGACCTTGAGGCGCGCGGCGGCCGCGTCGGCGACTCGACCGGCGACACGGCGGTGCTGTGCGCGGCGCTCGAGGCGCACGGTGCGGCGGGGGCGCTGCCGCTCCTGGACGGCATGTTCGCCTTCGCGGCGCTTGACCGCCACGAGCGCGCGCTGTGGCTCGCGCGCGACCGCATGGGCGTGAAGCCCTGCTTCTGGGGGCACGCCGAGGTCGGCCGTGGAGCGAACGTCTTCGTGTTCGGGAGCGAGCTGCGCGCGCTGGCCGCATGCCCGGGCTTCCGCAACCGCGTGTCCGCGATCGCGCTCGCCGAGGTGCTCTCCGTGCTCGCCGTGCGCGGCGAGCGCACCGCGTGGGAGGGCCTGCATGCGCTGGAGCCCGGGCACTCGCTGCGGCTCGACCTTCCGTCCGGGCGCATCGACCGCACCGAGTGGTTCAGCGTGCGCCGGGCCGCGGCCGCGGCACGCCGCGAGGGCTTCCACGGGGACCGCGCCGCGATGGTGCGCGCCTTCGACGGCCTGCTCGATTCCGCGGTGCGCCGGCGGCTCGCGAGCGACGTGCCGGTGGGCGCGTTCCTCTCCGGCGGGATCGACAGCTCGCTGGTGGTCGCGTCGATGCGCCACTCGGGCGTGGCCCGGCCGCGGACCTTCACGGTGGGCTTCGCGGACCCGCGCTACGACGAGCGCCCGCACGCGCGCGCCGTGGCGGAGGCGCTCGGCACCGAGCATGCCGAGGTGATGGTGGAGGACTCCGGGCTGGAGACGCTTGCCGAGGACACCATCGCGGCGTTCGACCAGCCCTTCGCGGACTCGAGCGCGCTGGCGACGCTTGCGGTGGCGCGGGCGGCGCGCGGCACCGTGGGCGTGGCGCTCTCGGGCGAGGGCGGCGACGAGCTCTTCTGCGGCTACGAGCGCCACCTGCGCGGCCATGCGCTGGCCGGCTGGATCCGCCGCGTGCCTGCGTTCGTGCGGCGGCGCTTCGCCGACGCCGTGGAGCTGGTGGGCGGCGATGCGTGGGAGCGCGTGCTCCGGCCGCTCGAGCCGACCCTGCCGGCGGCGCTGCGGCGCACGCAGCGCGGAAGGCTGATGCACAAGGCGGCCGCCATCCTGCGTGCGCAGGACGACGAGGCCCTGTGGCGGTCGTTCTTCGAGGTGTGGCCCGACCCGGCGGGCGCCATCCGCCAGCTGCCGCGCGACTCGTGGGAGGCGACGGTCGCGCGCGAGGCGCGTGCCATGCCGCGCAGGTTCCCCGCGGACGAGGCGGGGTTCGTCGACGAGCTGCTGCTGCGCGACCAGACGCGCTACCTGCCCGACGACCTGCTGGTGAAGCTCGACCGCTGCACCATGGAGTGCGGCCTCGAGGCTCGCGAGCCGATGCTCGACCGGCGGATCCTGGAGTTCGCGTGGCGCGTGCCGCCTGCCTGGCGCACGGATGGCTCGCTCGGCAAGACGCTGCTGCGCGAATCGCTGCGCCACCGGCTGCCGGCGGGCGTCGACCGGATCGTCGAGCGCCCGAAGCAGGGCTTCGGCGTGCCGCTGCGCGCGTGGTTCGCCGGGCCGCTCGCGGCGTGGGCGGATTCCGTCCTCGACCCGCGCCGCATCGACGCGCAGGGCATCCTCGACGGGCGCACGGTGCGCGGAGCGCTCGACCGCGCCCGCGCCGGGGACGAGGGCGCCGCGCAGCAGGCGTGGTCGGCCATCTGCGTCAGCCGGTGGTGCGAGCGCGAGGGCGTGGACGGGGCGCGGGTGGCGCGGGCGTGAGGGTCATGCCCCGGCGCGTGTCCGCAGGTTGTCGAGCACGTTCATGAAGTTGATGTATGCGTCGTACGGGCTGTCGTACGGGCTGAAGTACTTGTGGACGTCGCCGTCGGCCCAGTACTTGGTGCACATGTAGTAGAAGTGGTCGCTCGTGGTGAGCTTGCGCCAGTCCTCGAGGATCCACGGG